>JAZUDP010000059.1:0-9670 GCA_045639705.1 Acutalibacteraceae bacterium
ATTCTACAAGAGCGGAACGCCTTCACCTGCTTATTATGGTTTCTGGGCATTCGGTCAGCTTTATAAGCTTGGCAGTCAGGCTGAAATAAAGAACAGAAAGCTGAAGGATGACCTTTATGCCGTTGCCGCAACAGGCGAAGACGGTCAGGCACTTCTTATTGCAAATGTTTCTGAGAAAAAGGACAGAAAGCTGAAAATTGACGCAGGCGAATATACCGTTGATAAATGCTTCACGGTAAACGAAAGCAGCGAATGGGTTGAAATTCAGCTCCCGAAGAAAATCGAAAGCGGCTCAATACTTTATATTACTTTTAAAAAGTAATAATAAGGAGACATCTGTTATGAAAATTATTACTTCAATTATTACCGTTATTACTATGTTGTTCTCGTCCTTTGCGAGTATTATGCCGTGGAACGCAGTCTATTACTTCGATTCGGTCAACGGCTCTGATTCCAACAGCGGAAAGACCATTGAGGAGCCACTGCAGTCTCTTGACAAGCTGAACAGCCTAAAGCTCCGAAACGGAAATACAGTTTACATTGCCTGCGGAAGCGAATACCGTGGTCAGCTTTTCTGTCAGAAGGGCGTTACGTACGCTTCCTACGGCGAGGGCGAAAAGCCCACTTTCTTAGGCTCTGCGGATGCCGCGGATTCTGCAAAATGGACAAAAACTGAAATCCCCGATGTGTGGGTGTTTGACGAAGTGTTTACCGATGACGTGGGCAATATTATTTTCAACGCAGGCGAAGCCGTCGGTTTAAAGCAGATAACAGGAATATTCGGCTTCAAAGGCTCGGTCGAAGAGCTGAAATCTGACCTTTCCTTCTGGCACAATACCAATGATAATAAAGTTTATCTCTACAGTGAACAGAACCCTGCCGAACGCTTCAATGAAATTGAATTTGCACTTTGCAAGCCGGTTATAAGTCTTGCAAAATGGGTTACCGTTGACGGACTGCGAGTTCTTTACGGCGGTGCTCACGGAATAAAAGGCGGCTGTATAAATATAACTGTCAGAAACTGCGAAATCGGCTGGACTGGCGGCTCCTTACTGCCGGGATATACAGATGTCAGATTCGGTAACGGAATTGAGTTCTGGGCGGATTCAAGTAATGTACTTGTTGAAAACTGCCATATCTATCAGATTTATGACGCAGGCATAACCTTCCAGTCAAACTCAGATTCAAAAATCGAAAACATCACATTTAGCAACAATGTGATTGAAAAATGCACAAATTCATTTGAGTATTACAACGGTGAGGGCGGATTGTTCAAAAACATTCTTATTGATTCAAACACATTCCGTGATGCAGGCGAAGGCTGGGGAACCCGACAGCACGAGTCGGGCTATATGTCATATACGGCGCATATAAATTCGTGGGACGGTAAAGAAAACAGAGCAAAGAATTTTGTTGTTTCAAATAATATTCTTGACAGCTCAACCCATTCTCTGTTTGTTATTGCGGGAACAGCAGGCACACTTCCGGTAATGGATTCCAATACATATATTCAGTATGAGGACGGTATGCTTACCAAAGAGATAAAATTCTCGGGCTGTGAGGAATATCTGAAAGCTCTTGACCCTTATGCGAAAATAATATATAAAAGCGATGTTGAAGAAGTGCCTGATACGCGTACATTCAATAATCCCATAGCCGACAGGGACGCTCCCGACCCATTTGTTACATATGATGCTGTTACAGGATATTACTATTCTCTTTTCACCTGCGTCAACAGACTTGAAATCTACCGTAGCCGTCACGCCGCAAATCTTCTCTCTGATAATGATTCTGTTGTTGTATTCAGTGCCGACGGCGAAAACGGAATTTACGGTGACATATGGGCGCCCGAAATGCACAAGGCTCCCAACGGAAAATGGTATATTTACACAAGCGGTACAGCTCAGCAGGGCAGCGGTGAAAAACGGCTGTTTGTTATGGAATCCAAAACTGAAAATCCTTTTGATGGATTCATTTTCAAAGGTCTGCTCGATGATGACCTTTATGCCATAGACCCGACAGTATATACTGATGAAAACGGCAAACAGTACATCTGCTATTCTGGCTGTGACGGAAACAGAATCAAGGGTGCGCAGTATCTTGTAATTCAGGAGCTTGAAAATCCGTGGACACTCGGTAAAAAGAAAGCAGTCATATCAAAAGCAAAATATGACTGGGAACGCGTGCCGCCTTATAATAAAGGAGCCGCAATCAACGAGGGAGCATTCTTTGTTAAAAACGGAAAGCATCTGTTCATCATCTACTCGGGCAACGGCTGCTGGTCAGATGAATACTGCCTTGGAGTGCTTGAATACACAGGCGGCGATATGTGCAGTAAATATTCATGGAAGAAATCGTCAGAGCCGCTGTTTGTCAAGGGCAACGGAGTTTACGGTCCCGGACACGCTTCTTTCTTTTACTCGCCCGACGGTACTGAGCTATGGTGCGCTTACCACGGATTGAAGCAGACAAATCCGAGCGTGACTTATGCACCAAGGTATCTCAATTTGCAAAAGGTCAGCTTCGATATGAAGGGTTACCCTGTAATGGGTGCGCCCACAGGATATGAAACTGATATTCCCTATCCGTCAGGCGAAATCCGCGACTGATATAATCCACATATATTTTATTTCGGATTTGTTTAATTGTTAAATATTAGGTTTTCTTTGCATTGACATACTCCTTTAATTGTGTTATCCTTCTGTAAATCAAAAGGAGGATAACAGTATGGAAAAGTTCATACCTAAAGAAAAGCTCTCCAAGAAAAAGAAAAGAGAGCTGAACACCCGAAAGCGTAAGACCTGGGGCGATGTAAATCCTGTTACACGCAGGCCGGAGAATCCAAAAGCGTACAACAGACAAAAGGCACGGAAGTGGAGTGATGATTCCAGTTTCGTGCCTTTTAATTTATATATGCATTATATGGTGGTAATAAGATGTAATTAATAATTATGTCGAATTGACAACGCTTTAATTATTTATTATAATTTTATTATTGTAATATATTTAAAAGGATGATTTTATGAAACGAATTATTGCTTTTATTCTGTCAGCAATTATGATTTTATGTGCTTCTTCCATAGGCTGTTATGCGGAAGAATGGGTTGTACCTGCGCCGGATGAATACGGCTTTTACGATGTTGGCACAACAAAAATTGAATATGCTGTTTACGGTGCAGAACATGATCAGGCACTTCTGATTTTCACAGGCAACGGCGGCAATATGCACGGACATGATTACAATATCCTGCCGGAAATGGCAAAACATTATAAAGTAATCGTTCTTTCCACAAGGGGCACAGGCAATACGGCACTGGGCACCGACAAGCTCACATTTAAGCTTGAAGCAGAGGACGCGGCAAAGCTTCTTGATTATCTCGGAATTAAAACAACATATATTTACGGCTTCAGCGACGGCGGCAATCTCGGTATAGTTTTTACGCTGCTTTATCCTGAGAGAGTAACCAAACTTTGTGTTCAGAGTCCTAACATAAACATTTTCGGCACTAAGCTTAAAACACAGCTTCAGATAATGTGGCAGTATTTTATTCTCTGCATTGAATGTCTGTATAGAACAGATCCTGATTTTCTCCGTCAGCGTGAAATTAAGGGAATGATGGCACATCAGCCTAATCTCCAATTCAAAGACCTTGAACAAATTCAGATTCCCGTATTACACATTTATGCTGAAAAGGATATGATGTACAGAACGCATAACAAAAGAATTGATAAGCATATTCCCGATTGTCAGTCATTAATGATTGAAGACGCAACGCACACATCAACATTTGAAAGTACAGAAACAATTATCAATCCCGCTTTGATTGAATTTTTCGGATAAGACGATGTAAAAAAATGAATTCGAATATATTAGTGTGAACAGTATCACACTACAAAACAATGACCGCCGTTATTGCGGCGAGCATGTCTTATACTGTCATACCATAACACTCGTAAATGGGAGATTTGGAGCGTGAAATAATATGAAAAAAATTACGGCAATACTTTTATCGTTGACGATTATTTTATCTGCGGTATCTGTAACGTCATCTGCGTCTGATGAGACTTTGCCCGATTCAACGGCGGTAACTGCCGAGGCAGACGGATTTTTTGACAAGCTGATAAACAGCTTGGAACGGATTTATGAAACGATTTGTCAGAGCTTTGACAATGTTTTTGGTGCCTGCGATAAATCGGTAAATCTGAACCTGAAAAACGCAAAGAAAGAAAATGTTCCGATTGGAACCTGGTGGTGGTACACCGATGATATTACCAACGGAAACTGCGACCGCTATCTTGATTTTTTAAAGAAAAACAATGTTTCCGAAATTTATCTTTTCGGTGAAGCCATGGGATATAATGTCCCCTTTGATACAATCCGCGGATTTATTAAAAAATGCAGTTCAATGGATATTCGTGTGGCATATCTCGGTGGTGAATACTACTGGCTTGATGACTATGCATCTTATGACAGAATTATCAATACTCTGCTTGAATATCAAAGCGAAGCGACTGACGACGAAAAATTTTATTCAATTCATTTGGATTTAGAACCTGCACAGCACCCCGATTATCAGGAAAATCCACAGGAAATAATGCAGAGATTTGCGGATTTTCTCATAAATAAAGCTCGGCCGTCCGCAGACAATGCAGGTTTGCTTCTGGAGTGGGATATTCATTCATTTCTTGAAACCTTTACGGTAACCGTGAACGGCGAACCGAAAAACCTCTGTGAATTATTTTTTGAAGTCTGCGATTCAATTAACATTATGTCCTACAATGAAGACACGGACCGAATCGTAAGAATGACCAAGGACGAAATATCGTATGCAAAAAAGCATCACACAAAGGTATCTCTTTGCGTGGAAGTGAGCGAAATCCCCAACAGAAATGAAACATTTCATGAAGAAGGCAAAAGAGTTCTTGTCCGCAGGCTTTCAAGGGTGAACAGAAAAATCCGCAAGGAAATGGCAGAGGAAAGCTACGGCTATGCGGTTCACTATGTGGATTCATGGTACGCGCTTCAGAATTATCCTTTGTGGGGAAGCACTAATGATTATGATTAAGATTAAATATTGAACATTTTTTATTAGCCCTTTTTTCAAAACCATCGTATAAAGAGATGTAAGACAAAAATAAACATCAAATTTACGGAGGTTAATAATTATGAAAAACACAAAGGTTGAACTTAAAGATATCGAACTTGAAAATGTAAACGGCGGAATGAAACAGAAAATCCTTCCAAACAAACTTCCTATAGACCTGAATGACCCAAGCCTATTCGTACCGCTCTGCGTTGCTAAAAACGGACAAGGCTTGAGCGACGACAGTTTGGACAGCGCAAGCTGAGATATGAAGAAAAGAGGTTTTCGCAATGAGTGAAAAAACAGAAATTAAAGATACGGAGCTCGAAGCTGTTACCGGTGCGGGAGAATATACAGAATTCACAGACTCAGACGACTATGAACATCCAAAAACTTATGAAGAAGCATATAAATATAGCAAAAAAGAATTCTCGGCGGATGCTGCACCATCAGCTGCCGATATTATCTCAGAGCTTAAATCTTAATTAAAAGAAATGAAGTAACCTTATGAACGCTAAAAATGAAAAAGCTGTAATTAACGATAAGGAACTTGAAGCTGTAACAGGCAGCGTCTCTGAAGAAGAGTTAAGCGGTCGGCTTAATTTTGACCCGACTTTCAAAGTTATTCTCCCTTCAATTATACAATCGGCTGTGATATCTATCATGAAATGGGAAATGATTGGGATTCAGAGGAATAACATTTAAGTAATAATTCTAAAACTCTACCGCAGATTCGCAATGAACCTGCGGTTTTGCTTTTTTAATATTTTAAAAAAACGTATAACAGGCGTAGCTGAAAAATAATTCGTCTTATCGTTATAATAAACATCGCCCTTGAAAGATCAGATAAATAATGATTTATTTATTTCGATAAATCATTTGTTGATCCGACTGAAAAGTCTGATTATATAAAGCAAAGATAAAAACGCAACGCGTACTGAAAAGTATGCCAGAGCCGGTAGATAGCCCGGCCGTCCTGCGAAAACAGGGTAAGTAATCATTAAGGAGCAAACACAAAAGAAGGGTGAGTGACCCGTTTTGTTAATATAATAAAACAGCTTTCAGCACAATTCATGCTGCAAGCTGTTTTTGTCTGTAAAGAAAGTATAATCA
The DNA here is from genome assembly GCA_045639705.1 of Acutalibacteraceae bacterium. GTDB lineage: Bacteria > Bacillota > Clostridia > Oscillospirales > Acutalibacteraceae > CAG-488. Next base: position 6,198 of record JAZUDP010000059.1, read on the forward strand.
ATTTATTTTGCCGCAAAATCGGATACAGCTGTCAGGAGCTGACCTTTTCGGTATCAGCTGATTCAACAATATCCTCCATAACCGTACCCTTGGTTTCTTTTACGCGCAGCATTACGCCGACAATAGCCACGGCGACGCATGGAACAGTAACGATAAGGCAGGCGAGGGATACGCCGATAATCTTTATTCCCACAATGCACAGCAGATAGCCGACTGCCATACCGACAGTTACAATCAGACCGTCGGCACCGAGAACGGAAGCACGGATGTCCGTGGGAACCTTTTCGGTTACCATAATGTCCATATAGTCACGGCCTATCCAGTAGCCGCCCTGATATATTCCGCAAAGCACTCCGAGAACCGTGGGGCTGAAGTTGTGACTGAGTCCGTAAACAAATGCGCAGAAAGCTATAATATGGAACGTGCCGAAAAGCAGAATCGTCTTTTTACGTCCGATGATATCCGCAACAAAGCCGCTGACAAATACACAGATTGCATAAAAAATGGGAACAAGGAACAGCGCCTTTGTTGTTTCGGCGGTAGAGTATCCCGCTGCCTTAAGCATGGATTCATGATAAAGTCCCACGCAGGCAAGTCCGACATCAAAAACAACATGGAAAATCATAAGGCTGCGAAGGTCGCGATGCTTCACAATATATTTGATTCCGGCAAAAACGCCCTGCTTGTTGGCGTCTGCCTTCTCTTCATTTTTAAGACGCTCTGCCTCTGCCTTTCGCTCGGCATAGGGACGGCGCAGATATGCGGTACGGCCCTCAATATACACCTTTGTTTCCCGTGCAAAGAGCAGTACGCACAGGGCTGCGGCAAAGGCGGCAATTGCAGGTGCAAGGTAAACCATACGCCAGCGTGTGGGATCATTGTTCATAAGCACCTGACGCATCCACGGAATAGCTACAACGCCGACAATACCGGCCGATTTAAGAATACTGTAAATTCGGGCACGGTGCTTAGGCGGTGCAACCTCAAGAATATAAATAATCTGAATATCATGTGCTATAAAAAAGCTCATAATTGACGAGCCGATAAGATATACCCAGTAATTCGGCGCTATGGCGGAAATGAACATACCGACACTCATGCCGACGGTAGAAAGCGCAAACAACGGCTTGCGTCCGATTTTATCGGCAAGTGCCTTGTAAAACGGCGTAATAATACCGAGCACATAGCTGATAATGCTTACCGTGCCGTGCAGAGCCAAAGCGTCCTCGTAGCTGCGTCCGTTGATTGCAAGAAACTCGGTAACATAGCAGGACTGCAGATTGGCAGGCAGACTTGAGGTTATTTCGTCAATAACATTTACGGCAAGTACAAGCAGTAAAATTACAACAAAATAACCGGTGTATTCCTTTTTTGCTCCAAGCTTTTCGAGACGTGAGAGCTGTTTTTGCTCCCGCTCAATAATTTTACTTTCGTTTTTCATATTCTATCCCCTTACTTTTTCTGAGATATTAACAGTATCATACCATATCGTTTAATATAACACAAGTAATTCGACGGTGAAACTGCACTTGCTTTCAGATATTTCTTTACTTCTTAGGTACGATGCCTTATAATTGAACACAGAAAGGGTGATAATCTATGAAATTTGCTATAATCGGAGGCGGTCTTGCCGGGCTGACTTTCGGTGCACTTGCGGCAAAGGACAGGCATGAAGTAACCGTATATGAAAAAAACGCTGTGCCCGGAGGAGTGGTCGCACTGTGCGGGGCAGGTGATTATAGGTTTGAGCAGGGTCCGCTTTTAATGTGCGATATGCTGCCCGGTGAGCCCATGAACAGGCTGCTTTCGGAGCTGGGAATAAATTTAGAGCTTATGCGTGCCGACCGCAATGTGGAAATGCCTGATTACTCGATTCTGCGCCCTGAAAAATATGAGGGCGAATACTGGCGACGGGATTATCTGAAAACCCTGTTTCCCGAGGATGCGGCAGGGCTTGACGCTTACTACCGCTTTTACGATAATATGATGCGTGTCCGCTATCGGCTTAACAACAAGCCTTCTGTGACCAATACTCTCGGTCTGGCAGCTTCATTTTTACCGGTTGCACGTTATGCACATATGACCGCTCAGCAGCTTGTTGAGCATTTTTTTACAAATCCGAAGCTTCAGGCACTTTACACCGGAATTTTGGCAGATTACTGCGCCGACCCGCGTGAGGTGTGGGGACTGGGAGTTCCGCTTACAAATCTTGAAACAGGCTTTGACGACAGAATCCCTTTAGAGAAAAACGGCAAGCACTATCTTGGTGGCTTCGGCTACGTAAAGGGCGGATGTCAGAAAATAACCGAAGCACTTGCGGATGTAATTACGGATAACGGCGGTACAATTCGGCTGAACACAATAGTCGAGCGTGTCCTTATAGAAAACGGCAGAGCTGTGGGTGTTCGGCTTACAGACGGTATCGAGGAGTCTGCCGATGTGGTGGTCGGCAGCGGAAGCGGGCGAGACTTTTTCGAAAAAGCCGTGGGCTTGGAGCAGCTTGATGACAGCTATCGCAAAATTCTTGAAACCTACCGTCCTATGGAGGCTGTGTTCATGGTGCATCTGGGTGTGGATTTTGATCCGGCAGAGGTGCTGGGCACTTCACTTTGCTATTGCTACGGCTCGTATGATTTGCCTCTTGCCACAGAGCGTCTGCGTTCAGGCGTATACCACGATGGCGAGGACGGATTTTTACTGTTTGTACCCACGTATCACGCTCCAGAATTTGCACCGCCGGGCAGACATTGCCTTACTGTATATACCGTGGCACCTGACAGACTTTGTGACGGCGACTGGGAGACGCAGAAGGAAATTTTTGCAGAGCATCTGCTTGAACGTGCGGAGCGTTATCTGCCTGACCTGCGGCAGCACATAACCATGCGGAAAATTATGACAGCGGAGGACTACCGCGCAATGACTCACATGAGCAAAAGCTCATTCGGAGGTACTGTGCCCATATGGCATCAGAAAAATCCGCCACACAAAACGCCTGTTAAAAATTTGTGGTTTATCGGACAGCAAAGCGAAAACGGCGGAGGTCTGTGGGCAGTTGCAAACGGTGCGGCAGTCACATACCGTAAATGTGTTAAAAAGAAAAAATAAGACAAATAAACAGCTCTCAGCATGCAAATTCGGAGTTGTGTTCAGTGGAAAGAACATTGAAATAGCAACTGACTGACGACTGCTATTAGCAAAATCTACTTGAATAAAGTACATTTTTTCGGTCCTAAAATGTCTCGAAAAATGGCTTTTGATTACTGCAATGAGTATAGTGCAGTACAGGCTGCCATAAATAATAAGAAGGATTAAGCAAAAAAGCACGCAATATCAAGGATTTTGAGCGATTTTTCGACAAAAAATTTGATCTAAAAAAATTGCAATTTTAAGGCAATTTCAGGCGTATCACCTTGTGTGGAACGCCTTTTTTGTTTATTCGACGATTTTTTTAAAAGCATTAGCCTTTTTCTGCG
>JAZUDP010000060.1:0-4321 GCA_045639705.1 Acutalibacteraceae bacterium
CGTCCATGCCCTTTTGAACAATCGCATCGGTTCTTGTATCAATGGAGGAGGTTGCCTCGTCAAGAATCATTACGGGCGGGTCTGCAACAGCCGCACGCGCAATGGCAATCAGCTGGCGCTGACCCTGTGAAAGATTTGAGCCGTTCGCGGTAAGCATGGTGTTGTATCCGTCGGGAAGTCTTGTGATAAATTCGTCCGCGTTTGCAAGCTTTGCGGCGGCGATGCATTCCTCGTCTGATGCGTCAAGCTTGCCGTAACGGATATTTTCTATAATCGTGCCTGTGAAAAGGTTTGTATCCTGAAGAACGATGCCGAGAGAACGGCGGAGGTCGTCCTTTTTGATTTTATTGATGTTGATGCCGTCGTAACGGATTTTACCGTCCGCGATATCATAGAAGCGGTTGATAAGGTTCGTGATTGTGGTTTTGCCCGCACCCGTTGCGCCGACAAAGGCAACCTTCTGACCGGGCTCCGCGTAAAGCGTAACATCGTGAAGAACAATCTTTTCGGGAACATAGCCGAAGTCGATTTCCTCCATGCGGACATCGCCCATAAGCTTTGTATAGGTAACGGTGCCGTCCTCATGGGGATGCTTCCATGCCCATACGCCTGTACGCTCTTCACACTCAACGATTTTGCCGTCAACCTCTTTTGCGTTTACAAGCGTAACATATCCCTCGTCCTTTTCGGGTGTTTCGTCCATCATTTCAAAAATTCTGTCCGCGCCCGCAAGAGCCATGACAATATGGTTGATGTGCTGTGAAATCTGTGTGACATTGTTTGTAAACTGACGGGTCATGTTAAGGAAGGGAACAACAACAGCGATGCCGAGTTCCTGACCCGAAAGCGAAAGGTTGTGAACATTGGGAGAAAGGATAAGCAGGCCGCCGATAAAGGCAAGCAGAACATAGAGAATGTTGCCGATGTTGCCCATGATAGGCATAAGCATGTTGGCAAAGCTGTTCGCCTTTGAAGATTCCCTGTAAAGCTGTTCGTTGATTTCGTCAAAATCTCTGCAGCTCTCGTCCTCATGGTTGAATACCTTTACAACCTTCTGTCCGCTCATCATTTCCTCAATGAAGCCCTCGGTTTTACCTATAGCCTTCTGCTGACGGAGGAAATATTTTGCCGAGTTTCCGCCGACAAGCTTGATTGCGATAAACATAAGGAAAATTGAGCCGAAAACAACAAGCGTCATCCATACGCTGAGATAAAGCATGTAGGAAACAAGGAAAATGAGGGTAAATGCCGACATGATAAGCGACGGCAGAGCCTGCGATACAAGCTGACGGAGCGTATCGATATCGTTGGTGTAATATGACATTACATCGCCGTAGGGATGAGTGTCAAAATATCTGATCGGCAGTCTTTCCATGGCGTCGAACATTTTCTTTCTCGTGCTGTTCAGGAAGCTCTGCGTAACAATCGCCATGATTCTTGCGTGGAAGAACGAAGCTATAACGCCCGCAAGATAGATAAGACCCATGAAGCCGATAAGGCGCATTATTCCTGCACCTGCTGCGCCCCAGCCTGTATCCATTCCCTCCTTGATTTTTGTAATAAACTGATTGAGGAACAGACTTGATGCGGTTGAAGCCGCCGTTGAAATAACAATACAGAAAAAGACAATCAGAAGCTGCCATTTATACTCTGAGAAAAGCAGCTTTAAAAGGCGCTTGAGCGTACCCTTCTTTGCCTTTGATTTCATTCCTGTCATAGGAGGCATTTTACTCATCAAAATCACCTGCCCCTGTCTGAGATTCATATACCTCGCGGTAAATGTCATTGCTTTCCATAAGCTCGTCGTGCGTGCCGAAGCCGACAATAACGCCGTTATCCATAACGATTACTCTGTCCGCGTCCTTAACCGAGGAAATACGCTGAGCAATGATAAGCTTTGTTGTGTCGGGAATTTCTTCTCTGAAAGCATGACGGATAAGAGCGTCGGTCTTTGTATCAACCGCGCTTGTTGAGTCGTCGAGAATAAGGATTTTCGGCTTTTTCAGAAGCGCGCGCGCAATACAGAGTCTCTGCTTCTGACCGCCCGAAACATTGGCGCCGCCGCGCTCGATAAATGTGTCATACTTATCGGGCATGGACTCGATGAACTCCTCTGCCTGAGCAAGACGGCATACTCTGACGATATCCTCGTCAGTCGCGTTTTCGTCGCCCCAGCGGAGATTTTCCTTGATTGTACCCGAGAAAAGAACATTCTTCTGAAGAACAACGGAAACAGCGTCGCGGAGAGTTTCTATGTCATAGTCGCGTACATCAACGCCGCCGACCTTTACCGAACCGTTATCGACATCGTACAGACGGGAGATAAGCTGAATAAACGAAGACTTTCCGCTGCCCGTACCGCCGATAACGCCGATTGTTTCGCCCGATTTGATGTCAACTGAAATATTCTTCAGCGTAGGTCTGTTCTGCTTGTGCGAGTATGCGAAATCTACATTTTCAAAGCTGATGCTGCCGTTTTCAACCTCCATGACGGGATTTGCGGGATTCTGAATGTCGCTGACCTCGTCAAGCACCTCAACAATACGGTTCGCGGACGCAGCCGACATGGAAATCATGACAAAAATCATCGAAACCATCATAAGACTCATCAGAACCTGCATGCCGTAGGTAAGAATTGAGGAAAGTCCGCCGACGGTAAGCTCTGTTCCGCCGCTGTTGACAATAAGCTTCGCGCCGACGACGCAGGCAAGAAGCATAATAAGATAGCTGACAAACTGAATGAGCGGGCTTGCAAGAGCCATTATTTTCTCGGCGTAGGTGAAATCGCTGCATACATTGTCGGAGGCCGTGTTGAACTTTGTTCTTTCAAAATTTTCACGGACAAAGGACTTGACCGCACGGATACCCGCGATATTTTCCTGAACCGATTCGTTCATCGCGTCGTAACGCTTGAAAATGCGTCTGAAGGTCGGAACAACCTTCTTCATCATAACCGTAAGCGCAACGGCAAGGAACGGTATCATAACAAGGAAATTGAGTGTCATTCTCGCATTGATTCTCGCTGTCATGATGATTGAGAATATGAGCATCATCGGGCTTCTGAGCGCCGTTCTGATAATCATCATGTATGAGTTCTGAACATTTGTGATATCCGTTGTAAGACGGGTAACAAGACTTGATGTTGAGAATTTGTCGATGTTTGAGAAAGAATAATTCTGTACGGCATAGTACATGTCGTGTCTGATATTCTTTGCAAATCCGCAGGACGCGATTGAGCAGAAATATCCCGCAAGCGCGCCGCAGGTGAGTGAAAGCACCGCCATGATAACAAGTCTGATGCCGTATTTTCCGATTTCCTGCATATCGCAGCCGCCTTCAATTGCGTCAATAAGCTGGGCGGTAAGGAACGGAATATAAACCTCGATAACAACCTCAAGCGCAATGAAAACCGGGCTTAAAATCGACTGGATTTTATATTCCCGTATGCACCTTGAAAGGCGTTTTATCATATACATATTATTTTCCTCCTTCTTCTTCAAGATTTTTTCTCATGCGGTATATATATTCTGCAAGAGCGGCTTTTTCCTCCTCGGAAAAGCCCTTTGTAAGTGTCTTTTCAAGATTATCCTTGTCTTCTGAAATAAGATTGACCAGCTGACGCGATTTATCCGTAAGCACAAGCTTGCGGAGCCTTGCGTCATGAGGAACCGTCTGCCGTTCGACAAGACCCTTCTGCTCCATAAGGTCAATAACCTTTGACGCAGTTGAGCGTGTGATATCAAATTCCTTTTCAATATCCTTCTGAAAAATATCCCTGCACTCATGATTTGCAAGATAACAGATTATCCAGCTGTTTGTCCCCGTAACAGAATCAACAGCCCGCTTGTTGGGGCTGTTCTGAAAGAATCTGTGTATACGGTGAGTCAGCGAACGCAGTTCAACGTGAATTGTTCTGTTGCCGTCTTCCAATGTTACACCTCTTTTAAATAAGTGATTGCCTTAAAAGTTCGATATTCAACATTATATCACCGCTTTAACATGTGTCAAGATGAAAAAAGGAAATAAATGATAAATATCTTCATACAATTTACCGTTTATATCATATTTAATATTATAAATTACAATTTACCGCAGTACCTGCGGTCGCATGCCGTGTGGGCGGTTATCAGAATTCTGTTACCCTGCGCGAGCCGTAAGATATGTATAAATTGGTATTTAGCGCTGAGTTTGGTATAGCGGTCAGGCTCCCTTGTGTAAAGGGAGCTGTCGAGCGAATGCGAGACTGAGGGATTGTCTAAACGCGTTTTCTTGATAATCTATCTGCTATTCTTTTTTACAATCCCTCCGTCACGGCTTATGC
>JAZUDP010000061.1:0-14688 GCA_045639705.1 Acutalibacteraceae bacterium
AATTGGAATATGCAGAAAAACCTTGTATAATTACATAGATTCAGGTGCGCTGAGCGTAAGAAATATTGATTTACCGAGGAAAGTGCGTTACAAAAAACGCAAGAAGGCACAACAGCCTGTTACCCGTGATTTCAGCTATCGCTCGGGTCGTACCTACAAAGAATTCCAGAGCCATTTATCACTAAATCCAGATGTTGAAGTTATTGAAATGGACACTGTCAAAGGTACACAGGAAAAAGGGAAATGTCTTCTGACAATGATGTTCCGTACATCAAGACTTATGCTCATTTTTGTCCTTAACAGATGTACAATGGCTGATGTTGTAAATGTATTTGACAAGCTTACGGATTTACTGGGATTGGAAATATTCCGAGATACCTTTCCTGTTATTCTTACTGACAACGGTCCTGAATTCAAAGATTCCAAAGGACTTGAATACACCAGAGACGGAAACAAACGAACTTCTGTTTTCTACTGTGATTCTTTACAATCTAATCAGAAAGCAAGGCTTGAAAGAAATCACGAGTTAATCAGATACATTATTCCTAAAGGCATCAGTATGTACTGGGTTACTCAGGAACACGCCACGCTGATGGCAAATCATATCAACAGTTTATCGAGAGATTCACTTAATGGGCATACGCCGTATGAGGTTGCAAAGCTTCTTCTGAAAAAAGAAGTGCTGAATCAATTGCACATCACCCGCATCCCGGCAGACCAAGTTCAACTGAATCCAGCACTGTTAAAAAATAACCTGAAAGGTAAAAGTCAGATAACCGCAAACTGAAATTTTTAATCCAGACGAGCGGAATTTACTTTTACACAATTTTTTCTGCACGTCTTTTCAGCATGCAGATTTTTCAGCTATTTTCAGCCTAATTATATACCACTTGCCTGTAAAAATCCACTCTGAAATCCATAAATCGCCTGTTTTTTTTATTTTTCTTGTTTATTTGCGGAACTTACTTTTGCAGGTAACCATGTTTTTTCTCTTCATTTTTTCATGTACAGACGGTGTAAAAAATGAGCCACTGAAAAAATAATTTTTAATAAAATTGACTTTTTATCGTTTATTATCAATTTATTTTTTTTAATTGATTACTGCGTTTGTTTTTGTCGCGTCGGTAAGAGAGAGGAGCATGACGATAGATTGAACTTTATCTGAGCAATCATTTGGAATAATAGTATTGAAAAAATAGATTGCTTTTGATAATCTGATTCACATCAACTTATTAAATATCTGTCAAACTAAAAAATTATCCACCTAAATACTCCAGCTGTTTTTTTAGACCTTTCTCTTCCTTTTCAATCTCGTTTATTCTTTCTGTAAGCTGAATTTGTGTACTTTGGGCATTTTCCGCTGTCTTACTGAAATTTGACAACGCCTGGACGCCGATAGCAATACCGTAAATACACAAAGTAAGATACTGAAAAAATCCGATAATAAAAGTCCTGGCCTTTCTTCCTTTAAAAACATCCGTGCCCTTGCTTAAGAACATACTTCCCATTATTATTCCTAAAACATATGCAAGACCCCAAAGGCAAGCAGCTATTGTAAAAAACGGTTCTCTGCCTGTAAATACTCCTGCAATAAGAAAAGGAATAATCGGTAATGCAGAAAGGAACAGGCCTTTGCGTATATTCTTCCGTTTGAATGGTAAATCATTACAACATTCCAGTTCAGATTTACACACATCTTTTTCGGACTGAATACTATGTAATCGCTCATTGATAATCTGAATCTGTTCTGCTATTTCATTCTTTTGCTTTTGCGTCAGATTCAACTTGCGCTGACATCCACAGCTATCGCAGATTCCCATCATACCACCTTGTGAAATCATAAGAGTGCCTCCGCAATTTTCACATTTCAAGTCTTCACTTTGAACATTAGCTGCAGATGTGTTCCAGTTTTTTCGTATTACTTCTTTAGCATCTTTAATGGTATTTCGGCTTTTTTTGATTATTTCAGAAGCTTGCATTTAAGATTTCTCTCCTCGATATTTTCAATAAGGTTCTTTCCTGAAGACTTAGCAAGTTCAACATCTGCTGAAATAACAGCTTCTTTAAATACCATAAATCCATTTGATATTTCTTTTTCTATAGCATAAAGAGAATCATTTGTCATCGGGTCAGAATATCGTATGGCTTCATAAACTTTCTTTACTTCAGTTTTTAAGGCTTCGCTTTCAGCTTTTGAAATCAAAACTTCCGCTTCCGATGTAAGTGTTCGCATAAAGATTTGTTTTTCTTTAACTTTACTGTCAATTTCTTCTACAACCTGAATAGCGGATTTTGCTTTGACAAGCTCAATTGCACCAAGAGCAATGAAAACTATGCCGACAACGGCAGGAACAATAGCTTTAATCCCGGCAATCAAACATATTGCAGTTACAATTGCAAGAATTGCATAGTATTTAAGACCTGTAAAAACAATCGGCGTACCAAATACTTTTCTTTCGAGATTGTCACTGTCCTTAAATGCAATCATGCTGGCAACAACAGCAAAAATATATCCAATCAATACAACAGCAAGACTTATAAAGAAATCCGAATTGTATCTCGGTGTGCTGAAATCGCTTTCAATAGTTTTTACTGTGTCGGGAATAAATACGCTTCTTACATTTTCTTCAAGAACCGGAAATGAAATTGCAGTAACTTTCTTACCGTTTACAGTCGACGGAACGACAATGTTGCTGTCATATTGCTTAAATGCTGTGATTTCAATTCCGTTATCGGTTTCGTTATATTCAAAGGGAAGCTCTGATTTTTTTGTCATTTCATATTCGACAAAATTCGTAGTATCTGCATTAGTTGTGGTCTCTTTTTTTGCTTCATTTTTTACAACTTTTTCAGAAGCTTCCTTAAGTATTGCGTATGTGGGAGAATCCTTACTGCAAAACACAGATATTTCATGAGGCAACTTTGTTTCATAGAAATACTGAATTGAATCCGGGACATATATCTCTTTAAGACTATCAGCATTTTTGAATGCATTTTCCGATACTGCTATAACGGTATGTCCGTCGATAAATTCTGGCAAAGTGATTTTTTCACTTGAACCATTATATGCAGTAATAGTTGCAAAATCATTTTCCAAAGAGTATTCATAATTTTCAAATGAAACAGTTTCCTTTTCTGAATCTGAAATTACAGAATAGTCAACCTTATTATCCTTTGCAAACTGTTCCGCATAGGAGCTTGAATTGCACAGGATTGACGCGCTTTCAGATTTATCAAAAGCAAGAAAAGCTATTGCGGTATATGCGACCAGAATGACTGATAAAATGGAAATTATTACTTTTTTTGTCTTCATTGTTATACCTCCCTGTTACATAAAGCTTTTAAGCAAATCAGCCTTAAGTGAGTTAAATTCTTCATCACTTAAAAGCCCGACTTCTTTCATCATGGAAAGTTTTTCAAGTTTTGCTTTAAATGCTGACATATCATCAGCAGGCTGTTCAGAAACATTTGCGGAATTCATGGCATTGTTTACCGCATTGCCTACCATTCCGCCGACAGCACCTCCGACGCCTGCCATTGTACCAAGTCCCACGCCCATATTGGTGAACTGACCGACCGCCTCGTTCTGTGCAACTTTGGCGGCAACGTCAAAGCCACGCTCCTGCGCATAGGTATATCCCTCCTGCGCACGTTTTGTTGCCTGTGCCTGTGAATCGATAACAACTTTCTGAGCCTCTGTCTGTGCGTCAATAACCGCAGTCTGCTGACGAAGTTTAGCTTCAGCGATATCAGCATACTGACGGAAATGAAGCTCTTTGAATTTTTCATACTGTCTGTCACCGTCAGGCTTAACGATATTAGTAACAAAAAACCTTTCAAGAGCAATACCGTAATCAGCAAAATCGGGAGTTAACTGTCTAAGAAGAGCTTCGGAAAATGCAGTCAGATGTTCATCAATTTCAAAAATGCTGACGGCATTATTTTTCATATACTGTGCCATATAGGATTTGACACGCGTCATTAAAAATGAACGAAAGAAAGAAACAAGCTTTTGCTGACCGAGGAAATTCTCTGTACCTACAAGTTTTAAAAGCAGCTTTCTGCTATTCTCTGCACGCAAAGACATTTCTCCCGATGCACCGATAGAAATAGGGAATCCGTATGTAGGATCAACATACTGAACTTTACTGTCAGTACCCCATTTAATTGCCATCTGTTCGGTTTTGTTTATGAAATAAACCTCGCAGTGGAACGGAGTTTTAGCGTCAAACGGCCTGCCGAGATACTTACCTATTAAAGGAATATTCTGTGTTTCAAGAGTATGTCTGCCGGGTCCGAACAGATCAAGAGCCTGTCCGTTCATAAAGAATATTGCTTCCTGCGATTCATGAACAATCAGCTGTGTGCCGATGTTGAAATCCTCGCACGGGTGCTTCCAGATGAATGTGGAATTGTCACCCTCATATTTGATAATGCTTGCTATTGCCATTTGCTATTCCTCCTTTTATTTAACTATCCAGCTTCCGTTTTTATTTGAGCCGATGCGTTCGATTTTATTCTCTTTTTTCAGATTTGAAAGTATTCTTTCAACCTGTCTTGATGATACATTCAAAATTTTTGCAAGTGACGCTGCGGATAATTTCGAATTGTCAGACAGCTCTTTTATTATTTTTTCTTCAAGATTTATCCCGACATTTATCCCGACGTTTGTTCCGACATATACAGCCTCTTCCAAGGCTGATTTTATTAATTCAAGCATAAACTCAATGAAGTTCGTTGAGTCTGCATTAAAATTACATTCATTAATTACCGAATAATACTCTTTCTGATTTTTAAAGATAATTGATTCAATCGGCAGCCACGCAAACAAAGGATTCCATTTTGATAAAATCAACGTATGCCACAGTCTTCCTGTTCTTCCGTTGCCGTCTGAAAATGGGTGAATAACCTCAAATTCATAGTGAAAAACACAGCTTTTAATCAGCGGGTGAGCATCACTTTCCTTTACCCAGTTCAGAAGCTTTTCGGTAAGCTCGGGGACATAATCAGGCAGAGTGCCAACATGAATAACTTCGCCGGATGAGCTGTCCACAACCCCCACTGAGCGCGTTCTGAAAGTTCCTGCATCTTGTACAAGACCTTTCATCATAACGCCGTGTGCCTTGAGCAAATCATCAACGCAATAGGAATTAAGGGTATCAAGAAGCTCATAAATTTCAAAAGCATTTTTAACCTCTTCAATATCTTTAGGCGGTGCGATAACAATTTTACCGTTTATAACCGCCGTAACTTGCTCCAGTGTGAGGGTATTCTGTTCTATTGCGAGAGAGCTGTGAATTGTACGTATCCTGTTTGTACGGCGTAAAACCGGATTTTTACTGAAACATTCCGTTGAGGAAATTTTTCCGCAAAGTTCTGCGATTTCCGCCACAAGAGAAACTATTGCATTGTTTATTTCAAAAGGCGGATTGTATTTCTCGGGCATAAAAATCCTCCTATTCCTCATCAATATGCTCAACTGCAAATTCGAGGCACATTTCAATTATTTCGTTTCTGTTTCGTCCCGTATTTTCTGAGAGACGGTCAAGCTCAGCAATCAAATCTTTCGGTATTCTTGCCGAAACAACCGCCGTATCTCCACGGAATTTACGGGGTGGAATTGTAAGTTTTTTATCGTTCATTTTGATCACCTAAGTAAAACTTTTATCTATGTAGTCTCTGAAAATATCAGGTAGTCTGTTATCTTTTGTTGTTTGGCTTTGAGCATTTTATTTTTGTAATAACAAATGATATAACATAAATTATTCCATACCAAATAAGAGAACCCCAAAAGATTGTTTCAACATAATCTTTTTCCCAAAAAGTACATGAGATAACATTTAAAGCAGTCATTACCAAAACCATAATGATTCCTAACGGTATTTTTTTTAATTTCTTTCTTGCTACTAAAATATTTATCGCAATCGTAACACCGGGTATTACTACAAGCGCAGAAAAGAGATCGATTAATGCCGCAACAAAGGAGTCATTATCAGCTAATAAACCTATTGCCAATACAGAAATAAAATTTATTATTAATAAAAGAACAATACCTATTATTCTATGCTTTTCCCTTCTTTTATTAAAAATATCATTCAGTGCTTTTTCTTGTTCTGCTTCAATTTTATTGGACTCTTCCTTAAGTTTAAGTTCTTCAATTATTCTCTGACAGTCTTTAATTTTTTCAGATGAATCCTTCCAATCAATAATACTCTCAAATTCTTTGATGGCTGTATTGATATCAGTAATTTTATTTCCCGTTAATAAACTTCCACCGTACATTTTTGAAACAGCGGAATTATATACTGCGTTTTTTTGACAAATATTCGCATTTTCAAGACACTGCTCCGCAAGTGAATCAGCATTTTTAAATCCCGGTATTGCTTTAAAATAATCTGATGCGGCTTTATACGCCGCTTCTGTATTAGCACTCTGCATAGCTCCTACGGCATTATTATAAAGCTTTTCTTTACGTAAGTTTTCATTTCGTTGGATTATATTTTCATTATACTTTTTCAGTTTTTCCACAAGTACGGCATCACCAAAACGCACAGATTTCTGATAATTACCGTTTCCATCAAATGTTTTCTCACAATCCGCAAGCTGTTCCTGCTTTCTGACTTTCATTTCTGCCATCAGCTTACCGACATAGGCAGGGGCAAATTCTGGGTCAAGGTCAAGAACCTTTTCGCAGTAGTCATTTGCGCTTGTCCAGTCGCCGTCCTCAAGAAACATAAAGGCACGCTTGATAAGCGGTTCAACGTTTGCACTACCCGCCGAAACGACAACGGCAGGCTGTTCATTTACTTCCGTTTCAGTATTAACAACCTTTTTGATACCTCTGACAACATCGTTGATGAAACCGATTTTTGACATATCCTGTGCTTGAAGATGTGCAAAATCGTCGGGCAGCTCGTAAGCGTCCATATCTTTATAGCAGGGAATGAGCAGCTTTGAACGGTCAGTTTTCATCAGCTTGAGGAATCTTGACCATTCATTTTTTACCCATACTGCCGTGAAATATTCAGGCTTTGAACCTATGACAAGCATGACCTTTGCGCTGTTGAGAGCGGCAAATATGTAAGGTTCGTACTCCTGACCGAGCTTGTCCTCAAGAGTGATTGCAGCATAGAATACCTTGTACCCCTCCTGCGTCAGCTGATGATATATGTCATTAGCAATAACGCTGTCCTGGGTGCGTCTGCCGCTTTCATCTGTTTCCTTATAGCAGAGAAAAACATCAAAAGGCTTCTCATCTGCGGCAATTCTCAGAATATCTTTCTGTATCGCATCAATAGCCTTTGCTTCTGCTTCGTAAAGTTTTTTCTGCTCCGTATCGCCGTGTTTGACTGCAAGCTTGAAATCCTCGTCCGCCGTTATTGACTCAAATGAGGTTCTGTGGCAGGTGGGAACACGCTTGAAGGTTTTCGGGTCTTCAACATACTCAATACCGTACTTACAGAGAATAATACCCCAATATGCCTCAGCCTGTGTTTCATCGGCTGAAATAATCTTGTTGTAAAGTTCCTCTGCTCTGTCAAATTCACTTTTAAGGCGCAGAGTATTTGCACGGTTAAACAAGCTGCTTACCGCTTCATCTGACGCTTTCGGCAAGGTCTGCTTTGTTCCGCAGCTGTCGCAAACGCCTATTGTATCTCCTTCGTTGAATTCTATTGTGCCTCCGCACATTTTGCATTTAAAGATTGCCATAATTTCACCTCAATTATTTATCCAAAGATATCCACATTGCGGGACGAACACAGCTACGATCATAGTTGACACCGCTACCATAGTAAAAGAACGAGCCGACATAGTTGACATCGGCGGCGTTACTCTGATAATCGCCGGGCGACCGGAGCCACCACCAGCAATTGCCATTGTCGCTATTTACATACGCTCCGTTGGCAATTGCATATTTTGTGGGCTTGCATTTTCTTGCGCTATCGGAAGAGAAATATTTTTTCGCTTCTGTAATGCTAAACAAGAATACTTTATCCGTTGTTGCGTTGCCGGGATTCGTGCTGTTATTAGGGTTCTTGTCAGCGGACACAGACACGGAAGGAATCAACTCTTGATGTTTCGAACCGAATGCTTCGTTTATGAAAGTGTTGTTCATCCATTTGCGGAGAGAACAGCTTTCCCATGTCACATCAGTGTATGAAGTGTTGTACTGTTGGCAGTCAAGCGCATATTTACTGATAACAAGAGCTTTACTGCCTTCAACATTAAGTACAATCCACTCGATTTCTTCTTTTCCATTTGTCGTATTGTTGTCCTGCTCATAGAAACCGAACTTAACAGTATCGCCTTTTTTTATGTCAGTAAGATTTGATTTTTGCAATAAAAACAGACATTCTGATGCTTTGTCTTTGCTATCTTTGTAAGAGACCTCGTTGAATGCTGTATAGGCATCCTGATATTTTCCTGCGTTATACAATTCCATTGCCGAATTATATTTACCCGAAGGAATAATAACCGTTGTCAGAATAATCAAAAAAGCTATGCAAGCCGCAACAATAGGTGTACCGATGGCAAATGCCTTTTTACGCTTTTTTGCTGCCTTTTCTTCTACTACATGACGTTCCTCTGCTTCAAGCTTAGCCGATTCAAGACATTTTTCAAAAAGAATTTTTGAATCTTTATACTCAATAATACTCTTAAAACACTCTGCAGCTTCAAGATAATCTGATTCTGTGTTAGCATTTTCCTGTTTTGATACTGCGTCATAATATATGCTTTTTATTCTGTTTTCTTCATTTCTATTATTTATTCTTTCTACATAACCTTTAATTTTTTCAGCTAATTGTTTATCCGCGAAACGGATAGCTTTCTGATAATTACCGTTTTCATCAAAAGGTTGTTCACAATTTGCAAGCTGTTCCTGCTTTATGACTTTCAGTTCTGCCATTAGTTTTCCAAGATAGCACTCTGCATCTTCTGCATCCTGATTCAGTGCTTCTTCAAAGAATTCATCGGCCTTCTGCCATTCACCGTCTTCAAGTGCCATAAATCCGCGTTTTTTCAAAGCTATAATATTCGCACTTACAGATAAAGTGGCATTCGCAAATGTATTCTCTTTAAAAATCTGTTTCGGTTCATCAACATCAACAATCTTCTTTATTCCTCGAATCAAGTCCTGCATGAATCCGAGCTTTGACATATCCTGGGCCTGCAAGTGTGAAAATTCCTCGGGCAGGTCATAGGGATCCATATCACGGTATGCGGGGATGAGCGTTTTCTTTGCGCCGTTTTTGATAAGAGCAAGATACCGGCTCCATTCATTTTTAACCCACACCGCATTGAAATACTCGGACTTTGTTCCAAGTACAACCATAGCCTTTGAGGAATTAAGTGCGGCAAATATGTACGGCTCATAAGCTGTTCCGAGTTTATCTTCAAGCGTAATGCGTGAGAAAAACACTTTGAAACCCTCTTTTGTCAGCTCGTGATAAAGCTCTGTTGCCAGAACAGAATCGGGTGTTCTTCTGCCGTTATTATCCGTTTCCTTATAGCAGATAAACACATCAAAAGGCTCTTCTTTCTGCGAAATCTCAAGAATGCCTTTCTGAATATCGTCAACAACCTTTGCTTCCGCTTTATATATCTTCTTCTGCTCAGTATCGGCATATTTAAGCGCAGATTTGAAATCTTCATCAGCAGAAACAGATGTGAACTGGGCGCGATTTACTGTCGGTATTCTCTTGTGGTTTTTCGGATCTTCAACATACTCAATGCCGTATTTGCATAACACAACAGACCAATACGCTTCCGCATCAGTCGGTTCTTCATTGAGTATCTGCTCATATATTGCCATTGCCTTGTCATATTCGTTGTTACGGCGAAAATGATTTGCACGGTCGTATAAATTCGCTCTTTTTTCATCGTCAAGTTTCGGTAAAGTCTGTACCGAACCGCAGTACTGACATTCTGCAACAGACCTGCCCTCGATTATTTCAAGGTCTCCTCCGCACATTTTGCATTTAAAAACAGCCATAAAAATGCCCCATTCGATATAATTATACATAATAATTATATATCCAATTGTTTACGTTTGTCAACAAAAAAACGACACATTAAGAGCGATCTCTGCCACTAGTTGAGGAAAATTAAAAATTTCGGTTTTCTAATATTAATTTTAAAGAAACTTTCCGGTGAGAGAACGGACCATATCGTACTTACAGAATAACAAAACCACTCCTGAAAATGTAAATTAAACATACATACCACATACAACCGAACAGCATAAATACAGCCGTCTGATATGACTTTTAACAGGTCATTATCAGGCGGCTTTTTTGCGTTTATATGGAGTTTTATTTCGGTATTTTCCAGTGATTTTTCAGCAAAATTTCAGTTAGCTTTCCCAACCCCTCACAGCGTGCATTTTCAGCTGTTTTCTCTGCATGAAATCTCTATATAAATGAAAGATAGTTTCTCAGTAATATAAAACTATGCCTGAAATTATCTTTGAGGAATTACTTATAAAACAAAGGAAATAATCGCTCAAAATGCACACCGCGAAGCATACAATTTAACACCCGTTTCCAAGAGCCGATGGCAACCTTATCGTTGCTGTCGGCTCCTTTTATTTATAGATATTTTTCATCTGAAAGGTCGTGATAACCGACACATTTTCATCCGCCCGTCCACCCGAAACCAAATTTTTTACGAAAGGAAATCATTATGAAAGTTTTAAACTATGAAAAAATCAACGGAGAAATCGTTCTCAAAGTATCCATGTCCAACGACGAATTTAACGACCGTTTTGTTTACTGCGACTCCTGCGGTAAGCTTATCCACATCGACGATGCTTTTGAGCATGACGGCGAATTCTTCTGCAGCAGCTGCACTGATACCTGCCATGAATGTGGTCAAGTTCTTCCTACTAATCTTCTGTATGAGGTTGCCGACAGCTCAGTTCACTATTGCCGTTCCTGCTATGATGAGGTTACATACGAATGCCACGATTGCGGAGAACACTTCCGTTACGAAGACAGCGTTACTGTTGCTGACGATGATGAGTATTACTGTGAAAACTGTATCGATGACCACAATGACAGCTGCCTTGATGAATACCACACCATGAAGCGTGAGGGTGATTATGTATTCCACGGAGATGAGGAACGTTCGGATTCCCCATACATGGGAGTTGAGATTGAAGTAGATGCAGACCATCACATTTCCATCAGCCCGATTCTTGACTGGCTCTGGGATGAGTGGGGCGACTTCCTGCATCAGGAGCATGACGGAAGTTTGGAGTACGGCTTTTAGAATATTACTAACTGATTCGTTGAATTACTCAACCAATATTACGGTTAACAAATAATCATATGTTTTGAAGTATATATTACATTTCTCTTTATCAAGCAGCAACCAAAGCAGCACAGGCTTTCCAAAATTTAATCTTTTCCTTTGAAAATTCTCCCCTGTCAATAGTGGATTCTTTTCCAAAAATATGAAGAATCTTGGAATTTTCTAAATGTTCCTTCTCTGTTAAAATTGCAAAAGTACCGTTAGGATCTTGATTTATATGATGAACTTGATAACTTTTCCCTGAAAGCGGCTCAATCGGCGGACCCCCTTTTAATGCTCTTAAATAATTACTGGTATTATCCTTGGTATAGTTCCAATCAATATCTCTAATTAAAGCTATTTTTCCATTTACCATTTTTGGATATAGACCTGCATCTTTATAAACGTTATATTCATCGACACTTTTAAACCGTTTTATCACATCTAAAGGATATCCCGATTCTTTTTGAATTGCAGCGGCTTCATTCAGTGTTAAACCATTAAGTGTTGCACCTTTTAATGCGATTAATTCTTTTCCGCCACCTAAAATTGATCCCGATATTGCACCCCATTTAAAGCTTTCGCTGCCTTTTAATGCGGCTTCCCTAAGTGCGGCGTCCATGTCCTTTGTTTCAGTTCCAGTTACTATACCAGCTGCCAGTGCACTAAGTGTCCCTGAAGAAAGAGCAAAGGCTGTGCCTGTTTTCGCTGATGCGGCAAAAACAGCACTAACGGCAGCCATACCTGTTCCGGCGGTAGTAACTGATACCGTTACACAAACCAATATTACACCTGTTCCAATAGCAAGGTTTTTGATTACTGTTTTTTCAAATGTTCTGTCAAAGTCCTTATATGATTTCGCAACTGTTTTTCCGTTGTCATCAACCGTAATAAGGAATCTATCGCCATCAAATAATTCATTTAATTGAGTATATGTATAGCCAAAATATATATTTTCTTTCGAATTATACTCTATTTCTTCAAGGTATTCTTTTGAAATATAAACTGAAGAAACATTTTCAACAAAATAGTTTTCGCTGTTTAAATCTGCAACCAGGTCAGAATATACCACGTTATTGATATACGTACACAGATTTGGATCGTCTAGACCGTTGAAATCAAGATTAGAAACGGTAACTGTGGGATTATGAGTTGTTATGTTTTCTGCTGTGCTGTCAGATGGATTTTCTGTATTTGTTTTACTGCAACCAGTTAACAGCAAAAGAACTACAGACAAAAATACTGATATTATTTTCTTCACAATCTCACACTCCTGATTGTCCTTTTTTTCGTTTAATTATTTTTATTCCAAGTATTGAAATAATTGCAACAATCGAAATAACTATTATTACCGTTACAACTGTATTATTACGCTTATTCGGATTATTTGTTTCACTATTATCTGTAGCTGTTGTTATATTTTCTGTATTGTTATTCAGTTCATAATTTTCAACAGGGACGGTTTTGTTACTTATTATGCCTTCTTCGGAAATGGTTGCGCCCTCGTTCACTAACTTATTTATATCAGATATGGTAATACCAGTTGAAGAATAGTTTGCATATGCTTTTAATAAGTTATCATTACCGACATATACTGTTTTTGTTGTTTTCTGATTTGTATATGTATTATGTACGGTGATAACATAAATTCCTTCTTCGGTAAATGCGGCACCATCGTATGATGGCCTGTTAAATCGAGTGTCTTCAACCAATCCATTTTTACCTTCATTCAACAGTTGCTTCTTGATATCAATAGTTAAGTATTTTGATTTGGCAAGGTCAAGATAAAATCCGTTTTCTGTGTAAGAGCAGTTGGTCAGTTCGGATTTTGTTTTAACATCACATGGGAATACCATGCAGTTACCATTGCGTATTTTGAATTTAAAATATATTCGATAGTAATTATATGAGGGCAAAATTTTGTGGTTACCGATTTTCGAAAGTCCAAAAGGAGCAAGTCCGTCGGCTATACAATAATCAAGGGAAACTTCGTAATCGCCTTCTTCAAATACCTGAACCTTTGTATCAGCTCCGACCTTTGCCCCTTTTAAAAAATTAGCATATGGAATTATTTTGCTGCTATTTTCACTATCAGTGAATTTAACAAGGACTAATCCTTGGCCGAAACAATCAGACGAAAAATCAAAATTTTTATCATATCCTTCTGATATAGCAGCAATACATTTTGTTTCATCACCGTTGAGCTTGAGTATATTTTGTTCAAGCGAAAATGAAAGAAAAACCTCATCTCCGACATTTTTCAAAAACACGGGTGTCCCTTTACTGTCAGTAGTCATTCTTGAATAACCGTTGATATTGAAATTTCCAAGTGTCCAGCCACTATGAGAGTCTTTTTTATCAATAGAGCCATCAGGAACATATTCCTTATCTGTTGGTTCCATACTTCCTATGTTGTATTTTTGATTTGATTTTGTTGTATCTGCTGCACTCACCCAGGAATTAAATGAAATAATTGTTGCCAGCGTAATAAACAGCGTTATTATCGTTTTAATTGTCTTTTTCATATCAAAACCTCTGCTTTTATTAGTGGTTTACTTGCTTGTATTATATCAGAAATTCTTATTTTTGTCATCAATAACTTTATGAATTATTGATGACAAAACAAAAAATAAAGAACGAATAATCATTATATCAGAAAAAATAGAGGTGGTTCTTGCAGAACCCGGAAAGAAAGCAAAGGTCACAGAGATTGAGAATACGCTTGAGAACCTTCAGAAGATTGTCGGAGGATATATTGAGTGCATATATCCGTTTGAAGATAATGTGGGACTCATCGCAAACGAAGAAGGTAAGCTGATAGGTCTTGAGCCGAACAGAGTCCTGAGGGATAATGACGGCAATGCATTAGACATTATCTTCGGCACGTTCATTATTACAGGACTGACAGAAGATGATTTCGGAAGCCTTACTGATGAGCAAGCTAAATATTATCTCGATATATTCAGATGTCCCGAGATTATTTTGAGAACAGGAAATGGGTTTGTTGCTCTGAGAATTGAGGAATAACGGCTGAAAACAGGTGATTTATCAGTGAAAATATCCCGGTTTGCTCTGAAAAATGGGCAAGCCGGGATACCTTTTTCGTTATTAAATCAGCAAATCCTATACCTTTTGAAGAAATGGGGGCCCATTACATATACCTTTAGGATTTTCAAGCCATACTTTTTCCTTGATAAATATAGGTTTTTCAATAAAAATGCTTAAAACTGTGGGGATCCATTGGGGCCCATTTGACAAAATTCACTGATTCTCTGCAAGGTTTAACAAGTCTTAACTATTACTGAGTTCAAAGCAGAAAATGCCCTGAAATCCTTGATATTACTGCGTTTCAGAAGTTTTAAGCCTTATTTAACCTTGTTAAATCTTTTTGCTGAA
>JAZUDP010000062.1:0-9790 GCA_045639705.1 Acutalibacteraceae bacterium
CTTCATCAAGCCCACATACGGCACGGTTTCACGTTACGGCATAATCTCCTGTGCAGCTTCGGGCGAGCAGCTCGGCGTTTACGCGGCAGATACAGATACAGTTGCTGAAATCCTCGGCGTAATTGCAGGCCATGACTCAAAGGACGGCACAAGCCTTCCCGCAGAAAGCTATGAATACACAACAGACGCCGATATAAAGGGCAAAAAGGTTGCAGTTGTAAAAGAGCTTCTTGACAAGGCTGACGACGAAACAAAGAAGAAGGCTGACGCTTTCATCGCCGCTCTTAAGGCGGACGGCGTTGAGGTTGAGGAAATCTCAACAGATATTTTTGAAAAGGCAAACATCGCATGGCAGATT
Organism: Acutalibacteraceae bacterium; assembly: GCA_045639705.1. Classification (GTDB taxonomy): domain Bacteria; phylum Bacillota; class Clostridia; order Oscillospirales; family Acutalibacteraceae; genus CAG-488. The sequence goes on from JAZUDP010000062.1 coordinate 359, forward strand.
CTCATGTGCGCCGAAACCTGCAACAATGTTTCCCGTTACGACGGCGTTAAGTTCGGTCACCGCACGGAGAAATTCCGCACAATCGACGATCTTTATACAAACACAAGAACAGAGGGCTTCAATTTCCTGACAAAGGCTGTTATTCTTTACGGCTCTGATGTTCTTTCCAAGACACGCTACAAGGATTGCTACGACAAGTCGCTCCGCGTACGCCGTGTTGCTGCCGAGTACTTCACAAAGCTGTTTGAAAATTATGCGGCTGTTATCACGCCTGCATGCAGCAAGGCTTCATATGAGGCTTACGACATCAGCGAAGCGTTTGCAAAGGTATTCGCGGAGAGCGAATTTACAGCGGCCGCAAACCTTATCGGTATCCCCGCGCTTGTAAGCGGCAGCGTACAGCTTCTCGGCAAGGCATTCAGCGAAAGCACACTGTTAAGCCTTGCAAAAATCGCAGAAAGGAAGGGCGAATAAGTATGAAATATGAGCTTGTTATGGGTCTTGAGACTCATGTTGAATTAAGTACGGAATCAAAGCTGTTCTGCTCCTGCGGCGGTCATTCGTCACCGAAGGAAGCCAACGACTGCGTATGCCCCGCCTGCTGCGGTATGCCGGGTATGCTGCCCGTTATGAACAAGCATGTTGTCGAGCTTGCTGTTACGGCAGGTCTTATGCTTAACTGCGATATCAACAGATATACAACATTTGATAAGAAAAACTACTACTATCCCGACCTTCCCTGCGCATATCAGATTACACAGCTTAATCATCCTATATGCACAAACGGTCATGTCACGGTAAAATCTCCCGACGGCGGCAGAGAAATCCGCATCAAGCAGATTCATATGGAGGAGGACGCAGGTAAGCTCGTTCACCGCGGCAGATATTCGCTTGTTGACTTCAACAGAACAAGCGTTCCGCTTATCGAGATTGTTACCCAGCCCGATTTCCGCAGTGCGGACGAGGTTATCACATACCTCAATATGCTTAAGTCAATGTTCCGCTCGGGCGGTATTTCAGAGTGCGAAGAGGGCGCAATGCGCTGCGATGTCAATATTTCCGTCCGTCCTGAGGGCAGCGAGGAATACGGCGTCCGTACCGAAATCAAGAACATGAGTTCGTTTGACGCTATCGAGCAGGCTATCCGCTACGAATCACAGCGCCACATCGACGCTATTGAATTCGGTCTTGAAGAGCTTGTTCAGGAAACAAGACGCTTTGACGAGGCAACAGGCAAGACATTTGCAATGCGTGACAAGGAAACAGAAGCGGATTACCGCTATTTCCCCGACGCAAACCTTATGCCCATCGAAATCGACGACGAATGGCTTGAGCAGATTAAGGCCAACAGACCCGTTGCCGTTGACGAAAAGGCAGACGCTTACCGTGAAGCAGGCATCAGCGATAAGGAAATCACAACGCTTCTTTCATACAAGGGCATCAGCCAGCTGCTTGACAAGGTTGCCGACCTCGGCTGCAATGCAAAGGAAGCAGCTTCGTGGATTCTTACCGACTGCGCAGGCGTTCTCAGAAAGGGCGGAAAGACCCTTGATGACCTTGCTATTTCAGCGGAAGACCTTGCTTTGATTATCAAGAAGGTTGAAAGCGAAGAAATCAACAGAGGCTCGGGCAAGACTGTTCTTGCAGCCGTTATCGAAGAGGGCGCAGACCCTGCAGAATATATCAAGGCACACGGCTTTGACAGGAAGGTTGACAGCTCAACAATTGAGAGTGTAATCGACAAGATTCTTGCCGACAATGCCGATGCGGTTGAAAGCTATAAGAACGGTAAGGTTAAGGTATTCCAGGCTCTGTTCGGCATGTGCATGCGCGAGCTTAAGGGTACGGGTAACCCGAACACAATCAAGCAGATTCTTGAGCAGAAGCTCAAATAAAACTGAAAGGGGCTGTCGCATTTAGCACAGCCCCTTATTTACAGGTGTGTTTTATGAAGAAAATTTTACTTTTCTTAGTCGGCGGAACAATCTGTACAAAGCTTAACGAAAAGGGTACGCTTTCCGTAAGCGGAGAGGCAGGCACGGTGCTGACGGAAAATTTCAGAAAATCGGATTCTGCTTTTGCCGGTAAGGTTCAGTTTGTCACTACGGAAAACATGCGTATTCTCAGCGAAAATATGACTGTGAAAAAGTGGAATGAAATGATAGAAATGCTTCGGCTTTATCTGAAAAATGACAGATATGACGGAATTATTTTTGCCCACGGTACAGATACTCTGGCTTATTCAGCCTCGCTGTTTTCAATGATTCTCAGCGGCACGGAAACACCCGTGTTTTTTGTTTCAAGCAATGCGCGTCCCGATTCTGACAGAGCAAACGGAAACGATAATTTCCGCTGTGCGGTTGAATGCATCTGCAGGGGAATACAGCCGGATATTTATGTGCCTTACAGAAATATTTCCGACGGAAAGATGTATATTCACATGGCTTCGCGGCTTAAGCAGTGTCAGAATTACTCCGAGGATTTTGACAGTGTCGGGAAAATCCTTATGGATGATTTCACGGAGGGTTCTTTTGAAAAAGTTTTTGCTGAAACAGAGGAAAAGTATCCGTGCAACAAGGTAAAAAAGGCTGTTGATTTGTTCGGCAAATGGGAGCTTTCGGAATGCGTGCTTATGATTACGCCGTATGTCGGACTGAATTATGAAGCTTTTTCTTATGACAGATATAAAGCCGTTCTGCACGGTACATTCCATTCGGGAACGGCCTGCGCCGAAAAGACGGAAGCATCTGATGGATACGGAGAAAATTCCGTTCTGAGAATGCTTGATATCTGTGCGGAATGCGGAACTGATGTTTATATTTCACCCTCAAGGCTCAGCGGAGAAATATACGAAACGCAGGGAATCATCGGCGCACACAGAAGCAGGGGAAAAGGCGCGGAATTTATCTGCGGCTGTACAACCGAAGCGGCATACGCAAAGCTTCTGCTTGCTTATTCGTTAAAAAATAACGAAGATGAGATAAAATCATTTATAGAAACAGATTTTAATTTTGAATATTTCTGCTGAAGGGCAGAATTAAAGCGTCCCTCTGAAAAATCAGAGGGACGCTTAATTATTTTGTTTTACTGAGCAACTGCTGCAAGGGGATATGTTGTTTTTGCATTTGTGAAATCAAGCTTCCACTCTTTTGCACTTATCTTCTCGGCACCGAACTGAACCTCAACATTGCCGCCTGCTTTTGCAAGCACCATTGTGTATTTGCCGTTTTCAATGTTGCTGTGATCGATTGAGAACTTATAAGGACATTTTTCTTTGATGTCGGAATAATCACCGACATGAGCTTTCATGGCTTCTTCATACATTGCATAGTCACCCTCAGGGCAAACCATCAGATAATACTTGTCATATCCCTGCGGGTCGGTCTCTTCAAGATAATATCCGTCGAAATTGAATGTTGCCCATTCGTCAGTGCTTTCATCAGCTTTAAACGTGAACCATGATTCGATTTCCTTTTCGGGGCTGTTAAATTCTTCGGGATTTCTGCCTTCGCCCGCACCCTTAAGCCATGAATCCTTGAACTCAAAGTGATACTTGCCGCCGTTTTCAGCAATGAAGAGCCATTCGCCGATTACTTTTCCGGAATCGTCATCATCACACAGAACCATTGTATGGGTTCCGGACGCAATATTTTCGCTTTTCAGTACGAAGGTGTAGATGCCGTCAAACCATTCCTTATCGTATGATTCATTTAAATACTCATAGTAGGTATCTGCTGCGTCAGCGGCTTCTTCTGTCAGATAAACGCCCAAAGGACAGATTCCGAGCCAGCCGGAACCTTTTTTGATATCAGCAGATGTCTTGACAGAAAAAATCAGGTTTCCTTCGCTGTCGGTCTTGTAAGTAACGGACTCGCCGAGCTTTGTTTCGTCCGTAACTGCTCCCTCGGGAACTGTACCGTCCTGTACGGTCTGAGTCACGCTGTTTCCGCTGTTTTCTGTGGGGTTTGTCTCTTCCGGCGAATCCTTACCGCAGGCGGCAAGTGAAACAACCATTGTGGCTGCCATTAAAAATGCAAGTATTTTTTTCATAGGGTTACCTCCTGATATATTTTATTAAAAATCATTTTTTGTATGATTTCAGCTTTATTATATAGTAAAAAAGCTGTGATTTCAATAGGTAAGCACATTTATATTTCTGCATTGATATTATGCTTCAACAAATCAACCGGTATATGTGACTTTTATTTTTTACGGTGTTTACAATTTCTGCATTTCATTGTACAATTACTGTGTTCATATTTTCAGAGAACGGAGAATTATTATGGAAAAATACGCAAGATTCAGATATCAGCCGTGCATTCCGCTCGGCAGGGACGGCAGATGCGTCACGGCGTCAAAGGAGCATATCGCACTTTCCCGTCAGGCGGCGGCTGAGGGCATGGTTCTGCTTAAAAATAAGGATAACGCGCTTCCGCTCGCAAAGGGCGAAAAGGTTGCGCTTCTCGGTAAAACAACAATTGAATATATCAAGGGCGGCGGAGGAAGCGGCGATGTAAACTGCCCCTATATCCGCAATATTTATGAGGGCATGAGTGAAAAAGATGTTGAAATATTTATGCCCCTTATTGATTTTTACAAGGATTATGTCAAGGAAATGGAAAAGAATGTTCCGACTCAGGAGCAGATAAACGCCACATGGGATGTTGTCAACAACATGGAGTTCTGTCAGCTTCGCGACGATATGACCTATGACACATTTCAGAGCATGTTTGTAAAGGAAGCGGAGGTGTCCGACGAGCTGCTTGAAAATGCGGCGGAGTTTGCCGATACAGCGGTTATCACAATCGGCCGTTTTTCAGCCGAGGGTACGGACAGACGCGTTCTCGGCGGCGACTATATAATGTCGGAGGTTGAAAAGCACCTTGTTGACAGAGCGGCGGAGCTTTTCAAAAAGGTTGTTATCGTGCTTAACGCAGGCGCGGTTCTTGACTGCGAATATTTTGCCGAAAACGATAAAATTCAGGCTGTGCTTATGGGCTGGCAGGCAGGCATGGAGGGCGGCGGCGCCGTTGCGGACATACTCTGCGGCGATGTCAATCCCTCGGGTAAAATGCCCGATACGCTTGTTAAATCGTATGACAGCTATCCGAGCAAGGCGGACTATGAGGTCGGTTTTGAATATGTGGATTACAGCGAGGATATCTATGTCGGCTACCGTTATTTTGAAACGGTTCCCGGTATGCGGAAGGCTGTACGTTATCCCTTCGGCTTCGGACTTTCATATACAACCTTTGAAATTAGCGGCAGATTCTGCGGCTGCAGCGACGGAAAAATCGTTGCCGTATGTACCGTGAAAAATACAGGCAGATGCGCCGGAAAAGAGGTTGTTCAGCTTTATTATTCCGCTCCGCAGGGCAGACTCGGCAAGCCGTCAAAGGAGCTTGCGGGCTTTAAAAAGACAAAGCTCCTTGCGCCGGACGAATCGGAAACAGTTGCGATTACATTTGATATAAACAGCATGGCAAGCTTCGATGACCTCGGCAAAATTGCAAAATCGGCTTATGTGCTTGAAAAGGGAAGCTATAAGTTCTGGCTCGGCACATCGGTTGAGGATAACGAAAAGCTTGATTATGAATACACTGTTGAAAATGATACAGTGACAGAGCAGTGTTCTCAGCTTTGCAGACCGTTCAAACTTGAAAAGCGAATGCTTGCCGACGGCAGCTATGAGGCTCTGCCGATGGGCGAAGAGAAATATTTCTACGGTGAAAACAAGCCCACGGGCGCAGTTGCTCCCGAAAACACCGTCAAGTTTGACAATGTCGGTACAGACTGCACAATGGACGAGTTTGTGGCACAGTTTACGGTTGACGAGCTGAAATATTTTGTCGGCGGTCAGGCTCCGACAGGCGTTGCAAATACAGGCTGCTTCGGCGGACTCAAGCGCCTCGGAATTCCCGCTGTTCCCACGGCTGACGGCCCCGCAGGCTTGAGACTTGATACAGCAACGGGCATTCCCACAACAGCGTGGCCGTGTGCAACGCTGCTTGCGGCAACATGGAATGAGGAGCTTGTCTTTGAGGTCGGAGCGGCAGCGGCAGGGGAGTTACGCGAAAACAATCTCGGCGTATGGCTTGCACCGGCGCTCAATATCCACAGAAATCCGCTGTGCGGAAGAAACTTTGAATATTTCTCCGAGGACCCCGTTCTTGCAGGTAAGGTATGCGCCGCTGAAATCCGCGGTATCCAGTCACAGAAGGTGGCTGTTTCAATGAAGCATTTTGCCTGCAACAATAAAGAGCCGAACCGTTTCGCCTGTGATTCAAGGCTTTCCGAGCGCGCGCTCAGAGAAATTTTCCTCAAAGGCTTTGAAATCTGCGTTAAGGAGGCCGACCCGTGGACGGTAATGTCCTCATACAACCTCATCAACGGTCAGCATACCTCAGAAAGCTGGGAGCTTCTGACGGGAATTCTCCGCAATGAGTGGGGCTTCAGGGGAATGGTTGTCACCGACTGGGGCGTAAAGAATGACCCGGTAAAAGAGGTTAAGGCAGGCAATGATATGAAAATGCACTGCGGTTATCCCGACGATTTGCAGAAGGGTCTTGACGACGGCAGAATCACAAGAGCCGACCTTGAGCTTTGCGTAAAGCGCATACTTGAAATGTTCGTGAAACTGGCATAAGGTTAATATTATCAAAAAACGTTTCTGACTGTAATAGTAGGGCAAGGACTCTGCTCCTGCCAAATAAAAAAATTAAGCATGTCATTCCGGAAAGGAACGGCATGCTTTTTGTTTTAATGAATATCTTTTCCTATCAGCGATGAGATTATTACGCAGATAAGGCAGACGCCGACATCGGCGAAAACGGCGAGCCATATGGGCGCAAAACCGACGGCACCGAGAATCAGCACAAGCAGCTTGACGGAGAGTGCGAAAATGATATTGAATTTCATTGCGTTTACCGTCTGCTTAAACAGTCTGTGCGCGGGAGCAAGTCTGCTTAAATCGTCATTGACAAGTATAATGTCAGCCGCCTCATTGGCTGCCTGAGTACCGAGTCCCATTGCAATGCCCGCATCCGCCGCGGCAAGCACGGGAGCGTCGTTTATTCCGTCGCCTACATAGACAACCTTTTCGTACTGTTCCTTAAGCTCTTCAAGCTTCTTAAGCTTATCCCCGGGCAGAAGAGAACAGAGGTACTTGTCGATTCCGCAGCTTTCGGCAACATTTCGGGCTGAGGCCTCACTGTCGCCCGTGAGCATTACGGCTGCTTCCATGCCCTGCATTTTCAGTGTGCTGACTGCGTCGGCCGCACTTTCACGGATTGTGCTTCTGAGCGATATCATGCCGACGGGATTCCCGTCAACCGCAACGCATATTTCGCCGTCGTGCATTTTTGAAGTGTCAACGCCTTCCTCCGCAAGCAGCTTCCGGCTGCCGCAGAGTATTTTTTTGCCTCCGAGCATTACTGATGCTCCGCCGCCTGCGATTTCCGTAAAATCTGACAGCAGTGCTTCGTCGATTTCGGGTGCGGCGGCAGTTATGCTCTTTGCAATCGGGTGTGACGAAAAATGCTCCGCCGCTGCCGCAAGCGTCAGCACAAGCTCCTCGCTGAGATTTTTCAGCGGATGAATTTTTTCTATTTCAAGCTGACCTGTTGTGAGCGTTCCTGTTTTATCAAATACAACCGCCTTTGCTTTTGCGAACGCTTCGGCGAATGCGGAGCCTTTCACAATTATTCCCTGCTTTGCAGCTGCGCCGAGGCCTGAATAAAAGCCGAGAGGAATTGAAATTACAAGCGCACACGGGCAGGCGGCAACAAGAAATACAAGCGCGCGGCGTACCCATTCGGAAGGATTCCCCGATGCGATTGAGCCGATTAAACCAATCAGAACCGCAAGTCCGACCACGGCGGGAGTGTAATATTTTGCGAATTTTGTAATTGCCTTCTGAGTTTTACCTTTTCTTTCTGAAGCTTCCTCAACCATTTTTACAATGCGTGAAGCCGTTGATTCGCTGAAGACTGCCGTTGTAACAACAGTGACTGTACCGTCACCGTTAATCATGCCGCTTTTGACCTCAGTTCCTCTTTCAATGTCAACGGGCATGCTTTCGCCTGTAACAGCGGAAGCGTCGGCGGTCGATTTTCCGTCGTATACAACGCCGTCAATGGGAAATCTTTCATGAGGAAGCACGGTGATTTTTGAACGTACTTCAACCTCGTCGGCGTGAATCTTTCGGGTTGTTCCGTCCGGCATGAGCAGATTTGCGAAATCCTGCTGAATTTTTGCCACCTCGTCGATATTTTTTCTGCTTCGCTGAACCGCTTTTTCTTCAAGCATTTCGCCCACGCGGTAAAGAACGGCAACGGCGGCAGCCTCGCGGAACTCTCCGAGACAGCAGGCCGCGGCAATGGCAATGAACATCAGCTCAAGCTCGGAAAGCGAAAAATGTCTGATGCTTTTCGCAACATTCAGTACGATGGGATATGCCGAAAGTCCTACGGCAATAATTCCGAAAACAACGCCTGCGACGCTTTCACGCAAAAAGAAGCTTATGATTATCAGCAGCGCCGATATTGCGAGAAGAATAAGCGAAACCCTGCTTTCCTCCTCTTCCTCGCGGGAATGACAGCTGTCGCAGTCGCTGTGTTCATGACTGTGAATATGCTTATTCATTCTTGTCCTCCTTTTCCGCCGCAATATGAGTTGTGACAATACGGTTTTTGTGCAGTATATGCGCAAGTCCGGCCGAATAGATTTCCTCTACATGCTCATCGTCGAGAGAATAGTAAATTTCCTTTCCCTCACGCCTCGGACGCACAAGCCCCGAAGCACGAAGAATGCGGAGCTGATGTGAAACGGCGCTCTGACCCGCTCCGAGCCTTTCGGAAAGGTGATAGACGCACATCTCGCCGTCCATGAGGGCAGATATGATGCGTATGCGTGTGCTGTCGCCGAAAACCTTGAAAAGCTCCGCAAGGTCATACAGTGTTTCGTCGGTCACATTTACCCGCGGACATGTGCGGTTTCCGCATGCCTGACATTCGCTTCCGGTAACGCTCCTGCATTTTATACATTCGCTCTTTATATATTTATCTGTCATTGTGCAGTCCTCCGTACATATTAAACGTTTATACACATGAACATATATTCATATGTTGATTATATTATATGCTCAGAAAGGCAGTTTGTCAACAGCACGGCGCAAAAAAACTGATGGACAATGATTGCAAATACATAGTAAATCAGATATGCAGATGCCTTTGCCATAATTAAACACCCTGACAAATTACAATTTTCCGCAGTGCCTGCGGTCGTTCGCCGGGTTGGCAGTTATCAGAATTATCATTGCTGTGCGCGAGCCGTCGGAAATGTGCAAATTACAATTTATCGATGAGATTGGATGGAGCAGGCGCCCCTTGTCTAAAGGGGAGAGGGCCAACGATAGTTGGCGAGGGGATTCTA
>JAZUDP010000063.1:0-8196 GCA_045639705.1 Acutalibacteraceae bacterium
CTGGAAAAAGCTCCGTCAGTATCTTCTTGATGACGAGGCAAACCCGGATTCAAGCAACGACTTCGGCAAAGACCTCATCCCTGCAATGCACAACGCAGGCGAGAGTATGTTTGCTTATGCTTTTGACGGCTACTGGAAGGACGTCGGAACAATCGACAGCCTCTGGGAGGCAAACCTCGACCTGCTCAATCCTCAGGTTGACCTTGACCTGACGGATTCAAGCTGGAAGATTTATTCAAAGAACCCCGTCACCTGTCCTCACTACGTTGCGGACACGGCAAAGGTGCAGAACTCCATGATAGCTGAGGGCTGCGAAATCGCCGGTGAGGTAGACTTCTCTGTTCTTTTTGCAAATGTAACGGTTGAAGAGGGCGCAGTCGTCAGAGATTCAATCATCATGCCCGGCAGCGTTGTCAAGTCGGGCGCGGTTGTTCAGTATGCAATCGTTGCCGAGAACGCGGTTATCGAAAACAATGCCGCAGTCGGCAGCCGTCCCGAGGAAACCGAAAACAAGGACGAATGGGGCGTTGCGGTTGTCGGCGCAGGCGTTAATATCGGAAAAGGTGCAGATGTCGCACCCAAGGCCATGATAGGCGAAGATGTAAAGGGGGCAGAATAATGAGAGCAAATAATGTACTCGGTCTTATCTTCTCAAATACCTTTGACCATTATCTCAACGAGCTTACAGCCATGCGTTCCATGGGTTCGGTACCCTACGGCGGCCGTTACAGACTTATCGACTTCCAGCTTTCCGCGATGGTAAACAGCGGACTGGGCAAGGTCGGCATTGTTACAAAGAGCAATTATCAGTCGCTTATGGACCATGTCGGCAACGGACGCGCATGGGACCTTTCAAGAAAGAACGGCGGTCTCTGCATTCTTCCTCCGTTCAACACCTCGACCGCAGGCGGTATCTATTCGGGCAGAGTTGAGGCCGTTTTCAACGTAATGGATTATATTCAGTATTCCGACGAGGAATACATTCTTATGACGGACTGCAACACGCTTTACAATTTTGATTTTGCGGAGATGTTTAAGCAGCACGAAAAGACAGGTGCGGATATCACAATCGCATACACAAACGGCACTGTTCCGAAGATTGATGAAATTGCCGAGCTTAACATTGACGGTGACGGCAGAATTACAGGTATCGCACGCAACAAGAGCAGCGAGGCAGACTATTCAATCAACGTTTACCTTATGAGAAAGGCTCTGCTTGAAAGACTTATCAACGAAGCGATGAGCCTCGGCTACCGCTCATTTACAATGGATATTCTTCAGAAGAACCTCGGAAAGCTGAAAATTTACGGTTATAAAGCACCGGGATTTGTTAAAATGCTTGACAATCTTCAGAGCTTCTTTGAAGCAAACATGGCTCTTCTCGATTCCGGCAGCAGAAAGGCGCTCTGCCTTTCACAGCCCGTTTACACAAAGGTAAAGGACGATGTCCCCGCAATCTACGGACTCGATTCCGATGTTTCAAATTCCCTCATCGCCGACGGCTGTGTTATCGAGGGCAAGGTTGAAAACAGCGTGCTTTTCCGCGGCGTTCATATCGGCAAGGGTACGGTCGTCAAAGACTGCGTGCTTATGCAGAACACATACATCGGCGACAATGTAAGCCTTAACTGCGTAATGGCGGACAAGGATGTTGTCATCAAGCCGGGCAAGGTTCTTTCGGGCGACAAATCGTTCCCCGTATTTGTCGGCAAGGGTATTGTTATCTGATTTTTATATTTCCATGCCTTCCCCTTGAAGCGATATTATCTATTTACGCATTTACTGTTTGTTGGACAAACACTTGTAGGGGCGACCTGCGGTCGCCCGTAAAACCCAATAAAACTTAGCGGGCGACCGCAGGTCGCCCCTACAATTAACAGCTCAACAAACACAATTAGTTCTTAATTTAACGGCATTTATCCTCAAGGCGGAAGCCTTACAGCAAAAAAGAAAGGTTGAAACAAATGAAGGTTTTATATGCTGCCTCCGAGGCACTTCCGTTTATGGCGAGCGGCGGACTCGGCGATGTTGCAGGCTCGCTTCCGCAGGCTCTCAGAAAAAGACTTATCGGCTGCCGTATCGTTATGCCCCTTTATGACACAATCCGTCAGGAGCTTAAGGATACGCTCCGTTTCATAACACACATTTCCGTTCCCGTTGCATGGCGCAGGCAGTACTGCGGCATCTTTGAGGCAAAGCACAACGGCGTAATCTATTATCTGCTTGACAATCAGTATTATTTCAAGCGCGATACAATCTACGGCCACTATGACGACGCCGAGAGATTTGCCTTCTTTTCACGGGCTATTCTCGAAATCATCCCCTACATCGATTTCAAGCCCGACATCATACACTGCAACGACTGGCAGACGGCGCTTACTCCCGTTTACTATTCGGCAATGTACGCAAATTCTCCGGGATACGAAAACATCAAAACTGTTTTCACAATTCACAACATTCAGTATCAGGGCGTCTACGGAAAAGAAATTCTTGAGGATGTTCTCGGCATTCCCGCCGAAAAGACATCTCTTCTCGAATATGACGGCTGCATCAACTTTATGAAGGGCGCGATTGAATGCGCCAATAAGGTTACAACCGTCAGCCAGTCCTATGCCGATGAAATTCTCGACCCGTGGTATTCCCACGGTCTTGACGGAATCCTAAGCGAAAGACGCTTTAAGCTCAGCGGCATTCTCAACGGCATTGACATTGACGGCTACAATCCCGACACAGACAAGGCAATCCGCGCAAATTACAGCGCAGAAAACGCCGAAGACAAGAAGCTTGACAAAGAGGATCTGCAGCAGATTATGGGGCTTCCCGTCCGCGCCGATGTTCCCGTTATCGGTATGGTTTCACGCCTTGTTTCCCACAAGGGACTTGACCTTGTAAAGGGCATTCTTGACGAGCTTCTCTCCACATCCGAAATGCAGCTTGTCGTTCTCGGCTCGGGCGATTATGAATACGAAAGCTTTTTCCGTGAAATCGCTGCAAGATATCCCGACAAGGTAGGACTTCGCATCGGCTTTATCCCCGATCTTGCGCGCAAGATTTACGCGGGCGCGGATATGTTCCTCATGCCGTCAAAGAGCGAGCCCTGCGGACTTTCGCAGATGGTTGCGCTTCGCTACGGCACTGTTCCCATCGTCCGTGAAACAGGCGGTCTGCGCGATTCAATCACAGACTGCGGCGACGGCGAGGGCAACGGCTTCACCTTCAAGAGCTATAACGCACACGATATGCTTGACGCTATCCGCCGTGCGCTTGATGTTTATTACAACGGCGACTGGACTGCACTGACACAGCGTGCGCTTGAATGCGATTTCAGCTGGGGCCGTTCAGCTAACGCATATATCAAACTGTATAAAGCACTTTTAAAGGAATAATAAAATGAAATCTTACTATATTCAGCTTATAAGAAACGGACTGACCTCGGGCAACCTTGACGGCAGATATATCGGTCATATCGACGAGCCGCTGAACGAAGAGGGCGTTGAGCAGATAACACAGATGAAGCAGGATTACACCTATCCTGTTGTCGATGTTGTATTTTCAAGTCCGCTGAAAAGATGTACCGAAACCGCAAAGCTCATTTATCCGTCTAAGGAACCGATTGTCATGGATGGGCTTATTGAATACAATTTCGGCGAGTTTGAAGGCAAAACAGCCGAGGAGCTTGAAAATCATCCTGTGTTCCCGGGATGGCTCGCAGGCGAAAAGGGCGTTGCTCCCCCGTTCGGCGAAAGCAACGAGGACTTTTCAAAAAGAATTGCAACCACATTCATAAAAATCGTTGACGGTCTTATCGAATCGGGTATCACAAAAAGCGCGGTTGTTACCCACGGCGGAGTTATCATGGCTCTGCTTTCACTGTTCGGTCTGCCCGAGGCACCCATGCACGAATGGCTCACTCCCGGCGGCTGCGGATATACGGTCCGCATAACTCCGTCACTGTGGTCACAGGGCAGAAAAATGGAGGTTATCGCACAGATTCCCGAGGTTCCGGGCGAGGCGGGCTTCTCCGAAGACGATTTTAATGTTGAAGACTTTTTATACGATTAAACCAATAATTACCAAAGGAGTTTATAAATGAAAAGATGTAACAAAGTTTACCGCGTCGGCAGATTTCCTCAGCTTACACGCCGCGTGTTTACAACAGAACAGGGCCTGAAATCCAATACAGCAGCCGCAATGTGCTTTGACATGGACGGCAATCTCTATGTCGGCACCGATAAGGGCATTTCCCGCCGTGACGGCGACAGATTCGTGCCGTTCGATATCGGACTTAAAGACCCGAAAATATCCATGCTCTACTGCACAAAGGACAATCATCTCTTTGTCGGCGTTGATGACAGGCTGTATGAATTCAAGGGTAAAAAGAAGCTCAGCATGCGCACATATTCCTCTAAGCCGGTTGATATGATTGTTGACGGCGACAATGTGACATGGGTTCTTACCGAAACCGTGCTTTACCGCTATCCCGAGGGAGAAAAGGAATTTGACATGCAGATAGGTGTTCCCGGCAAGGGTACATGCATCGCCGCTCTCAGAAACAACAAGGTTTATATCGGCACGGAAAATGACGGCGTTCATGCCCTCACAGGCAAGCGCTGGCACTGGTGCGAGCTGAGAAACGAATTCACTGGACTTCCGAGCAACAAGGTAAGCTGCGTTTATCTTGACCCCGTCGGAAACGTATGGATAGGCACGGACAAGGGCGTATGCGTTTACGATGACAACAGCCTCTGGGTCGACAAGAATGATGTTTTCCTGCTTCCCGACGCCAATATTACAGGCATGGCTGTTGCGGATGACGGCGACAAATACTTTGCAACCGCAACGGGACTTATTCATCAGCACAACGGCAAGCTTACATATTACGGCTACAAGCGCTGGCTTCCGAGTCCTCACGCAACGGGCGTTGTAATTGCTCCCGACGGAACGGTATGCGTTTCCACCGACGCAGGCATCAGCGTATTTGAAACAACGATGATGACCCTTGAGGAGAAAGCAAAATATCTCCGCGCACAGACAGAAAGGCTCAACATCCGCAAGGACGGCTATGTGCTTTACAGACAGCTTGACCGTGAGGGTGTTCTTGACACTGACGAGGGCTGGATTACCAACTCCGACAACGACGGCATGTGGACTGCGCTTTATGTCGGCGCACTCTCCTTCGAATACGCCTGCACCAGGGACGAGCAGGTTCGCGCCGATGCGCTCCGCTCACTGAAGGCCATGATTAAGCTTACAAAAATCACGGGCATCGAGGGCTTCACCGCACGCGCAATCCGTTATCCCGACGAGCGCGACTACGGCACCGGCGCACGCCATGAGTGGCACGACGCAGTTGACGAGGACGGCAACAAGCTTGAATGGCTCGGCGAGACCTCATCAGATGAAATGGTAGGCCATTTCTATGCATATTCGATGTTCTACGACTATGTTGCAAACGATGAGGAAAAAGAGCTTATCCGCGGCGTTGTAAGGAAAATTCTCAACCACATTCTTGACAACAATTTCCACCTTATCGATACTGACGGAGTTCCGACAACATGGGCAAACTGGAATCCCGACCTGCTCAACGACGACCATAAGTGGATATTTGAAAAGGGTACAAATTCGCTTCAGATTCTCACCTTCCTCAAAATCGGCGAGCATATGCTCGGTGAAAAGAGATATACCGACACGTTCAATTATCTTGCAAACAACAGGCATTACGCAATGAACCTGATGTATTACAGAATCTTTGACGGTCACATGCTTCATATTGACGACAACCATGACTTCCTTATGATTTATCTTCTTATGAAGTACACCGATGACCCGCAGCTCAGAGCTATTTTCTCAATGGGACTCACAAATCACTGGAACGACGAAAGAGTTGAGAGAAACGCATATTTCAACAGCGTTTACGGCGCGGTTACGGGCGAACATTGCGACATTGAAAATGTTGTTGACGAACTTATGGACTTCCCGATGGATCCCGTCATGTGGTCGCTTTACAACAGCTACCGTCCCGACCTTAAGTGGGATATGGCTCCTGTTGAAATGGGAATGACTCCGCAGCTTTTTGAACCCCTTGAGGCACATGAGCGCAGAATCATCTATGCCGACTGCAACCGCTTCACCGCTGACAGCGGCGCTGAGGATGTCGCCGAACCGATTTTCAAGGCATCCGACGACCCGACTGCATTCACGATGTTCCCGTCAACGGGCGATGACAAGGGCATGGAAGCCGCTCCTGCAACAATGTTCCTGCAGCCCTACTGGTTTGCAAGACTTCACGGACTTATCGAGGACGCAGAATAAAAATTTAAACAAATATCAGCGGGCGGCCACAGGTCGCCCCTGCGATTTTATATTATTATGATTATTTACAGAGAATATAACGAAAAGGATATTCCCGAAATAAGGAATATCCTTGAAAAAGATTTAGGCTGCAATGTTCCGCTGAACGAGCTTTCGGAGCGTATCGGCAAAATGAAACAGAGGGGTAATTACAGAATCTTTGTTGCCTGCGACGGAGAAAAGGTTGTCGGCTTTGTCGGCGCGGTTTCCTTTCTTGCATTCGAAATATCAAAAGAGGCAATGAAGATTATCGCTCTTGCTGTTTCCGAGCCTTACCGAAGAAACGGAATCGGCACAGAACTGCTGAAAACAGTTGAGCGATATGCAAAAGCAAATGATATCGGAACAATTCTGCTCAACAGCGGACTTCCCCGCGAGAACGCACATAAATTCTATGAAGCTCAGGGCTATAATAAAAAGAGCTATGGGTTTGTTAAACAAATATAAATTATAGTTTAGCGGAGTTTCAAAATCGTGCTTGTAGGGGCGATTCACGAATCGCCCGTCAAGGTTTGATAAAATTTTGCGGGCGACCACAGGTCGCCCCTACCATGTCGACGGAATAACTGTACAATTCGTAGGGAATGGCGTCCCCGACATTCCGAGAAAAATATAATTGCTCGCGCACAGCAACGGAAATTTGATTATCGCTCACACGGTGAACATGCGGAGGTTCTCCGCTAAACTATAATTTACTCTTATACCTTTCGGAAGTGAAAAAATGAAATACATAATTGACCATGACTATCACATACATTCTTTTCTGTCCCCGTGTTCACATGATCCCGGGCAGAGTCCCGAAAACATTCTCCGCTACGGCGTTGAAAACGGTTTCAGGCATATCTGCCTTACAAATCATCTGTGGGATACGACGAAGAAAAATTTCTATCTCGACCCGCCCGATCAGAAGTATTCCTATATTTCTCAGGCACTTCCCCTGCCGCAGGCCGATGGTATTCAGTTCCATTTCGGCTGTGAAACCGACATGGACAAAAATTATGTACCCGGAATAGAAAAAGAAACCTTCGACAAGCTTGAGTTTGTCATTATTTCCACAACGCATTTGCAGCTCACTGGCAAAACCATTGAGGCTGACGCAACTCTGTCCGACCGTGCGGAAATATATATCAGACGCCTTGAAAAAGTGCTTGAAAACGGATTTGATTTCAGCAAGGTCGGTATCCCCCACCCGGCGAGCAATCACGCTTCTCCCGACAATCCGTTCAACGAGCTGTTCGACAAAATCGGAAAAGAAAATATAAAGAATGTTTTCAGCAGGGTTGCAGGGAGCGGTGCAGGCGTTGAAATCAACTCGTTTGATTTTAATTTCGATAACAAATCGGCAAAACATGCCGACGCAATAATTGAATTTTACGGAATACTTAAGGACTGCGGCTGTCGCTTCTATCTCGGCAGCGACGCACATCATCCCGATGCACTTCGGCGCGCTCCCCGAAGCTTTGAAACAGCGGTAAACGAACTGGGACTTACCGAGGACGACAAATTCAGAATGTGGTAAAACGTAAGCAGCGATTCCCCCTCCGCTAAGAATGACACGTTTGTTTTTAATTTACCGTAGGGGACATTCATGAATGTCCACGAATTTCAGCAGATTCTGACGGGCGATTCATGAATCGCCCCTACGCAGTATGATTGAAATTACATCGACAAATACCAATTTATCGATGAGATTGGATGGAGCAGGCGCCCCTTGTCTAAAGGGGAGAGGGCCAACGATAGTTGGCGAGGGGATTCTATAAAAAGTCTGATGAAAACTGAGAAAGAATCCCTCCACCGCCATTCGGCGGTCCTACCCCTTGTCACTTCGTGACATTCCCCTTGCAG
>JAZUDP010000064.1:0-20832 GCA_045639705.1 Acutalibacteraceae bacterium
ATTGTGAAACCCTGAGGAACAGGAAGACCGATGTTGGTCATTTCTGCAAGGTTAGCACCCTTACCGCCGAGGAGATTGCGCATGTCCTTGTTACCCTCTTTAAAAGAGTAAACATACTGTTTTGCCATGTTTTATACCTCCAAAATAATAATTAACAAAATTAAGCTGTCAAAAGGCGCAATACGCCCATTTACGCTGAAAATTATTATATCATAACATATGCCCCATTTCCATATCTTTTTATACTGAAATAGTATTCCCATAAAATGAAACTTTTGTCAAATATGTTACAAAAAAATATCAGAATTACTATTGTATTTATCTACGTTTTCTGTAATAATTAATATAGAAAAGAATCTAATAAAAACGGAGGTATCATTATGAGTTCAAATTGCGCACTTATTCTTGCAGCCGGCGAAGGCACACGCATGAAGATGTCCAGACCGAAGGTTCTCGCGGAAGTTCTGTTCAAGCCAATGATTGACTGGGTAATTGATGCCGCCAGGGCAGGCGGCGTTGACGATATCTGCGTTGTCACAGGTTATAAGCATGAGCTGCTCGACGAGCATCTCGGCGGAAAATACAGGACCGTTTTTCAGGAGGAGCGTCTTGGTACGGGGCATGCCGTTATGCAGGCCAGAGACTTTATCAAAGAACATATCCATGAAAACATTCTTATCCTCAACGGCGACAATCCGCTTATGGATGCCGAAACAATAAAATCAGCCTACGAATATCACATTGCAAGCAAAAATGCCGTTACGGTTATTTCCGCAAAGCTTGACAATCCGTCCGGCTACGGCAGAATCGTCCGCAACAAGGACAGACATCTCAAGAAAATCGTTGAGGAGAACGATGCGACCGCATCCGAAAAAATCATTGATGAAATCAACTCGGGCGCATACTGGTTCAACTGCTCGGTGCTTCTTGACGCACTTGAGGGCATTGCCGCAATGTTTGAGAAAAAGGAAAAGCAGAAGGAATACTATCTGACGGACGCGGTTGAGGTTATTCTTGAAAAGAAGCTCAACGCCGTCGCCTTTGAGGCAGGCTCTTCCGATGTTGCTCTGGGCGCAAACAACAGGGTTCAGCTTCAGGAGCTGAGCGAGGTTGCTCGGAAAAAGATTATGCGAAAGCATATGATGAACGGCGTTTCAATCCCCTGCCCCGACGGAGTTATCATCAGTCCCGAGGCAAAAATCGGCATTGATACCGAGATTCTTCCCGGTACGGCAATCAAGGGTGAAAGCGTTATCGGCAGCAACTGTATTATCGGTCCGAATACCTATATTGAGAACAGCAGAATCGAAGATAATGTCACGCTTCTGAACACCTACTGCTATTCGTCCGAGATTAAGGACGGCGCGACGGTGGGTCCGTTTGTAAGAATCCGTCCGGGTTCGGTTATCGGCTCAGGCGTCAAGGTCGGCAACTTTGTCGAGTTCAAGAACGCGACAGTCGGCGACAGAACAAGCGTTGCACATCTTACCTATATCGGGGACGCGGATATCGGAAGCGGTGTAAACTTCGGCTGCGGCTGCGCAACCGCAAATTTCACCGGCAAGGAAAAATTCAGAACAAGAGTCGGCGACAACGCCTTCATCGGCTGCGATACAACTCTTGTCGCTCCCGTTCAGGTCGGCAACAACGCTTATACGGCGGCAGGCTCCGTTGTAACCGAGGATGTTCCCGACGACGCGCTTGTAATCGCGCGTTCAAAGCAATCAGTCAAAAAGGACTGGGTAAATAAAAACAAGCCATACAGATGGCAGAAATAAGAGGTAAATCATGAAAAACAAGCTTATCAGAATCATATCGGCAACCATGGCTTTCAGCGTCATTCTCGGCGCGTACGGCTGTAAAAAAACAGAACCCGCAAAGAATACAGGTACTGCGGATGACCCGTCAAATCCTTCGGCAATATCAGAGGTTGTTCCCGTTTCCGGAGATTTAAATAAAGAAACAACCGTTTTCGAGTATACATCGGTTGATTCAAACAAAAAAGAGGTTCAGGCAACAAAGGTTGTTGAGTATGACAAACGCGCGCTTTATAACGTTGTACGTTCAGGCGAGAATCTGAAGAACCAGCTGAAGGAAAACAAGGATTTAAAAGAAAAAATGAAACAGCACATCGACAATTATAATATCGATGAAAAGCAGTATGAAGAAATAGTTAAAAAAGCCGAAAACTGGGTAAGCTTCGATTACGCGTGCTTCATTACAAACGCCACGCCCACCCGTATTACCACAGACAGACTTTCACATACAAACACAGACGGAATCGTTCTTGATGATTATACAAGCGTAGGCTGCGAAATCGGACTTGATCCCGGCGGATATGCCGAAATCCTTCTTCACGGACTTTATGACGAGTCAAAATATTCCGATGAAGCTGCAGTTATGGACGCGCTTTCAAAAATGAACATACAGGTTGTTTATCTTCCGATCGAAAACATGGATCAGACAATCGACGATTTTGAAAATCCGCAGTTCAAAACATTCCCGTTAACAATTACAAAATAAAAACTTTCGGGGCGAGCATTCGTCCCGAAAATTTTGGCACAGGAGAAGTAAAATGTTTTTTAAAAAGAAAGAATTCGGTTCTTCCGCAGGCTCGCCCGAGTTTCTGATTGTCGGTCTCGGTAATCCCGGAAAGGAATATGAATATACACGGCACAACACGGGCTTCCTCACGCTTGACCGCCTTTCAGTCGAGCAGAATACCGATATAAAAAAGCTCAAATACAAGGCGCTTTACGGAGATACGGTAATAAACGGTCACCGCTGTCTGCTTGTAAAGCCGCAGACATTTATGAATAACAGCGGCGAGGCTGTGCGTGAATTTGCATCGTTCTATAAAATTCCGCCTGAGAAAATCATAGTCATTTTTGATGACATCTCCCTCCCCTGCGGCAAGCTGAGAATACGCCGCAAGGGTTCAGACGGCGGACACAACGGAATAAAAAGCATAATCTACCACCTTAATTCCGATAATTTTCCGCGCATCAAAATCGGCGTAGGCGAAAAGCCGCACCCCGACTATAATCTTGCAGACTGGGTGCTTTCCACCTTCGGTAAGGATGAAATGGAAGAGCTGATGAAGGCAATTCAGAAGGCCGTCGATGTTCTGCCGGATATGCTTGACGGAAATATTGACAGAGCCATGAACAGGGCAAACTGAACAAGCTGTATAGAAAAAGCTGTGGGCTGAAAGTCCACAGCTTTCTGCTTATCTGAGCAGCTCTTTTATTTTTTCAAGGAATGAATCCTCACCGAATGTGTTGATTTTAAAGAACACTGCCTGACTGCCGCCGGAGGTTATCGCAGAAATAAAAACGGGGCTGTCTCCGCTCTGAAAGAAAGTGACGCTCATGCTTACGCGGTTCTGTCCGAGCGTGCTGTATCTTTCAAACACACGCACGCTGCATCGTGAATCCCCTGCCCTGAAATCGCTCTTCTCTTCAAGCGAAGCCGACATGCTTCCTTTGACTATACCGTTTTCGACTGTTTTTACAAGCTCGTCAAACGGTCTTTTGCTTTCGCACTCATAAATTGCCATAATATTACCTCCGATTCTGTCAACTGATTACTGTATCTGGTCAGGAGTCATACTCAGAACGCCGCATGCCTCAACCTGTTCCGAATCAATAAACGCAACCGTTCCGTCACGGTTTACATCCGCTGACTCAAGCTCCGCCGCGGAAGCGTTTGACGGATTAAGCATGCCGTCGGCTATTACTCTGATAAGAACAGCGTCCTGTCCGTCAATCTTTTCGTCGCCGTTTACATCGCCGTAAACAACGATGCCGACCTCATCAATAACCGTTCCCGAAGTGTTGACAAGGCGTACCCTGCAGCCCGTTGTAACCGTTGCGGTATTTCTGAGCGGAGTACCCTTTGCGTTGACGACTTTGATAAGCGTTGTCGAGTTTACAAACTTTGACATTACCGTGCTTACCTTATTGTTTCCGAGCTTTATTCCCGTAAGCACGCTGTCCGGTCTTTTAATCGAATAACCCGAATTTGCCTTAGTCACAAGCTTATTGATGCCAAGTCTGCCATCGCTCATAACATAGTAACCGTCGGCATAGGGAATATAGTTTTCGCAGTAAGCAGCAACATTTGTACCCGTAACCGCAACAGCGCCTACCGTATATGTCTTAAGCGCAACCGTCATGTTATTGGGACTGAACTCTGTCTGCACGGGAATGTTTTCAAGGCTTCTGACATAAACCGCCGTTTCCGTTTCACCGCTGTAAATCAGACTTGTATCGACATAAACATCACCGTCAGCAAGAATATCGGTTTTAAGCTCCGACTGATAAACGGGGTCCGCCATTCCCGTAATATTGCCCGCTCCGTCGTAAAGCGTCTCAATATAATGGAATTTATAGGAATTGATATTTCTGACAACCCTGCCGAGCGAGTATACGGCATCGCCGCCTTTAGTCGATGTGTTGCCTGTGATTACGCCGCCGTAGGTGTTAAGCGTTCCGCCGCTCTTTACATAAACCGCGCCGCCGCAGTATGAAGAATTATCGCAGATTGTACCGCCGTACATATGCATTGTACCCGAAACGGTTACGGTACCCGTTGTTGTATTTGAACAGTTGCGTATAATCGCATCGTCATACATGAAGAACTGTCCGCCCGACTGAACGTTTACAGCGGCCGCGCCGACAACGCCCGTGCTTAACGCGCCGCCGTCAATTATCATCTGTCCTGCCGTCTGTGTGCCGGACGCATAATCGTTCTGTGCCTGCCTGTCGGGATTCAGAACGCTGTCGCCGAAACGGAGTATACTGTCAGGCTGAACATCAAACAGGACGCCGTGATATGAGCCGCTTCGCATTGTTACAAAGCTGTTTTCATCGCAGATAAGCGTAACATCGCCGCGAACGGGAATTGTATCGGTAATAACATTGTCCGCAACTACCGTTATAATCGCGGTATCGTTTTCTTCTATTGCCGCAAAGGCGTCTATAAGAGAAACATATTCGACCGAATAGGCTTCGTTTTTGCTCAGAAGCGCAACCGTCGTTGTCGCTGTGCTTGTAAG
This sequence comes from Acutalibacteraceae bacterium, assembly GCA_045639705.1. Classification (GTDB taxonomy): domain Bacteria; phylum Bacillota; class Clostridia; order Oscillospirales; family Acutalibacteraceae; genus CAG-488. Next base: position 5,060 of record JAZUDP010000064.1, read on the forward strand.
CTTTCCGCTTGCGAGAATGTGCCAGCCGGTTTTATTCAGTCCGAATTTTGTATAGTTTGAACTCAGTGCCGAGCCTGCAAGAACCTTTGTGCCTTCAACATAATTCTGCGGAGTTATTACCGCCGCATGACCGGGGCAGGTAAGTCTGTCGGAAAGAGTAATATATTTTCCGGTGGCAAGGTATATATCGTTATCAGTATCAAACTGAACAGAACCCTTAAGCGATAAATCACCGCCGTTATACACGCCGCCGCCTGTCGCTCTGTCCGAATAATTGCCGGTAAAGGTACCGCCCGATATTACCGCTTCCGAATTCGCACCGATATAAACCGCACCGCCGTTGTCATAGGCGCGGTTATCCGAAATCGTGCCGCCGCTGATTACAAGCGTACCGTAGCTCTGAACGGCTGCGGCGCCTCCGTAGGTTGCCTGATTGCCGATGAGCTGAGCCCTGCCCGAAACAGTTGTTTTTGAATAAACGCCGTAGCCTGCCACAGCACCGCCGTAAAGGCTTGCGATATTTTCCGTAAACCTGCCGCCTGAAATTTCGGCTGTTCCGTTATTGTTGTAAACTCCGCAGCCCTGCGTTGCTTCGCAGTAAATAAATTCGCCGCCCGTAACGGTAACCGTTCCGTTTTCACTGTAAATCGCGCCGCCGACGGTTCTTGAAATGTCTTTCTCAAATTTTCCGCCCGATACAATTACCGTACCGCCGACAGAATTAACGGCCGCGCCTCTTACATTTGTGTTAGCCGTTCTGCAGTTTTCAACACAGACGCCCGGCTGAACTCTGAGCGTTGCTCCGTCTGCAACGACGACAGCCGCCGAAGTACCCGCGACATCACAGCCGTCAATGTACAGGTCGGGAGAATCGTCATATCCGTAAAGCGACGAACCGATTGAAAGGTCGCCCGTTACGTTTATCATCGCTCCCGTCAGCGAGGCAGCGCGCGTAAGAATCGCGCCGTTTTCGCCGAAGAAGCATACCTCAGAAGAAATATCAAGCGTCGTGTCAAGTTCCTTGTCGCGTACAAGGAAAACAGTCGGAAGCACCGATGATACGGTGTTTGCCGCGTATTCAAACGCTTCCTCAAGTGTTTCGTAATATGTATCCGTTCTGCCGTCGATTTCAACTCTTGCGGCATATTTGTTCTGTACACGCTTGACGCTCTTAACCGAAGCATTTTTTATTGCCGCAAAGGACGAAGACGCCATTGCGGAAATCTGAGGATAATAATAGAAATACAGGTCATCCGCTCTTGATACGAAATCACTGCCGAGGCTGAGATTTGAAACCGAAGAGCTGCCGGTCATCTGTGTGGGAGTCTTCGCAGCCGCGCCTGTGACTGTATTTGTAATATTTCTGAAGCTCTCGTCATAATAGCACGACGAAACATTTGAACCCGATGTAGCTCCGAAAGCAATGCCGACCTGCGTTGTACCCGAAACCTTACCCGCGGTATAGCATCTCTGTGCCGTACCGTTGTTGTTGTATCCGACGATGCCGCCGACTCTGTCAAAGCCCGTAACATTCGATGTGCTGTAGCAGCTTGTCACGCTGCCCGTCGAGCTGTTGCCGAGAATACCGCCGACATATCTTGCGAGCGGCGCATTAACCGATGCCGATGAAAAGCTCTTTGTTATCGAAGCATGGTTGCTGTAGCCTGCAATACCGCCGACATTCTGAAGATAGGACTGCTCATTTGAAATGTTTGTACCGTTTATTGTGCCTGTCATAGCGCAGTTTATGATTTTTGAGGTTGAGGAGCCGAGGCTGCCTGCAATACCGCCGACAGCTCTGTCGCCCTGTATCTCACTGCTGCATACACAGTCGGTAACCGTGCCGCCCGAAAGAAATCCCGCAATGCCGCCGACATTTTCCTTTCCGCACACAAGGCAGTCAACCATAACCGCATTTCTGATTGTGCCTGCTCCGACATAACCGAACAGTCCGGCATTCACTCCGTTTGAGCCCGAGGTCGGAGCGGTATAAAGACCGGCGATGTTATATCCGCCGCCGTTGAAGGTTCCCGTATACGGACTGGCCGCTGTGCCTATCGGCGTCCATTCAAATCTTGTCATAACATCGTCATAGACATTGATGCTGAAAAGAAGGTTATCCACAACCGTCGCATTCGCGGAGGGATTGGCTGCGAATCCGCTGAGCGTGCCGTTTACAAGAGCTGCAAACCACGCAAGCTCGGAGGGCTGTGAAATAAGGTATGTACCCGAAGAATCCTGCTCGGGCATTGACCTGTCTCCCATCCATACATCAAGTCTGAGCATCCATGTAAGCACGGGATATCCGTTGTTTATTGCCGTATAATCAAAGCAGAAGTACGGTGCTGAGCGGTTGACCTCCTTGACAAAATCGGAATTCTGCATTTCCGAGGGGGTTCTGCCTATGCCCGCAGAACCGTCAACGCCCGAGTCCTCATAGCTGTAGAAAATACTCTCATAAGTTCCGCTGTATACCGAACCGACCGCACCGCCGAATTCCGTACCGTCGGCTGTATTTGTGATTGAAGAAATCGTATATCCGCCCTGCATTCTGCCGAAAGCCGAATAGCCGACAAGTCCGCCCGCTCTGTCATCTGCCGAAACCGAGCCGAGGAAGAAGCATCCGAGCATACCCGAGGCCGAAAGCGTTCCGACAATACCGCCGACATTCATATAACCCGATACGGCGGCATCACTGTAGCACCTTGTTGTTACCGAGTTGCCGTTTGTATAGCCGGTAATTCCGCCGACACGCTGATGTCCCGTAACCGTACCCGTCGAGCTGCACTGGCTGATAACCGAACTCATAGTCGCCCAGCCGACAATGCCGCCGACGCTGTTGTCAACGCTTCGGATTGTTCCGGAAAACGAACAGTCAATAATACCAGCATTGTACACATAGCCTGCAATACCGCCGACATTCTGTTTGCCCGTTATAACCGCATCGGCAACATTAACATTTTTTATTGTATATTCTCTTGTCTCAACGATATACTCCGCGCTGACATCGTCCTGAGATTCCGGCAAATCGTAATAAACATAACCGAAAAGTCCCTTGCACATCTGCGCCGAATTGACAAAAATACCGCTGATTGTATATCCGCCGCCGTCAAATGTACCCTTGAAAGGATTGGCCTCGGTTCCGATAGGCGTCCACGCGTTTGCCGTTGAGCCGGGATTATTCATCTGAACATCGTTTAGCAGAACGCCCTTTAAAGTCTGATTGCCCGAATTAACGGCATAAGCAAACCATGCCAGATGCTCCGGTCTGGAAATCTGATAAACTCCGTCTGACAGCGGCGGAACGACAAGCGAACCCGTCCACACCGCCGCATCTGCGACTGTTAACGCAGGGGCGACAGATATAATGATCAGAATCAAAGAAAGCAAAAGCGAAATAATTTTTCGTTTCATTCAAAGCACTCCTTTTATCCAAAAGCAAAAATGCGTATAATTATACTATTATAGTTTATATTATAGTTTATTTCGCTTTAAAGTGCAAGTACAAGGTTTTCGGTCAAATGAACAATAAAAAAGCGGCCATTTTGTAAAGAATGCCGCCATAATAAAAGTTTTTTTAAAAAAGGCTTGATTTTAATCTTATTTTAGTATATAATTATCAGCGCTGTCGGGGTGTAGCGCAGATGGTAGCGTGCTTGGTTCGGGACCAAGAGGCCGTGGGTTCAAATCCCGCCACTCCGACCACCTTGAAACCGTTGATACTCTAGGAGTTCAGCGGTTTTTTTGCTTTTTTTAAGGGTTAAAAAAAGCCCCCTAAAACACGTTGTACCCCCCTAAAATCGTTAAATTTTGTCTGTTAGGGGGGTACAAAAGGGGGGTACGGATTTTGCTGTTTTTGCACTTTAAGTCAAAAGTATTCTTTCAAAATCGAAAAATAACAGGTTTATAAAAATTTTTTAAAAACTTAATATTTCAAGTTTTAAAAAATCCTCCTTCGGTTATTTACGGCAACCGCAGGAGGATTTATTTGTCATGTTATCATTATTTATATTAAAAATTTTTCAGCCAATGCCGATCAAAAACGGATTTTTGAAATGCCATATTATTATAAAACAATAAGGACGTGATAACGTGGCATTTCAAAAGAAAAAAGAATGGCTTACCGTTGATGATATAGCGGCAGAGATGTATGTAAGCCGCAGTTATGTAATTTCAAACATCAAAAACGGGCATTTAAAAGCTTTTCATCCCGGGCGCATTTACCGTATCAGACGTGACTGGTATGAAGCATGGACGGGCGGTGAGTCAGATGACTGAGTATTTCAGGCCTAAGGAGCTTGCCGAATGGTTAGGTTTTACCGAGGCCTATATCTATAAACTGAGAAAGCAGGGCAAGCTCCTCTTCGTTGTTATCAACGGTATGAATTACATTCCTGCCTCTGAAGTAATGTTGTGGATAGATAACAATACAAAAAACTGACAACATTAAGCAGAAATCCCTCAGACAATCAGATTATGACTGTCTGAGGGATTTTTCATATCTCCTCTTCTTTAGCGATAATTTTAAGCGTTCCCTCTTTCTTTTTCCGATATGTTTCAGCTATTGCTTTTTCTGTTATTGCCGATAGTATTCTCGACTTAATTGAATTCTCATACGGCTTTCCGCTTGACTCTCTGATAAATATACTTTTCAGCATCGACGAAGCCTCTTTGCTGAGATAGAGCTTCTTCTCTATCGGATACGCTTCAAGTCCACGGTAAAACTCAATTCTGTCAGTTGAAGTATTAACCGACTTCTCCCCTGCTGAACTATCCGGCATGGAGTACTGTACTTTTCGCTGACCCGGGGTGTCATTTATAAAACCTTTGAAGTCTGCAATTACTGTCAGGTCATTCCAGCTGAATGAATATCCATGGCAGTACATCACCCTGATATCTGACTTGTTTTCGCATTGTCCCATTTCATTTATTATCGACAGAATTTCATTGTCGCGTTTTCTGCCGAGCTCCGCAAGTGTAATACCGTCCTTGGGCGGCGGGTTGTGCCTTTGCGTTTTGTCGTCATCGGGAGAACCGCTCATATATTCCCGATACTGCTCAACGGTAGTATACGGAACGACATCAGTTTTTGCCTTTTCCATCTGTTTCACCTCGTTTCATATGTTGTTCAGGTGAATGTCCACCTGTCATGAATAATATGAAAGACGCGGAAGACGGAAACGCAAAGGCAAACGTGCGAATAAATCGTTGAACAGTAACGGTGATTTATTCGCACCTCCGGAACACACCTTACAAAAGCACAGCCATTCTCCCCGAGCAGGTGTGTGAAGGAGTGATCATGAGCTTTTGCCGTGCAAAACAGGCTTTGACTCTTTCCCGAAAGAGTGGGGCCCCGGATTATCGTTTCGATAATCGGTACGGGGTACTGTTTACTGTTGTGGGGCTGCCGGGGCAGCCAACTGACATATTAACTATAGAACAATTTATCTGAAGTTGAAAGGAAGCAGTTAATATGTCGACAAAAAGGCTGACCAACCACAACGGTCGAAAGGGCAAGGACGGCGTTTACAGCGCAAAACATAATGACCGCAATTATGACATCAAGCATTCAAAACACGTCGACCCCGCTAAAACAGTAAACAACAGGACGTGGCATGTTTATCCCGATGAGAATTTAACTTTTGAAGAAGCCGAGCGGAAATTCTATGAGAAAAATTTCGCGTTATACCTCGAGCAGAAGAATGACAGATACATCAAGGGTCGTCATCCCGAAAGAGTGCAGACGATGGACGAATTCAGAAAGAATGAACGGACGTGCCCCGAAGAAGTTATAATGCAGATAGGCAACGTTGATGACGGAGGCATGGACCCCGATGAGCTGTGGAAACTCTGCCTTGAACAAATTGAATGGGAAGCTAAAAATTTTCCTAATATAAAAATACTTGATATTGCTCTGCATACCGATGAACCGGGAACTGACCATATACACATGCGTAAGGTCTGGACGGCTGTTGATGACCACGAAGCATTGCAGGTCAATCAGACCAAAGCGCTGGAAGCTATGGGTATTGAGAGACCGGATACATCGAAGAAAAAAGACAGAAACAACAACGCTAAAATGGTTTATTCAAAACTGATACGCGAACATTTTGTTGAAGTGTGCAAAAGTCACGGAATTGAAATTGAAGAAGTTCCGAAAGAGGCTTCCGAAACAGGGTTATCATTAATAGAGTTTAAATATCGCAAAGAAAAAGAGAAGCTTGAAGCCGCAGAGAAAAAGCTGTCCGAGATTTCGGAAAATCTCGAGACAGCCATTAAGGAACGGGATAAAGCAGTTGAAGAAAAAGAGCAGATAGAAGCCGATACTAAAATAAAGGTAGAACAATTATCGGATGTTGTGAACGAGTATCTTAATGTAAAAAAGAAAAAGAAGGTTATCAAGGAAGATACCTTCGAAATTTCAAAGAAAGAGTATGAAAAATTTGAAGCAGATAAGCTGAAAATGGCTGAAAACGCACAGATAATACTTGAAGCTCAGAATATCACCCAAAAAAGGAAAGATATAAAGGAACTCAGAAAAGAATACTCCGAATTACTTAAATTGAAGAAGGCTGAAGAAGCGGAGCATACAATACTGGCAAGAGAGCTGCCGAAGCTGCGTGAAGAAAAAGAAGAGCTTCAGACATATATCAAGAAAAACATCCCCGAAAAGATAAAGGCCATCGAACAGCGTAACCGGCTGTCGCTGCTTGAGAGCATCGTCGCCGACGCAGGGAGTGCACTGAAAGCTCTTGATGAATTTTTAGACGAGCATACAAATATTAAATATCACAGCATAATAAGAAAGATGGTAAGAAAAATTGCGGATATATTAAGCAAAGCAGGCGCTTCAGAGCAGGAAACTGCAAGAGATATCGACCGTGAGCGATGATGATATCATTAACGGTATCATCATCGCTGTAATCAACTGGTTCGTTTTTATTTAAGAAATTATGTTCATTGACAAAATCCGAAAAAAAATATTATAATAATAAAAAAGATAATATGCTGTAATTAAAATAAACCCGATTTACAGGAGATACTGATATGAAAAAGATGCTTTCATTTCTTTTATTTATAATTTATTCGCTGCTTTCACTTTTCGGATTTTCATTTGATGACGACCGGAGGATATGGACAAAAGATGTAATATTCAATATTGAAAGCAAATCTGATATTTTCTGCCCCGACGAAAACGTCTGGAATAACGGTGCTGAATATCCGTCAGTTATAAGACTTTCCAATGGCAAGCTGCTGGCTTCTTTTGAGGTTTTCAGCAAAAGCGAAACAGGCTTCAGAATTATGGCAAGTGAGGACTCAGGCAAAACCTGGAAAGAATATGCGTTTGTAACCGAAAAAGTTGACGAATCTCTTAATGCCGCATGGAATCCCTGCCTTATGGAGCTTTCGGAAAAAGTCGGAGAATACACTGGAGAAACTATTATTCTTGCGGGTGTTTCCATAGACCCGTCACAAAAAATAAAATCCCGCATTTCCGTTTATGCCAGTAAAGACAGCGGAAAAAGCTGGGACGAAATTTCTGTTGTTGATGAAGCAGGCGGAATTGAAAACGGCGTGTGGGAACCCTGGCTTGTCTATGATAACGGATATGTTTACTGCTTTTATTCTGACGATTCCGATGAGGTCTGCAGTCAGACGTTAGTGTATAGAAGAAGTGCCGACTGTGTAAACTGGGAAGATAAAAAAGCCGTTGTAAAATCAGATAATCCCGATGACAGACCGGGAATGCCTGTGCTGACAAAAATGGGAAACGGGAAATGGTTTATGTGCTATGAATTCGGCAGAAACGGAGATTATCCCGTATATTTCAAAACTTCCGATTCAATTGACGAATGGGACTCAGCTGACATTGGAACTCAGATTATATCAAAAGGCAAAAAGACAATCGGTTCCGCGCCGTCCTGCATATGGATACCTGACGGCGGCAGAAACGGCACTCTCATTGTCAGTGGGAAATACGGCAGCAGTAAAGAAAACGATTTGTTTATCAGCAGCAATTTCGGGAAAAGCTTCAGAATAATGAAAAATCCTCTTGATTATTCCGATAAACCCGGTTTTGGCTATCACGCATCATTCTTCCGTTCAGATGATGACGGAAAGCTTTATTATGCAAACACGGTTGATTATACGGAGACACTTTCAAAAATTTCCTTCGCTGTTATTTCACCGCAGAGCAGAAATTTCTGAAACGGTATAAAGTTTAAGAAGTCGAGGAATCCGACTTCTTCCGCTTTTCGGAGAATATATCCATAAAACGAACTATAAATTTCAATCCACCGAATCTTAGAGACTCGGTGGATTATTTTTACTTATTCAGTATTTCTGAAGCACGGTTACTGATGATCTTTTCAAGCATTGTTAATCTCTTTTTATCGAGATTATATCTGCTGTGCCGCGTAAATCTGAAATCAAGCAGTTTTCTTAAATTGTTCCTTTGCTCGTGGGTAAGCTCTATTTCGCCTATGAAATCATCATAAACGCACGGCAAAATTGTTTTTGCATATTTTTCAAGCGATTCCGCACTTTCAAGCACATCTCTGCCTGCAAAATTCAGCAATGAATTACCGTGGTCAAATAACGGCGCCGGAGCAATAATCTCATTCGTTTTGTTATCTATCAGAAATCCGAAATTTCCGTAGTGACGGTCAGAATTAAATATTACTGCGTCTAACAGAAGCATGTCGTTAAAAGCTTTTTTAAACTCGTCGCCGAGGTCTTCATAAAACGCTTTAACCGCCTTGAAGCCGCCTTCTTTTACGATTCGACCAACCGGAACATACGAAATATCTTTACTTGTGAATAAATCACAGGTTGAACACAGTCTGCCTTTCCACTTTGTAAGGTTATACGGAATTGCATTTATTCCGAGAATTTCTGCAATCTGATAAGCGTAAAACTCAGAGTACGGCTCGTTACCTGTATTTGATGCACCTTCTGTGCCGCCTTTATAGAGCTTAATGATACCGTTTTGTCTGCGCCAGCATTTCGGAAGCATGCCGTTTGTAGTAAATTCAGGACTTGATGAAATTACCGACCCGGTGCTGCTGCCGTAACCGGTAAATGCAATCTGACCCAAAACACGGCTGAATCTGTTGTCATAAAGATTGCAGCTGTTAAAGTCGCCGTCAAAGCCCTCACCGACAATCCAGTAACAGTCATTAAGAGAAAGACCCTTTGATAATCTGATAATATCCAACGGGCGATTGATACTCATACCCATTGAAGAAAGCAGATTGTCAACATAAGCACGGTTTCGTGGAATATTTCGGTGTGAAATCCAGCTTTGGATACCTTTTGGAGAAACTTCGGATAAATCAAGAGGAAGAAAATTCCTTTTTTCTTCATTAACCCACAAAACCTCAATATTCATTTCCGCTCCGTTATCAGCCGAAAACATCAGCAACGGTTCATCGTACCGTTTCAATGTGTACTTCATATCATTCACCACCTTTTAATTATTATAACATTTATTTTTAATTTTTGTCAACGAACAGACAATCTAAAATTAAAAAAGAGTTTTCTGATAAAAGTATTAACCACATAAGCAAGTATGCGATCCGGAATATCATATCAAGCAGGAAACGCCCGAAACCGATTCTGCGAATATTTATTATACAATCAGTCAGTCAAATCGGACACATCCCGGTATTATAATCCTAACTTAAATATTTATTTGCAATAACCTTTTCAAAAAACATTTCGTTGAGCTTTTCCATATCGTTATCTGAATCACTTTTGATTCCTGCTAAGATTCCTTTTATTTCGACAATACTGTCGTCAAAATATTTATTCAGAATATCAATCCGCGGAATCATTTTTGTTTCGGGTGAGTTTATTTTCAAATCAAGCAGCTTTTCAACTTCTGGGCGAAGATAATCGGGCAGCTCTGCGGACGCAAGCTCGGAAAAAAGCATCGGAGGAGGCGTGCCTTTATCAATAATCCAACGGCAGGCAAGTATCGGACGGAGAACATAGAAATATTTCTTTGCTCTCACCGTATCCGTTTTTAGATATTCGCGGTAATTGCTTTCCGCCATGCTGATATAATGATACAGGCCCTTCTTTGTTGAAAAGTATTCGTTCATTATTTTTCTGAACTCATCAGCAAATTCCGTTTCAATATAGACAATAGGAGAAGAAAACCATTCAAACAGCGTAGGGTTAGAACTGTAAAGTAATCTCAATGCTTTCTGTAAGTCCCAGCCGTTGATATCAAGCTCGTCATTAATCGGCAGTTCAATTACATCACGTACCTTTTCAAGTCTGAGATAATCCTTTTCGGGTCTGACATAAATAAATCTTACATCGTAATCGCTGTCCGGGGAAGCAAATCCCCACGCTCTGCTGCCGGATTCAACCGCCAGCAGGATTTTTACGTTATAATCTTTTTCAATCTGTTTCAGTTTGCTGACAATCAGCTCCTTCATCAGTATTCACCTTCTTTTTCTTCCAGGGAACATCATCGTCGGAGGCCTTGAAATTATACACGGGCTTCATGACATCAATGATATCAACAGAATCGCGGATAACATCAATAATATCATCTAAAGACTTATAAGCCATGGGAGCCTCGTCAATGGTATTCTCGTTTACGGATGTTGTATAGATCCCCTCCATGGATGCCTTATACGCTTCCATGTCAAGGGTTTCCTTTGCCTTTGTTCTTGACATGACGCGGCCTGCTCCGTGAGGCGCGGAGTAATTCCACTCGGGGTTTCCCCTGCCGACTGCGATAACCGAGCCGTCCCTCATGTTTATGGGTATAAGCACCTTCTCCCCTTCGTGAGCGGCAATTGCTCCCTTGCGGAGAATCATTTCGTTTGTATCAATATAGTTGTGGACGGTATGAAACGCCTCGACGGCAGTCATGCCCGTTCTTTCAAGAATGATTTCCGCCATCTTTTCACGGCTTCTGCGGGCAAAGGTCTGACAGATTTCAACATCGTGGAGATAATCGTCAAGGAAAGAGCCGTAGAGCCAGCAGATATCCTCGGGAATCTCCGACACCTTTGCCTTGTACTCTTTGTCAAGGGCTTTGAGCGTCGTCTGTATTTCAGAGCGTCTGCCCTCCTCCTTGTATGTACGGATAATCTCCTCGCGTCTTCTGAAATAGTCTTCCTTGCCTGCGTGAAGGTCAACGGCAAGCTGCTGATAAATATTTGCAACCTGCTTGCCGAGATTTCGGCTTCCCGAGTGAATTACAAGATAGTGTGTACCGTCGGCAGCCTTATCAATTTCGATAAAATGATTGCCGCCGCCGAGAGTTCCGAGTGACCTTTCAAGTCGTCTTGAATCCTTAAGTGAACGGAAGCACTTAAGAGCTGTCATGTCAAACCTCTCCATTCTCCCCTCCCAGACATTCATGCCCGAAGGAATAAAATGGCACGCCTCGTCAACCTTTTCAAAATCTATTTCCTTTTCGGCAAGCTTAACGGTATACATTCCGCAGCCTATATCAACACCGACCACATTGGGGCAGGCCTTGTCAATAACCGTCATGGTAGTGCCTATTGTACAGCCCTTGCCCGCATGGACATCGGGCATGATTCTGATTCTGCTGTTTTCGGTAAGCGCATAGCCGCACATTCGGCGAATCTGCTCTATCGCTTCATCCTCTACGACCTTTGCATAGCAGACGGCCGTATTTACTGTTCCTTTTATCTCAAACATAATATTTTTTCCTTTCTAATAATAAAGGCGGATCATATTGAATGATCCGCCCGTTTTTTATGCCGCTATTTTCGAATAGCGCTCGCTCCCGATAACCTCAAGCATGAAGGAATAGGGAGAAAGATGGTTTCCTGCAACCATGGAGAAAATTCTCGGAGTAGCACCGGAAACGAGTACGACAGCCTGCTCGTTTTTCTTTACAGGCTGCTGTCTGTTTCTGCTTGCAACATTCCAGAAAACGATTTCGGGAAGCCTGTAGCCGTACTGTGCATACTTCTTTTCAGCATTTTTGAAATTGCTGAGTGAAGAATGCTCTACACAGCAGTCAAACTCCATATCCGAAATTATTATCAGCTTGGAGGGAAGTTCTTTCTGAGGAACGTTGTTGTTAACTGCCGCTCTCAGAATCAGGTCAAACACCGCTTCAAGATTGGTGTTGGCGACTTCATTGAATGTGCAGGCATAACGGAGTTTATCCGCAAATGTATCTCCTTTCAACTCAATAAGCTGCGGACGACGTGAAAATTCTATGAAATTGTTTTTGAAAATACCCTTATTGTGTTCCGCGAAGTAAAGTCCGAGGGAAAGCGCAACCGCGGCAGGCAGCGGTTTGCCGCCACAGTACATTGAGCCGGAGGTATCAATAACCGCAAGAGCGTTTTCTTCGTTTCCGAAATCCGGAAGCGAATCCCAGGTTGCATTCAGTGAAAGCTTTTCCTCCTCGGAAATATTTTTCATGAAGCCGCAGCTGTTACAGTGCCAACCCACAGTAATATACGGCTCCACCAGCTCGTAAGGCGAAACATTGGCGGCATGAAGAACCGCGTTTCCGCTTCTGACGGCATTGAGGAATTCGGTGTAACGCTCTAAGTCATTGCGGCTGAATGCCTTGCGATACTTGTGCATTGCACGGGAACACTGCTTTTCATAATCAAAGGAATAATCCTTTTCTCTGAGGTTATTCTCGATGATTTTAATCTGAGCGCGAAGAGGAACAAGTGTTTTTCTGTATTCGGCGTCGCTCATTCCCATATACTTTGCAATTGCCTTTGCCTGCTTTACCGTTTCGGCATTGGAAGCGTTGACGGAAGGAAGCCATTTTGCAAGCAGGGATACTTCGCCGCCGTTTTCAAGTGCGGCAATATCCTGCTTCAGCTGTGCTTCGATTATTTTAAGCATGGCTTTTTCACATTTTGTACCGAAAAGCGAGAGCAGGTCATCGTAGCGGCCGAACTCGGAAATATATTCAAGATTTTTCAGTACGCTCTTCGGTTCGCGGTCTGCAAGCCGGTTCATGATAACTCTGAAAACGCGTCTTTCACCGAGACCACCTCTGACATCACGGGCATAAAACAGAAGCTTCATGGCTATGTCGGCATTTTCAGCATATGCACGGGCAAAACGCAGAACGATTTCTTCGTCGCTCTCCCGACGGATTGCGCCGATTGACGCAAAAAGGTCAAGGCATTCGGAACCTGTGCTTTCCAATGTGATTGCTCCGTTTTCGGTTAATGTTTTATTTGCTTCTTCTCTGATATGTTCGAGCATAGTTATCAACTCCTTATATTAATTAATAATAATCACAAAGCACTCTTCTTGTACTGCATATGCAGTAATAATCGGAACTATAGAGGGTGAAGAAAAAATTGCTGTATGTGCTTTTCACTGAGGCTAAAACATAATTCAGTGACAGATTATTCTCGCATGTCTCCAAAGCAGGGCAACTTCCCAATTGCGCATGCCGGAGCAATTCGGCGTACACCGTCAGTCTGAATAACAGTATGAATTCTGTATTATCCTCAGTGTGATTTTCCAAAATACAAGGCACCGTTTTGAAGCGGGATTTGAACCCGCAAGGGTGATTTTTAGTCACCTGCTATCCGATCAGCTATTCGATTATTGCTGTTGGTGCCTTTACGGCTGAACGTTAACAGGGTACAATTCCCGTTACGCAGCCGTTTATCTCAAGAGGCTCTCGCCTCATTGATTCGGACAAGGCGCTTTTTTATATCGGAATGAATCCGACAGCGACGAAAATTTAAAGTTTTCTGCTCAACAAATTGCTGTCAGCGCCTTTTGATGAGATGCCGGACAGGAGTCGAACCTGCCTCACGGGGATTTTGAGTCCCCACTCAGCCGCTGAGCTACCGGCATCGTAAAACAAGGCACAAATCCGGCTTTCGCCGCGTACATCTACGCGTACCTTCTCAGCATGAAACGGACTGCAATTGTCCTCACCGCCGACAAGCTATCTCCGCGCACACCTCCGTATACTTTTCAGTTAGACGGCATTAATACGATGAATTGCTGTTTGTGCCTTTTACAAGATGCGTTTTTATCCCAAGACCGGAATTAACACCGGACATTTGTCTGCCTGTGAAGCAGACGTCTTATAATTTAATAGACAATTGAGAGAATGTGAGTCTGCTGTCCGCATCTTTATTGATTTGCAAGGTGTTTTCTGTTCACCTTGTGTCCACATTATAACTTCCGATATTGCCATTATCACGGAAAAAAAGTTGCGAACATTACTGTTCACAACTTTTTTTGATTAATTAATCTTTCTTTTATCAGATTTACAAAGCTTTGCGGAGATACCACCTTTATCATCGGTCCGAACGACAGAATACGGATAACAAGCTCCGTTTCATCGTCTTTGTTATAGGTTATTCTCACAAGATATCTGTCACCGTCAAGCCTTTCCGCTTCCTTTTCAAAATGAGCAAAGTGAAGCAGAACTCTTTCAAGAGCGTTTCTCTTGTCAATCAGCTCAAATTCAACGGTCTCCGTTCTTTCGATTCTTTCCTTGCTGTGGCTTCCGTCAAACGGCTTATTGCAGGGCTTGCACGAAACAATCCTTCCGAGATTAACCGTTTTGCCGTATCTGTTTCCCGAGCTGATGAGTCTGAATTTGTCGTCTTTTTCGGAATACTCCAGATATTCGGGCATTATGACAACATAGGAAGTACCGCCATTGCGGTTTGTCATGTTAACCTTTAACGGGTATCTGTTTCTGACAGCGTCCAGTACAATTCTGAAATTCTTTATGTATTTCTCGTCTTCATACGGGTCACCGTCTGCATAGCTGTCAAAAATGCAGTAATCGTCCTTTGTAAAAAGCGGCTCCACATCGGGAAAATCCGGCAGGCTGTCTGAAAACAGTCTGATTCGCGGGTCAAGTGAAATCGCTTTCAGCCACCGTTTCTGAAGCGTTGTCAGCGGCATTGACGGCGGATTTTTCAGCGGAGTTGTTCCGTCCTTAAAAATCAGCTGCCACCGCTCCTCCTCAATTGCGGGAACTATGTTGAGAATACTTTCCCCGAAGGCTTCCTCGCTGATGATACGGTTGATTTCGTTTTTCTGAAGCGGACGGGCAACGGCGGATTTCAGAATTTTTGCAACCGTATTATAGTATGTACCGTATAATTCACTGAAAATCATTCGTCTTCACCGTCCTTTATTCCGTACAGATCATACATGTCCTCAATATCGCTTCTGAACTGTTCTTCAAGTATCTTATTGGAAAAGCTGAACGAAACGATGCGGCAGATAAACGTCCTCATCCACGGAATAATTTCGGTGGAATCAAAAATGTCCGCTGAAAATCTGCTTGTATTTTCGTCAATCGCTTCCACGGTACCGCATCGCTTTTCACGCTCAAGCCTTTTCGGAATATGCTTTTCATCGTCGGAATATCTTACCGTAAATTCAACATGCTCCAGCCGCTGACCCGATGTGCCCTGCGTGCTTACGCCCCACATGTGCGGACGCATGCCGTCAAGAGCCTCTCTCAGTTCGTCAAAACGCTCGCATACATCGCCTGACTTAACAGATAAAATACTGTCCGTGCGGAACGAGGTAATTCTTTTGAAGCGGGGCGTATATGCCATAAGGTACTGCCTTCCGCCCTGAGTGCTGAACATAATCCGAAGCGGAACAATATTAAGTTCAAACACTCTGTCCTTCCGACGGCTTACTGTTTCAAGCGTAATCATCCGCTTTCCATGCATTGCGTCAAAAAGCTGACAGACGATTTCGCTGTCCGTTGCGTTTGTAATATAGTGATGCTTAAAAGCAAAATT
>JAZUDP010000065.1:0-7232 GCA_045639705.1 Acutalibacteraceae bacterium
CATTTTCCCGCTTTTCCTTTCTCCGTTTAAAACTTCACGCAAATCAACATTATAAAAATCCGATATTTCTGTCAGAATACTTATATCGGGCAGATTCGCGCCTGTTTCCCATCGTGTAACTGTTCTTCTTGAAACGCTGAATTCCTCTGCCGCCTGCTCCTGTGTGAGACCTTTTTCTTTACGCAGGCTTTTGAGGAACTGACCTATTTTTATCTGATCCATTTTCTGCCTGCTTTCGACGTCAATATACACCTTTTATAAAAGAAAAAACAGGACATAAAGCGGGCAAATGTCCTGTTTCCCGTTTTGAGACATACTGTGTCTCATTATTTTTTATATTTCTTTTATCATAACGCAGGTGTTCGCTTCCATTGTGAAGTTTAAAGCTGATGTTGTGGCAGTCAGTTCACCGTCGTGCTTTTCGTCAAGCAGATAGATTTCATATTTTCCGTCTTTGCCGAAGTCAACGCTGAATGACTTTTCACCTGCGTCGTCATCATCGGTGTAATATGTCAGAACGCAGAGGATTTTGCCGTTTTCATCAATTCCGCAAAGGGAATGAATGTTTTCAATTTCATTCTCCGCGCGGATTTCATTTTTCATGTCGTAAAACATTCCGTACCAGTAAAGAGGATAATAGCCTTTTAATTTTTCGTAAGTATACATATCAAAGGCACCGCAGAAAACCGACGGACGGGTATCGTAATACATCAGCATATCAATGCTTGAAGACTGTGCAAGACTGATAACCGCCATGATAAAAGCCGCACCCTTGACGGAGTGTATAGCCTTCAGCGAATAAACGAATTCATCTCCCCAGCCCCTGACATAGTTCCATTCGTTGAGGATGCTTTCGGTATCCTTAAACCCGTTTTCGTCGAGCATTTTTCTGATTGTTTCCGCTCTTTCGCTGACGCTGAGCGGTGATTTTCCGTAGATGTGCCAGGAGAAGAAATCAAGCGGGGCGTTTCTTTCCTTCATTTCGCGCAGGAAATCGTCTGCCCATCCCTTGTTTCCGGCAAGAGCAGGACCGCCGATTTTAAGGTGGGGGAAACAGGACTTAAGGTGCCTGGAGGCTATTTCGTAAAAGTCGAAAAATTCAGCCTTTGTGCCGCCCCAGCAGCGTTTGTTCGTGCTGTCGTCACGGTCGAGGTCGGGCTCGTTCCAGATTTCCCAGTAGGGCATGTCGTGACAGAAGCCGTTTGCCCAGCCTTCTGTATAGTGGCGGATAATGTGTTCACAGATAACCGCCCATTTTTTAAAATCCTTCGGCGGAATTGTGCCGTGCTTTTTTATCTGATGCTCAATTGTCTGACCGAGGCGGAAAAACGTTTTTGTTCCTGCCTCAAGAGCAACGAGAATCGCCTCGTCCGTACATTCAAAATCGTATGAAGCGGGGTCGAGGGGGTCAGCGTCAAAATTCGGGAAAATGCAGGTGATATCATGTGAATACGGACCTCCGTATATTCCGCACATCGCAGAATCGTGATTGCGTGAATACGGAATTCTCGCCGCCTTGTAATCCTCAAAATTTGACCTGTACTGGTCATTTGCATGACGCTTGTGCAAAGGGCCGCCGTTGGTCGCGTTGAGAATCTTGAATTCTCCGTATTTTTTCGAAGTGCTGAACCTTAATATATCCATGGTATTACCTCACTTTCACGGTTTGAAAATATTATACAGTATTATGTAATTAATTCAACAGTTTAAACAAATAAAAAACAAACTGTTGCCTAAAAAGAAAAAATATGTTAATATAATTAAAAACAAAAGGAGACGGTTATTATGATTTCCAGAATAATAGGATTTATTGTGAGCATAATTATGTTTATCTGCTCACTGTTCGGCATTGGTTCCGTTGATGCAGGTCAAGGAGGTCTGATTCATCAGAATGATAAATCATCGTTCAGTCTTGCCCTTGAGCAGAACGCGTCGACAGGTTACCACTGGACTTGTAAAATTGAAGATGACAGTATTGTAAAGGTTGCAGACGATAATAATGTTATTCATCAGGACGGCGGTTTTGTCGGCGTACCGTCGGCAAGAGTGTTCACATTCAGTGCTGTTAAGGAAGGCAAAACAACAGTAACGCTTTCTTATGAAAGGTCATGGGAAAAGGAACCGATCAGAGTTGTTATTATGGAGATTGAGGTTCTTCCCGATATGACGATTACTCAGACAATTATATCCGATATTTCAAAATAAACCGTTTTAAACCGAAAAGCAGTTTTAAGATAATCAAAAATTGATTTTTCTTAAAACTGCTTAGTTTTTTTATTTTAATTTTCGAATGCGACAGTCCCTAAATTGCGTTTTACGGGATTAATAATTCTCTGCGTTAATCTCAAAATATGCCTGAGGATGAGCGCATACGGGGCAGATTTCGGGAGCGGCTGTGCCGACAACAATGTGTCCGCAGTTGCGGCATTCCCACACCTTGACCTCGCTCTTTTTGAATACTTCCTGTGCCTCAACATTCTTAAGCAGTGCGCGGTAGCGCTCTTCGTGATGCTTCTCAATAGCAGCTACGCCGCGGAATTTTGCAGCAAGGTCTGCAAAGCCTTCTTCCTCGGCTGTCTTCGCAGGCCTCGTACATGTCAGTCCACTCATAGTTTTCGCCGTCAGCGGCTGCCGCGAGATTTTCCGCTGTGTTGCCGATGCCGTTAAGCTCCTTGAACCACAGCTTTGCATGTTCTTTTTCGTTGTCGGCTGTCTTGAGGAAAAGAGCGGAAATCTGCTCATAGCCCTCTTTCTTGGCCTTCGAAGCAAAGTAAGTGTACTTGTTTCTTGCCTGAGATTCGCCTGCAAAAGCGGCCTCAAGATTTTTCTCTGTCTGTGTGCCGGCATACCTGTTTGTGAAAGGAATCAGTTTGTCGCCTGACTGTTTGCAGCGGGGGCATACTGCCTCTGCGCCGTCTGCAACCTCAAAGATTTCACCGCATACCTTGCATTTGTATTTTTTTGCCATAATACAGTCCTCCTTATTTATCTGTTTAATATAATTATATCACTTTGTTTGGGAAATAATATTCTGTTTTATAATTTTCGGATTTATTTAATAATTTCAATTCCGTCATCTGCGTAAACCTTGCCGCCCTTGATTACTCTTGCAAAAACGCCTTCGCGCGGCATGACGCACTGACCGACGAGCTTGCTTATGGCACAGCCTTCGTGGCATTCCTTGCCTATCTGAGTAATTTCAATTACGCATTCGCCGACTTTAAGCTGAGTGCCGACAGGCAGGGTATAGAGAGTTATTCCCTCAGTGGTAATGTTTTCGGCAAAAACGCCGTGGCACAGTCCGTCCGTGGGCATGCCCTTTGCCTTTTCAATGCTCTCCTTTGCAAGAAGGCTGACCTGACGGTGCCACTTGCCTGCGTGAGCGTCGCCCTCAAAGCCGAAATCCTCAATCATTGTGCCGGGGTTAATCGCTTTTTTCGGCGTGCCTTTTGCTTCGCTGATGTTTATTGATAAAACCTTTCCGTCCATGCTTATCCTCCTATTTTGTTCATAGCGTGTGTATTTCCGTAGCCGCAGCTGAATTCATGTCCCTTCGGCTTGGAAAGAATTGCGGTTTTGATTATTTCAAGCATTTTTTCGCTGTCGCCGAAGTACGGCTTTAAATCATATGCTTCCTCATGACCGAGGCAGGGCTTGATTTTGCCGTCGGAGAGCAGTCTTATACGGTTGCACTCGTCGCAGAATTTTTCGCTGACGGGTGTAATAAGTCCTATCTGACCCTTGAAGCCCTCAGCCTCATAATATCTCGCAACGCTCTGCTCAAAGCCCTTTTTCTCCATTTCAACAGGTCTCAGAAAATCAAACTGCTTTAATATTTCATCGCCCCTGACAATCAGCTTTTCATTTTTGCCTGTGTCGGAAAAAGGCATAAGCTCAATAAAGCGCACATCAATTTTTCTGTCCTGCGCAAGATTGATAAGCTTTTCCGCTTCGCCGTCATTTTCACCGCGGATAAGCACCGCGTTTACTCTCAGCTTAAGACCTGCGTTTTCGGCTTCGTCAAGGCCCTCAAGCACCTCGTTGAGACAGTCCCTGCCCGTGATTCGTCTGTAGTTTTCGCGGTCAAGCGAATCGATGCTGACATTTACGGCGCTTACGCCTGCCGCTTTTAAATCGGCGGCATATTTTTTCAGCGCAACGCCGTTGGTTGTGAGTACAAGCTTTTTTATTCCGTCAATTCTGCTTATTTCCGCGGCAATTCCGGCAATATCATTTCTGACAAGAGGTTCGCCGCCTGTAAGACGCACCTTGTTTATTCCGCAAAGTGCGAAGGCTTCGACCGCCTGCCTTATTTCGTCCGCCGTCATTTCATCGGTGTCGGGGCATTCCGCGCCGCAGTAAAGGCAGTTCAGATTGCATCGCTGAGTTACCGAAAGGCGCAGATAGTTGATTTCTCTCAGAAATTTATCCTTCATTGTGATAATCTCCGCTTTTTCCGCCTGTTTTTTCAATAAGCTTTATTTCTTCAATGACCATGCCGCGGTCAATTGCCTTGCACATGTCATATACTGTCAGCGCCGCAACGGATGCGCCGGTAAGAGCCTCCATTTCAATGCCCGTTTTGTAGGTGCATTTTGCGAAGGAGTGAATGTAAAGCTCATCGGAGCCGTTGTTGTCAAACTCTATTTTTACGCTTTCAATCGGGATGTTATGGCAAAGGGGAATAAGCTCGAATGCTTTTTTCGCCGCCATAATTCCCGCAATGCGCGCCGCCGCAAGCCCGTCGCCTTTTTTCAGATTGCCCGAAAGCAGCGCATCAAGAGTTGCGGGCTGCATTTTTATTTTTGCAAAAGCTTCGGCTGTGCGAACAGTAAAATTCTTTTCGCCGACATCAACCATTACTGCTTCGCCTTTTTCGTTAAGATGCGTAAGCTCCATATTATCACCTGACTATTCAGTGTAGCTGTATCCGCCCATTTCATCAAGGCGCTTCCTGAATTCATCGCTTCGGAGCGCGTCAATAAACGCCGTGACCATAGGACTGTCAATATACTTTTCGCTTATAAGAAAATCGTATTCCTCGTTGCAGATGGGTATAAAATCAAGGTCATACATTTTAGCCGCGGAATAGATTCCCATTCCCGCGTCTGCGTTGCCTGCGGCAATCAGAGCCGCGACAGCCGTGTGAGTGAATTCTTCATTGCGGTAGCCTTTGATTTCATCGGGACTGATTCCGTATTTTTTCAGCAGATAGTCGCAGAGAACTCTTGTTCCTGCGCCGCGCTGACGGTTGACATAGGTGTGGTTTTTAATATCGGGAAAATCCTTTATATTGCACGGATTTCCTTTCCTGACCATAAGTCCCTGAACTCTGCCGATGCCCTTGACAAGCACAGCTCCGCCGTCGGGGAAATACTGCTTTACATATGCCTCATTATAAACGCCGCTCTCACCGTCAAGCAGGTGAGTGGCACCCATATGCGCCTGACCGTTTTTAACGGCGTTAAGTGCGCCCATGCTTCCGACATGTGATGACACTATGCTGAAGCCGCAGCCTTTTTTCTGAAGCATGTCGGCTAATTCGTCGATTATCGGGTCATGGCTGCCTGTGATGATAAGTGAGTTTTCAATTTCATTTTTATCCTTCAGAAGGCGGACGCTGACCGTTTCACCTGCGTCAATACCCTCGCAGTTCTGCGGTATTTCAAGAATTCCCGCCGCCTTTGTGAAGCTTGTGATAACGCCCGCTCCTCTCGGAAGCGGTACGGCGAAAAATTCATCGCCGAGTCTGCCTAAAGCCACGCGGACATATTCCCTGTATTTGAGCGAGGAAACGACCCGCTTTGACAGCACCGCATTGATTTTTTCTTCCTTTTTTGCCGCGCGGTTGTAATACAAATCCACAAGCGGTCTTACAAATTCTTCCATAACGACAATTGCGGAAACAGGATAACCCGGCAGACCGATGACAGGCACACTGCCGATAATTCCGAGTACGGCAGGCTTGCCCGGCTTGGCGGCAACGCCGTGAATTATCATATCGCCGAGCTGTGAAATAATCGTACTCGTGTAATCGTCGCGTCCTGCGGACGAGCCTGCAAGCACAAGCACGGCGTCACATTCGTCGGCCGCCTTTGAAACTGCGTCGGTCAGCAGGTCTTTTTTGTCCTTCACGATATCGTAAACCCTGCTGTCGGCATTCCATTCGCTGAGCATTGACGAAAAAATCGTGGAATTGAATTCTATTATTTCACCCTTTTCGGGGTTTTCCTTCGGTTTTACAATTTCATCGCCCGTGGGAATTATTCCGACAAGCGGACGCTTTTTAACATTTACGGAGGTTACACCGCCTGCGAGAAATGCGCCGCAGAGCGACGGCGAAATCACCGTTCCCGTGGGAGCAATCATGTCGCCCATGCAGATATCCTCTCCGACCTGACGCACATTCTGCCACGGATGTACGGCGGCAATCAGTTTGACATTGCCGTTTTCATCCTCGGCAACATCCTCAACCATAACAACGGCGTCAGCACCGTCGGGTATGGGGTCGCCCGTGTCAACAACGGTGTACTTTTCGGGTGTCAGCACAACAGGCTCAGTTTCGCACGCGCCGTATGTATCCCCGGCGTTGACGGCGATTCCGTCCATTGCCGAGGCGTTGTAGTGCGGAGAGCAGATTTTAGCATAAACGGCATCCGCAAGTATGCGTCCGTGAGCGGACTGCGTACTGATTCTTTCGGTTTTATATGCAAACTCAGCCGCTCTGACAGCCGAAAAATATATTTCCTTTGCTTCGTTTATTTCTGTGTTGTTAAGGTAATTATGTTTCATTTTTACCTCCTGAACGGGTAAACTGCAACGGCTTCACCTTTTCTCAGACCTTCGCAGTTGCGGTCGATTTTTATGTAGCCGTCCGATTCGCAGAGAATTGACATCAGCCCCGATTTTCCGTAAACGGGAGCCGCATAATCCCCGTCTGTCTTAACGCAGATGTATTCCTCTCTGCCGTGATTTGACGATATGTTTTCGGTCAGCTTAAGCTGCTGCGCAAATTGTTTTTCGTTTCTTCCGAGCAGAATGTCAATGAGCTGCTTTACTATGATTTCGGTTACAAAATAACACGCCGCCGGGTGACGGGGGAGTCCGAAAACAGCCTTGCTGTCAGCCTTGCCGATTATTGTGGGCTTGCCCGGCTTCATTGCAAGTCCGTGGGCAAAAACAGTGCCGATTTTTTCAATGACGTTCACTGTCATGTCCTTTGCGCCTGCGGA
>JAZUDP010000066.1:0-8029 GCA_045639705.1 Acutalibacteraceae bacterium
AGGTCTCCGCGGTGCAAAGGCATGGTGCGAGGCTCACAAGGGTGAATTTGACGACGTTCCCACATTCATCTATTCATACGATACAATTCACGACCCCAAGTATCTCCTTGTAAACTATCGTGACCTTAACGCAACCGTAAAGGCTGACAAGGACGTTTCCGACCTTTACATGGAAGCTGCAAAGGAACTCGGCATTAAGTGCAACAAGGGCATGGTTCCTCCTCTCGGCGGTGCAACTGACTCAGCAGCATTCGCACAGGCTGGCTTCCGTGCAACAGGTATCACAGGTCTTAACCACAAGCTTGAAAACTACTACCATACACGCCGTGACAGCTACGACAACATGAACGAAAAGGGTCTTGCAGATTGCTTCGCAGCATCAGTTAAGGTTCTTGAAAAGTTCGACAACGGCGCAAAGCAGTAATCGAATAAAGCATAAAGGTGTTATCCGAAAGGATAGCACCTTTTTATTTTGAAAATGAGGTTAAATAAACCTCGCTTGAGATTTAGTTTTTTTCTACATTCCAAAACGCATAGTATGTACCTTGTGTTTTTATTCAAAATTAAACATTCCGCTGTGTGATGTTCCGGTCGCAAGTTCTGTTGAAATATATGCAACAATAACAGTATCAGGAGAAAACTGTTCAATATAATTCATTACACTACCTGAAAAATATCGTCTGTCAATAACATCTATATATTCAATACTCTGAGCCAGATAAGGCACAACACATCTGCAAAACGAATCACTGAGAATAAGTAATCTTTTTCCGTTATGGACATTGTTATTTTTTATAGAAACCAGCGCATTGCTGCCATACATATAAGCCGAATATGTAGAAACATTATAATAATCTATCTTTTCAAAAACCGACATGTTTATCAGGACATCTTCAAATTTTCCTGTTTTCGGTTTATCTGTATTTATTCTTACTGTAAAATCGGTCATTCCTTTAGGTGTTATAAGGCTGATATCTTCAGGGTCTGTAAACTTTAATGTGGTTTTTCTGCCTTGCGATCCAAGACAATAATTCTCATAAATTTTCACATTGTAATTTTCTATATTCCCAATGCTTTCACTTATCTTATAATTAAATCTATTATTTAGATTTTTAGCAAGTTCTCCTGCTGCCCAGACTCCTGTTTCCGGTAACCAATGATGATCTGTACGGAAAAAGGATCCATACCAGTTATCAGTTTTCGAATTTAAAAGCGGTCTGAAATCCAAGTAATCTATATTGTTGTTTTTTATACCACTGATAATGTTATCAGCATTAGAATTATTGTATTCCTCAACTCCCACAGGAAGCCTGTTATCGTAAGGGCTTTCCTTGGTCGGAAACTGAACATACATAAATCCGATACCTTTTTCTTTCAGTTTCTCATTAAACCATTCAAGACTTGCCGATGCATATTCCGCACTGTAGCTATATGACCGAAAAGTAAGATATCCGTTATTCATAGCAATAACTGAATCAGTACCGGAAATAATTTTCATTCCAACTGTTTTATTAAACAAAGCATTAGCTTCAATAAATTTCATTCTGCCGAAAAGAAGGTTTGAAGAATAATAATCAACGTTTGACTCAAGCTGCTTTACCCGGTCATCCAATCTCTGCTTCTGCTGAACGGTCTGAGCTTCATTGATTTCCGAAGTTTCAAATTCAAATCTGTTATTCGGATCAAAAGGATAAAGGCTTTCCCAATCGATTTTGATTGTTTCCTCAGTTATTTCTCCGGTTTCTGCGATGTTGCTGTCTTCGAAAGAAACATGAAATATATTCGTACCGACAAAGCGAATACCTATAGAACACATAAAGAACATGATAACAGCGATGAAAAGACCGCTGATAACATATTCAGTCCTGAACTTTTTCATGTTTTCACTTCCTTTATCAGAAATTAAAGTAAATAAACGGGTTATATGAGCCTTTAATTATAAATGTAAGGGAGAGAATAAATACTGTCAACAGGAACAGACCTGATACAATCTTTATAGCAGCCTTCTCTGTATTGATTCTCTTTTTTACAAAAGGAATAATCGGGAAACAGCAAAGCATACCTGCAATAAAATAGAATTTATAATTTGATAAATAGAACAGAGCAGTTTCGTCAAACAGACCCGCACTGCCAGCGCCGAACATCGTCTTTATGTATTCCCACGCTTTGCCTATGTTTTCCGCTCTGAAAAGAACCCAGCCCATAATTACAAAGAACATTGTGTAAATATGTCCGAAGCCTTTGAGCTTTTCTGCAAAGCCCGTCAGCTTTTCAAGTGTAAGGATAACAAAATACAACAGACCCCATAGTACAAACGTCCAATTTGCACCGTGCCATATACCCGTGCAGAGCCATACGACAAAAAGATTAAAAACCAGTCTTGATTTCTTTACACGGCTGCCGCCCAGCGGGAAATAAACATAATCTCTGAACCAAGTACCGAGAGAAATATGCCATCTGCGCCAGAATTCGGAAACTGACTTTGAAATGTAGGGATAGTCAAAATTCTCAAGGAATGTGAAGCCGAACATTTTTCCCAGACCGATTGCCATTTCGCTGTATCCTGAAAAGTCGAACAGAATCTGCAGTGTGTATGCAATTGCGCCGATCCAGGCAGTTGCAGCGGAATTATCCGTATTGCCGAAAACCTCATCTGCCACAAGAGCAACATTATTTGCAATCAGCACTTTTTTGCAGAATCCAATCATAAATCGGTAAACGCCGTTTGTGAAATCGTAAAAGTTTTCGTGTCTTTCCTTTATTTGGTCGGCTATGGTCTGATAGCGGACAATCGGGCCTGCAATCAACTGGGGGAAGAAAGAAATATACAGCGCAACATTAAACGGATTTTTTTGTACCTCTCCGTTTCCGCGGTAAACATCAATAACATAAGACATAGCCTGAAATGTAAAGAACGAAATACCAATTGGAAGAACGATGTCAAAAGTGTTGAGATTTGTACCAAACAGAGCGTTGATATTTTCGAGCGTAAAGGTCAGATACTTGAACACAAACAGAAGACCGAGATTGAAAACAACGGAAACCGTAACAGCGGCTTTTGCTTTGTTCGTCCCCCGTTCCTTTTCAACAAACAGGCCAAGAATCCAGTTTACAAAAATCGAAAGAAGCATTAAAAGAACAAAAACCGGTTCTCCCCACGCATAAAAGAATATACTGGAGATTATAAGTACCGCGTTCCTGAACTGTAAGGATTTTAAGAACGGATTGTAATATACAATTAAAATTATCGGTAAAAACAGGAATAAAAATGTGGTTGTTGAAAATATCATAGTTGTACTCCAAAAACTATTCAGTCAATTAAACAATAAATATATGGTTCGTCAACAAAAAGATTATTCAGAGAAACAAAGAGTATGTATTAAGAGCGGATATTCAAAAGAAAACATTGTCTTTCCTTTTTTCAGACTGTAAAAAAATCCTGATTTTTAAGCGGGGGCTTTATTCAGTGCTTTTATTAAACTGTTATAACCTTTCATAATAATTCCGAACACTTTGTTCAGAACAAAAGAAAGTAAAACCGTTCCGAACAGAACAATAATAACAAAAAGGCAACTGTTTGTAATATTAAAACCATCAGCACCGAATATTCCGATTACCAGTCCCTGTGAAAGGTAAGTGTCAAATGAAATATGTCCGAGCATATTAAGAACCGCATTTCCTCTTTTTATTCTCATGGACAGAGCCATAACTGCCAACACAAATACTATTGCGGAAATTCTTGCCAGAAGCATATATAAATCATGATTGAAGGAATCCTTTATCTGCATTTCAGTACAGATAATATATAATGCGGCTGACAGTATAACCGTGATTGCAGCAAAAATATAATACCTTTTCTTTATTATGCTGATTATTTTATCCTCGTATACCGCCCATATCATTCCGACTACAATAACATGCGTTGTTTTATACCAGAATGTTCCGTAATAAAGCAGTTTTTTGCAGACGATAATTTTTAAAACAATATAAAAAACGCTTAAAAGAATCATCAACCAATATCTTTTTTTGCAGACAGTCATCAGCAGATAAAAGACAAAATAGAAAATCAGGATATCTATAATATACCATGAATAGGATGCTGTCGGTGTACCGTTAATTATAGATGTAATAACTTCATTTATTCCCGTTCGTTTTCCTTCGGCATTATTCATTATTACATATAATGCAGTATAACCGATATACGGTATAAGAATTTTGGGAATTCTCTTTAAAAGAAAGCTTTTTCTGTATTTGTCTCCGTCCTCCATATATCTTTTCTGCAGTCCGTACCCTGAAAAAAAGAAAAATACCGAAACGGCATAAAATCCGCTTACCACAAACCATTCCGAGCCCTTTTCGTCGGACAGTTCCAGAAAGATATGATGTATAATAATTATTATGGAGCATAGTCCTCTCCATGCCTCCGTATTGTCCCGCGAAAGATAATCATCATTAAAGCTTTTGGTATATTTAAAGCAGAAAAATAAAGTTAAAATTACAATAACAGATAAACAAACCGCTATCAAGCTATCACTCCTCTTTGTTGAATTAAATATAACACATATAATTAATGTTGTAAATAATAACATATTTTATTTTCATTACCGAAGTATTGTATTTCAGGAAGTAATATGATAAAATCAACAGGTATAAAGGTAATACTAAGGAGGAACTTTTTATGAATACACGCTACGAATATGCAAAAGCAAAATATGCCGGACTCGGCATTGACACTGAAGCTGTTATTGAAAAGCTTGCCGCTCTTCCGATTTCCATGCACTGCTGGCAGGGCGACGATGTTACCGGCTTTGACTCGAAGCAGGCTCTTTCCGGCGGCATACAGACAACCGGCAACTATCCCGGCAAGGCCCGCACTCCCGAGGAGCTTATGGCTGATATTGACAAGGCATGCTCTCTTATTCCGGGCAAATCAAAGCTCAATCTTCATGCAAGCTATGCTATCTTTGAGGACGGCGAATTTGCCGACAGAAACGCTATTGAGCCGAAGCATTTCGCAAAATGGGTCGAGTTTGCAAAGGAAAGAAAAATCGGTATCGACTTCAATCCGACATTTTTCTCACATTCAATGGTTAAGGACAATCTCACTCTTTCGTCTCCGGACGAGGAGGTCAGAAGGTTCTGGGTTGAACACGGTCAGGCCTGCCTCAGAATATCTGAATATTTTGCAAACGAAACAGGAATTCCCTGCGTAATGAATATCTGGATTCCCGACGGCTACAAGGATATTCCCGCCGACCGTTTCGCACCGCGCGCACGCTTTAAAAAGTCCCTCGACGAGATTCTTTCAATTCCTTACGATAAGTCAAAGGTTTATATCACGCTTGAATCCAAGGTTTTCGGCATCGGTCTTGAATCCTACACAGTCGGCTCTGCCGAATTCGCTCTTTCATATGTAAACAATGCGGGCATCACGCCTCTTATGGACAACGGACATTATCATCCCACCGAGGTTGTTTCCGATAAAATTTCCTCATTGCTTCTTTTCAACGAAAAGATTGCTCTTCATGTAACACGCGGAGTTCGCTGGGACAGCGACCATGTTGTTATCTTTGATGACGAAACGAAGGAAATAGCAAAGGAAATTGTTGCAAACGATGCTCTTGACCGCGTATTCATCGCAACCGACTACTTTGATGCTTCAATCAACCGCATTGCCGCATGGGTTCTCGGTATCAGAAATGTACGCAAGGCTCTGCTCTGCGCTATGCTTACTCCGCACGCTGAGTTAAAGGCGCTTCAGGAAAGCAATCAGCTCACAAAGCTTCTTGCGATGCAGGAAGAGCTTAAGTTCTATCCGTTCGCTGATGTATGGGCTGAATTCTGCGACCGCTGCGGCGTTGACGCAGGCGAGGGATGGTTCACGGCAGTCGAGGACTACGAAAAAGAAATTCTTTCAAAGAGAGTGTAAAATATGAAGCTTACAGAAGTTCAGCATGAGCTGATATTTGAAAAAGAAAAGCATTTCGCATCCTGCCATGCATCGACGATTCTGAAATTCGGCGACAAGCTGCTCTGCGCATACTTCGCAGGCTCGCGCGAGGGCAAGGATGATGTAAGAATTTTCCTTTCCGTTAATGAAAACGGTAAGTGGAGAGAGCCGAGACAGATGACATTTACGGACGACATTCCCTGCTGGAATCCCGTTCTGTTCGAGTATGACGGCACAGTCTTCCTTTTCTACAAGGTCGGCAAGAAAATTCCCGAGTGGCAGACATATGTAATGACTTCGGCCGACGGTGAAAACTGGACGGAGCCGAAGGAGCTTGTTGAGGGCGATACCTCGGACGGCAGAGGTCCCGTAAAGAACAAGGCAATCAGACTTTCCGACGGCAGAATCGCGGCTCCCGCCTCGGTTGAAACAAAAACAACATGGGACGCGTTTGTTGATATTTCCGCTGACGGCGGCAGGACATGGCAGAGAAGCGAGTTTATGGGCTTCGACCATAAGCATTCCGAGGGTAAGGGTATTATTCAGCCTACGCTCTGGGAGGCTGACGGGAAAATCCATGCGCTTCTGCGTTCAACCGTAAGCAGCGTAATGCACAGCGTTTCCGAAGACGGATTCCACTGGAGCGACTGTGAAAAAACGGCGCTTGCCAACAACAACAGCGGCATCGACTGCGTTAAGCTTCCCGACGACAGCGTTGTTCTGATTCACAACCCGATAACAGGCAGGCACGGTGACAGAAATATTATTGCTTATTCTGTAACGCAGGATAATGCGAAAACATGGTCTGAGCCTGTTATTATCGAAAAGGACGATGACACTGACGCGGAGTTTTCATATCCCGCCATTATTACGGACGGGGAGTATGTCTATGTAACATATACCCACTACCGCAAGGGTGTTATGTTCAGAAAATATCGAATTGATTAAGAAAAAGGCATTTCCTGTGACAGGGGAATGCCTTCTTGTATTTCATCGTTTTTTAGGATTCACTCGCCAATTGACAGATTATCAGAAACAACATCGGCAGAAGCAAGAGATGCCGCAATAATTTCTGCCGGATCATCGCTGTATTTAACTGTAATATTCCGTAGGGTGCGGCAGCAGAGGGGCAATTCATCTTACTGAAATTCCGCGTGAAATATTGTTTTAAAATTTAATAATAATTCGCTTCAAACAGGTTACATTAAAGTACGGAGGTGCATTTTATGAAAAAGTGCATTCGTGCTTTCAGTGCGGTCTGTTTTTTTCTTACGGGCACAGTGCTTATGCTTATGATGATAGGATATGCGCGGATACCCGATGAAATGACAGTTAACGAATTTGACAAAATCAATGTCGGCAAGGCATATGTATGCCAGGCGCTCAGCAGCACTCCGACAGCACTTAAAGCCGAAGATTCATATGTCACCTCCGTAAAGCTCTTTAACATTTTTCCCGTTAAAAACGCAAAAGTAACCGTAACCAAAAGGAAGTATGTGGTTCCCGGCGGCAATGTATTCGGAATACGCCTGTATACAAGAGGCGTAATGGTTATCCGCATTGACGAGGTAACAACCCCGTCGGGTAACATCAGTCCCGGCAATATTGCGGGACTGAGAGAAGGAGATATGATAATTTCCGCTGACGGCGTACAGATAACACGCAACAGCGAATTATCCTCCGCCTTTGCTTCAGGAGGGGGCAAAAGCCTGAAGCTTTTAATTGAGCGGAACGGTGAAGAGAAAACAGTTGATTTTACGCCTGTGCAGTCAGACGATTCCACATATAAAGGCGGACTGTGGATTCGGGACAGCACGGCAGGTATCGGGACGGTAACCTGGTACGACCGCTCAAACGGTATATTTGCAGGACTGGGACATGCGGTTTGTGATGTTGATACGGGAGAAGTGATGCCGCTTTCGGGCGGCGACGCAGTGAGCGCGGAAATCCGCGGCTGCTACAAGGGCACGGCAGGCAGCGCAGGAGAGCTGTGCGGAATATTTTCATCCGGTTCAATAGGAAATCTCTATATAAATTCCGATACGGGAATTTACGGGGTAATGAACAGCTTTGATGAGA
>JAZUDP010000067.1:0-20961 GCA_045639705.1 Acutalibacteraceae bacterium
GTTAAAGAGGTGAACAAACGATGCGCCCTCTTTGAAATCCGTTGACCCTGTCTGTATTTTAAGATTTTCGGCAAGAATCGGGTCGCCTGCCGCTGCGTCCTTTGTTGTGTAAAGCACAAGCCAGCCGATTTTCGCGTCTGCCTCATGGTTGTTTGTATCGGCAGCCTCGCCTTTCAGATTTTTAACCGTCTGATAGTAAACATAATCCTCGCCGTATTCGGTTGCTGCGGTTGTCATAAGATGATGCGGTATTTTCTCCTCCTGCAGCTCCTCGGCGGTTAAGTATTCGTAAATTACATAAGCGTCAACAACAACCATAATTGCAAGCATGACAAATGAAGCACATTTTAAAATATTAGCTGTCCTTGAAGTTCCCTTCAGTCTGTTGTATGCTTCAAAAGCATTGCTCTCTTTTTCATATACTTCATTATAAATGGCTTCAAACTCTTCTGTCATAATCTGGCCGCCGTCGGGTGATTTTACAAAAATATCATATACCTGGAAATCACGGAAATATGATGCATTTCCTAATTTACCGTCAACAAAATTCTGCATTTCGATAACTTCATTGCTTGCGGCTTTGTAGGCTTCTTCAGCTGCATTTATCGCTCCCTGCGCTTTACTTGCAACACGGTAAGCTCCTAAGAAGGAAGCGAGGAACACACCTGTAAGTGTGGAAGTGACAATCATTGTCTTAAGCCAGAGGTATTCTTCATCTTTTTCACCTGTAAGCTTTCCGAGCCAGCTTTGACCTGTAAGCTGCTCATGCTCCGCAGCCGCACTTGTAAAAGCAACGCCGTCTTCAAAAACGCTTCTGTCAACGCCTTCAAAAATTGAAATGACTTCCATGCTTCCGGCAACGGTTTCAACATTTTCAACAGCACCTTCAGCTTCTTCCGTCTCTCCTTCAACGCTGCAGAAAGCACTTTCAAGAGTAAGCTTAAGTCCGTTCATTCTTATCTGCGAACGCTGACCCTCGCTCATCGCCTCAACAAGAGGATAAAGCTCTTCCTTTTTGACATCGCCTGCGGGACGGTTAAAGAAATCAAGCAGTGTGCCGTCGCCGTATTCTGTATCATTGAGCAGATAATAAAGTGAATAATTGCTGAAATCCGCCGCTGCGGAAACTGCATCAATTGCATTGTTCATGCCGTTAAGACAGTTATTTGCTTCCTCGGAAACGTTTTCAACCTCAGCGCTTTCCGTTTCCTGATAAATATCGTCCGAAAGCTCGATTTCACCGTCTTCGTTCTCTTTGACAAGCTCGGCTTCCGTATCTTGAATATACTGATAAACATTGTTCCAGTCATTATAAATATCCGCTGCGGTGCCGCCGTATTCAGCTGTCATAGCCTGCTTCGCCTTTGCAACCGTGGGATAAACGCCCGTAAACTTTTCTGCAACGCCGTCGGGACCGATTTCCTGTAATCTGTCAATCATGGTATCGTCTTCATCATCGCCCGCCAGGGAAGCCTGCTCCATTATTGTAACGATAATCTGACTGTTAGCCTGCATGAAGGTATCGGTCATCTTCTTTTCGGCAGCATCGCTGAAATCAAAATCATGGAGATAGTCGCCCATAAGCTTTCCGCTGTCATCGTCCCTGAATACATTGAGAGCCTTGTAAGCCGCAAGAGCAGCAGGCTTCTCAGCGTCATAGTTTACCTGAAATTCAGCAATAACAGGAAGAAAGCTGTCGATGGTTTCGGCAATCTGCTCTCTGTTATTCTCCATTATCCTTTTATAATCGGAGTAGCTGAATTTGCCCGTCATGTTCATGCCCGCAATATCGGTTATTGCTTCGTCGGGATTATCGGTTTCTTTATAACCGATATAAACAGCTGATTTGAGTGTTGAATTGACATTGCTGTTTTTAACCATCTTATAACCGGCCTTAATCAGCTGAGCTTCAGCCTTGTTCGGAGTATCGGCCGTTATGGCAACAATATCGCTTACATACATTTTCTTTGCAGAAGCCGCGAAAGCGTTGACCGAGGCGGTCAGAGCAATAACAACAGCAAGAATAACAGAAAGTATCTTCTTCATAAATGGCACCTCTTTAAGAATTTATTATACCGTATTCACAGCATAACAGTAAGCTGCTTGAAATGTTTTATATATTCTTATACGAATAAAACTGATAAAGGGCTTATTTTTTCAGCTCTTTTTTCAGTATTTATAATGATAAATCATTTCATAGTCGCCGTCAAGTATGGAATAACGTGCAGCTTTATTATTTTCATCGGTAAAGAGTCCGCCGTACTGGTCATAAACCTTTTCAGCCGGCGCAATTTCCCCGCTTGTGCAGATTGCCGCGGCATTCGGAATATAGCACGGAATATCAGCCTCGCTGTCGTAATACGCGGAGGAAACATAATCCACATCCGTGTTGACCTTAAAGCCGTTGAGATAAATACCCTTGACCGTGAAGCCGAGTCTTTCGCCGCCGTCCATGTTAAGTTTGATGTGAACATTGCTGATAATTCCGGGAACCCACACGGACATCTGAGTGTAGCAGGAGTTATCGTCGGGACGGATAAAGTTCTTCCACAGGATTTCACTGTTGAGGTTTCTGCCGTTCTGCCACGACATATCAAGTCGGTAGGTCTTTTCCTTGCCGTAGCCGTTATTATCCCTGTATTTAAAGTCAAACCACAGCACGCAGACGGCATCGTCGTCCATATCCTTTGAGTTGCACGGATTATAAAGCTCAATGTCGAAGGTGTACAGATACATGCTTTTTTCGTCCGAATGGTCCTTGCCCTGATTAACACTGCCGTCATATGACGCCAGTGAAAAAACCGTGCCGAGAATAAGCGCCAGCAGCAGAACCGAAGCAACTGCGAGTATTCTGATTCTCTTTGTTTTCATTAAGAAATACACCTCCGTTTATGACGCCTTAAGAACTAATTTGCCGTATTTCATTGTATCCGAATGGTCCCTGCCCGAGATTCTTGCGCCGTTTCTGACGCTGTTGTTCTGACGGTTCGCAAACATGTATACGCGGTTGTCAATGCTGTGGCCGTCATCCGAGGCATAAACGCCGTCGTTGAAATTGCACCGTCTTATATTATCTGTCAGTATGTTTTCCCAGACGATACCGCCCTTGTTGTCAGGCGTATAGTCTCTCTCACTTGCCGCAAGATTCATAATCGGTGAACGCTCTGTTTCGTAGGAATAATACAGATATATGCTGTATCCGTTTGTTCCCTCATTGAAGGAAACGGATTTCGAGCTGTCATAGTTCATAATATATCTGTCTCTTGCCCTCTGATATGTTACGCCGTTTACCTCGATTTCGGCTTCCGCCTTTTTGCCGACAGTGCAGAGAATATCGCGTATTGCGGTATCGGACGAGTCAGACCTGTCATAGCCGACAAAGATGTACTTTCCGCCTGCGTTTTTGTTCATATCAATGTCAAGGAACATATTGCAGCCCATATTCATCAGGTCAAGCATAGCCTCTTCCCTGCTGTTTCCCGAGCCGATGAATATATCGCAGAGATATGTTCTCTCGGTTTCATATCCGCAGTGGATATAGTTTGTCTCTCCCTTGTATCCCTTCAGCTCAGCTCTTGTCTTTGTTACCTCCTTGCCTTTGACATACTCAACAGTATCGGTTTCAACCGCCGTAAGTGCCGTTGCGCAGTCTTTGACAAGCGGAACACCGTCAAAGCTGATTGAGGTAAGAGGTTCGCCGGGCGTACCGCCGCTCATTGAAGCATAAAGGAAATAATTTCCGAACTGCTCATCGCAGACCGGTTCGTCGCCGATTCTTATGTATTCTGTGCCGCCGACCTTTATCTTAAGCTCCGCGTCAGATTTTTTATTATATTTAAACTTGATGACCGAATGAATCGCTTCCGCGCTGTTATCGGTTCTTGTTACCGCAATATACGCTATCTGCTTCGGTACGTTTTCCGGAGAGGCCTGTCTTGAGTCGTCATAGCTGACCGCAAGATTTTTCATCACAAGCTCATCTTTGGCCGACTGCAGGGCAGTGCTTATGCAAAGGTCTTCCTTTATGTTTTCATACATTTCCCGAATCTCTTCTTTTTCATCGTCCGACATTTTTGAATAACTCTTATCATTGCTTATATACGAATCAAAGTTCCATGAGGCTAATGAAATCGAAGAAATATATCTACCCTCCGAGGGCTTATTCTGTTTAAAGAACAGATAAACGGGATTTCCGGAGCTGATGCCTATATTGTGTGCCTGCTCTCTGTTCGGAGTTTTTACATCCTGAACGCTGTAGAGACCGTCATCATTATATTCGCTCTCTTTCTTAAGGTCAGCCGCGATTTTTATACCGTCAACGGTAAGAGGAGCCTTACCCGGAGTATTGCCGCAGACATAAAGATTTTTAAGCCTCGGCGCCGAGGTTTTCCAGCTGCAGTTTTCAAAATCATCTTTTTCCTGCTCGGGATATGTTTCAATCTCGGAAAGATGCATTGCTTCCACAGCCTGTTCATTAAGTCCGTTCCATGCGTTCGAGGGAACAATTCCCCTTGAGAAGCTTCTGATTTTTTCATCATCCGCGCTGATATCGTTTCCGAACTGATAAAAAACATTGCAGGCCGCATAGGATTCCTTTGAGTCCTTTGTTGCACCGGTAATCATCATCTCGTTAAGCGAAATCATGTCGGGTGACATCGCGGTATACGATTTTATTCCGTATATCGCTCTGTACGGGTTATATGTCTCCGAATACGCAAGGTATGTCACGATATCACTGACGGCTTCTTCGGTTGTGACATGACCCTTGCCCATTCTGCGCTTCTGATTAAATACAAGAGTATAATCCTCGGTAAAGTTTTCGCCGAAAGTCTTAAATCCGTTTTCTTCGGCATAAGCACTGATTTCATCTCCGCTGACCGCGCTTGTATTCTTACCGGTAAAGAACGCAAGACCGCCGATATACTTTTGACCCGAGGTATATGTTACGCTCGGATGAAAATAAATATATACATTTCTGCTGCCGTACCAGTTGCTGTACTGCAGCGACAGGGGGTCGCTTTCAAAGCCGTCCGTGGCGTTCAGGTTATATGCGTCTCCGCCGCAGAAAAGGTTGACAGGCTCAAAGCCCTCTTTTGCATTCTTTCTGTCGTTTGTTACCTGAAGGTCGGAGTAAACAGGCGTTCCCGCTTCGGCCGACTTGGTAAAGTATACGGACGGGACAGTACCCGGAATCGAATCTCCGCCGGCTCTTGAATACGGAATGTTTCCGAAGAAGAACGATGAGCCTGTGCTGAGATTCTGAGGAACAACTCTTATATCCCTGAC
This sequence comes from Acutalibacteraceae bacterium, assembly GCA_045639705.1. GTDB lineage: Bacteria > Bacillota > Clostridia > Oscillospirales > Acutalibacteraceae > CAG-488. Next base: position 5,287 of record JAZUDP010000067.1, read on the forward strand.
TGCCTCTTTTTCAAGCGTTGTGGTCTTGTATCCGAGATAGGTGTATGTACCGTTTTCCTTGCCATAATATCCCGAAAGATTAATATCGAGAGGAATATACCCCTGCTTTTTCAGTTCATCCTTTGCCGCCGCTTCCGTTTTCTGTACCGAAACGCTGAGAGATTCAAGATATAAAGGCTTTTCCTTTGAGGAATCGGCGCTTTCGCTCTCTTCTCCCTCATTTATCGGAGTTGGCATGTATTTATAATAAAAAAGGAATAACGGAACCGCGCTTTTGTTATTCGCATAAGAATTAAGATTCGCGACAGCACCCGGTCCGAAATATCTTACTCCCTCATAACCGTCAGGCGCGGTAATTCCGCCCGAAGCAACCATAAATTCATTGCCGTCGGGATTGACTGTTATCGGGTCACCCGCGTTTTCATCCTTTGTATAATACAGTGCCGCAAAGCGTCTGCCGTTCTCCGCGTTCAGGTCGGCAGGCTTTCCCGATTTATTCAGCTGAACCGCTTTATAATGCAGGTACGACTGATTTCTGTAATCGTAAACATCCCGCGGAATATCGTTCAGCGTATAATCGAGCGAGTCCTTCTCATCCGCGAACTGATCATAAATGTATTTTCCGAGCTGAAAAAGAGCGATGCAGATGATTGCCGCAAACGCAACATAGCCCAGAACTATAAACGTACAGCCGAGAATTCCGAGAATTGACGAAAATATCGTGCCGCTGGAAAAGGCTATGGCGTTAGTGCATACAGCCCATGCCTTTACGCTTTCTCCTACCCACCACGCAGTTGCGCCTACCTTGTGAATAACGGCAATTTCCGCTCCTATGGTTGTAAGAACGGTCGCAATATCAATCGCGGAGCATATTACATAAGTAAGAGCGATTGCCTTATCAATATCCTTTTCAAAACCGCTTTCCTTCGTAAGATTATCAAATTCCATGCCCGACCTTGTTGAAATAATGTTGGCGTCGGTTTTGGCAATTTTTGCATTGTACTGAGTCTGGTCGGTGTTGACCCAGATTGAAAGATGCTCTTTCTTTCCGTCGTAAGCATCCCTTAAAAGGTCATATATTTCCTTTATGGAGTCGTTTGTTATATCAAGAATTTTACTGTCATTTACAAGCGAGAGCGCCATCTGCACAACGCCCGAAACACGGAACACGCTTATCTGTCCCTGTGTAAGAGCATCGGCAAGAGGATAAATCTTTCTTAAATCCGCGTCTGTTTTATACTCTGCGGCTCCGAGATTTTTAATATAATCCGCAACCGTGGTATTCCCGTCATATTTATACTGTCCGAGAATCTCATACGCTTCAAGATAGATGAAATACCCGTCTTTTTCGTCAAACTTTTCGCCTTTTTCAAGCTTTTCAACGGTTTCATCGGAAATATCGCATTCCTTTGCTTTTTCAACGCCTTCCTCAAGCGATTCCATTCCGTTTGCATCCGTATAATTCTTTGCCTTCTGATAATTCTCATAGAAGAGCTGAAGCTGGTCAACAAGCTCGTAGGCGTATTTTTTATAACTGTTGTCAAGAAGAGTATTTGAGCTGCCGTCGGCAAGCTGTTTTTTGACCTCGGTATCACCGCCGAGTCTCTCAGCCCAGTTTTCTCCGCCGTAATCAGCAACGCCCGAGGACATCGAATTGAAGATAGCGTAGATTACGCCGGCGTTTGCCTGACAGATAATCTTCTTCAGAAAGTCCTCTGTGCATTTATTGCCCGCAAGATAATCGCCCAGACCGATACCGTCCATTTCGTCAATTGTGTAAATGTTGAGAACCTTCTGAGCCTTTATCGCGTCGGGACTGCCTTTTTCAAGATTGTCCCTGTATTCCGAAACAGCCTTCATGAATTCAGATGTAACAAGACCCGCCTTTTCCATTGCGGACTCCCTTATATCCGAATAGTCCGATATCTCGTAGCCTGTATTCATTTCGAGTACGGACATATCGGTTATGGCTTCGTTCGGGTCCTTTGTTGTCTTAAAGCCGATGATAACCGCACCGCCGCTGTTGCCGCTGTTCATATCGGCATCCGAAGCATAATAGCCTGCGTTTATGCATTTCTGCTTTGCCTCTTCCTTTGTCGGAGCGTTGAAAATCTCGACAGATTCCAGATATGTATTATCCTCTACCGCGTAAGTGATAATATCAAAGAACTGATTTACCGCAAAAGCCGCAATAAGAACGCACGCAATCGCTGCGGAAAAAATCTTAAGCTTCTTTTTCATTTCTGTCCGCTCCTTTCTTTTTCTTCTTAATCAGAACCGCTGTTATAATTACGGCGGCTGACGCAGCTGCCGAAGCAACAACAAACCGTACATTTCCGTTTCCTATTGCCGAGGTAACAAGCGTCTGTCTGAGCGTCTCGGAGTTATCGGCAAGGAACTGAAAGCTCTTTCCCGAATCGTCGCTGTAGAAAAATCTCTGCTGATACTCGGATATATATTCCGAAACCGTCTGTGATGAGCCTGCCGTCAGCACCCATACCTCGGAGCCGTCATAAAGTCCGCCGTCATAGATTTCTGCGGACGCAATTCCGATTGAATCAAGGAATATATCGTCACGGCTTTTATCCGTTTTGAAGTTATCCTTTACCGTAAGGCGCCCCTGAATATTTATATCGTACATTTCGTCAACATACATTCCGCCGCCTCTGTCGCCGGTGATATTTCCGGTTATTACCGCGTCCTGAACGCTGACCTTGTCCCCGTTGATGAAAAGTGCGCCGCCGGCCCCGCCCGCAGTATTTTTTCTGAAGGTACCCGAAAGCCTTGTTCCGTCGCCTGAATTACAGTAAACCGCGCCTGCCTGTCCGTCTGAACGGTTGTTGACAAATGTGCAGCGGTCAAACGATGCTTCCGAATCGCTTTCAATATAGACCGCGCCGCCGTCGTCAAGACTCTTATTGGCGTTGAAAATGCAGTTTTCCGCATAAAACTTTCCGTCGTTAATATAAACCGCGCCGCCGTTATCCTCTGAATAATTTGCTTCGAAAACCGTGTTTTTAACAGTGACTTCACAGTCGGAATAATCGGTGTAAATTGCGCCGCCGTGAGAATTGTCCGAGCTGTCAAGCGTCATATTGCTGTAAAAGCCCGCATTGCTGATACTGATTTTTACGCCGCTGCCGTCAACGCGCACCGCACCGCCGTGGTCGTTTGTAATACATCCGACAACCGAGCCGCCTGTCATGGTAAGCCTTGACGCTTCGCTCAGATGAATACCGCCGCCGCAGTCGTCACCCGCGCCGCCCGTGATTACTCCGCCGCGGATTGCGCTTGAATAATTCTGCGAATCGGGGTCGGAGTCGGTTATTGTCAGAGAAGCTCCCGCTTTGACATAGAAAACACAGCCGTCACCGCTCACTGTGCTGTGGCGGTTTCTGTTTACAGTATGGCCGTTAAGGTCAACCGTCAGGCTTTTTCCGTCCGGAACCGTAACCGGTCCGCTGAGAGTTATATCGGAATAAAGCATAAGCACCGGGCTGTTTCCGTTTTTCGACTGTGCAAGCGCGTCGCTCAGCGCAGTGTTTACGCTGTTATATTCCTTAATTGCTTCGCCCGTCTGCACAAGAGCCTTTACGCCGCTGCCGGACGGCACATATTCGCCGTACTCCGAAACCGAAACCGATTTGTAGGTCACGTTGCCGAGACGCTTCGTCTTGTCCGCTCCGAGGATGAACTGGCGAAGTCCCGCGATTTCGCACGCATGGTTTTCGATAAGCTTCACCGCTGTTTTGCCCGAATTATATGTAAGGGTTACAGTCAGTCTGCCGTCAACATAGTTTAATGTGAGCTTACATTCGTCGCCCGGATTGACAGCGGGATTTTTTGCGGTAAGAATATCAGCCGCATTGCCCGAATCGGCGTGATTGATTTTTTTGCCCTTATAATACACATCGCCGTTTTCGGCAATACCCAGCAGAGTGCCGCTGTTGGTAATGAGTGAAACCGTGCCCGTGTAATCCTTTGCCGAGGCAACAAGGAACGGCTTGCCGTCGTCGGCATTACCGTCAGCCGATGACGAGGAATAAACAATTTCCATTCTGAAATCCGAAAATTCATTTACGGGATTGTTCCCCTTAAGCTTGATATATCCTTCCCCGATATACAGACCGTCTCCGTTTATTCTGCTGACGCCGCTGTCATAAAGCATCCACGATAAAGCGCCCGATTCAACAACGGTTCCGTTAGGCTTTGAGTAACTGCTTTCGGTTTCCGAACAGAAGCTGAAAACCTCAGCCCTGTTGTAGCCTGTAACAGCCGCTGCCGGAACACAGCACATACTCAGAAGAACCGCCGCGGCGGCAGCCGAAGCTGCGAACACGTTTTTTAATTTTTTTAAAAACAAACGCATAGCCGTTCTCCTCTTCCTTTATCTGTTCTTTCTGTATTTTTTCACAACAAGTATCAACGCAGTAATTACGGCGATAATCGCCAGCACGGCAACAGCAATCAGACTTCCCGAGCCGATAGCCGAGCCCTTTGCATTTTCGGAGGTTCTTTCCGCTTCCGTCGTTTCCGGAATTTCATCCTTTTCAATGCCCGTTATTTCGGTATCACGCTGCATTTCCGCGTTTTCGGTATCCTGCACGGACGGCAGTTCAGCAGCTGTTTCTTCCAATTTATCAGCCTTAATCCCCTTTGCCGGAAGTATCATGTACAGTCCGGTGTCGGAGGCTGCGCTGTTGTCTCTTATTTTCAGCTGTGTGTATTCTTCTTCCGATTCAATCAGCGTTTTATATAAATCCTCGTTATAAATCTGAGACATTGCTCCCGAATCGGCTCTGCTGAAATATGACTTTGCCCAATCGCCTAAAGTAAAGCTGTCGCCTGTAAGAGCGCCCTTGGTTATTTCGGAAACGGGATTGCCTGCGGCTGCGTCCTTTGTGTAATACAGATTAACCGTTCTGCCTTTCAGAATGAAGCTTCCCGCATCTGAATAATTCGCTTCCGCATTATTTGAAACAACTGCAGAGCGTACAGCCCCGGAGGAATCGGCCGTTCTGTTATAGCAAAGGTATGCGCACGTTTTTCCCGATTCGGCAACAGGTACGCTGTTGAAGAAGCAGCAGCCTGATGAAATTATTTTTTCGAACGCGTTTTCCCCGGCGCTGACATTTACGATTTTCATGTCGGAAATATACGGCTTGCAGGAGTTTTTATGTACCGTCAGAAGATACAGGTCACGCGTCCCGATGCCCTCGTCGAAATCCGCGGCTCTGCCGTCCGCCGTTCTTACCGGAACCGAGCCGTCGCCGAATTGGTCGAGGAGGTCTGCGCTTCCGTCTTTATTATCCTTTATACAGCTCAGCGAAACAATGCCGCTGCCCGCTTTGGCGTCGGTTGTACTGTAGAGATAAATCGGACTGCCGTTTGTCCCCTGATTGAGACTGACGGGAGAAACAAGCGTATAGCTGACCGAATTCACCGAAATTGTTTTCTTCTGCTCGGATGATACAATCAAATCCGTAACCGGTTCGTTCCCGAGCTTGTAGCCGAGGTAGATTCTCTCCTTCCCCGACGGATTAAGATTATTATAAAAAACCGTATATCCGCTGCTCTCAAGCTTTTCCGCCGCGTTATCTCCCGATTCAATCATTATACGGGATATGCAAAGCTGCCCGGCAGCATAAGCGGCTGCTCCGGGTATCAGAGCCGTAAAAATCAAAACCGCAGCGAGAAGTATATTTATACATTTCTTCAAAATAACACCCCATATTACATTTTCTATATTATAACATACGAACAGATACAAAGGAAATACAATTTTTTTAATAAAATATTGAAATTTTTTTGAAATTTTTATATAATTTCGAAAAAGGCTGGTGAAAAAGAATGAAATTCACTTTTTTTACAAATCTGTATATGCTTGTGTGCAGCGGATTCGGTCTGTTTTTCGGATTGGCGCAGTTCATGAGAAAGAAGCGTCCTCCGATGTATTTCATGTTTATTCTTTTTGCGATAATGAGTGCGTTTCTTTCAAGAATATATTACTTTGTAACGGTTTTCCTTTACGGTAATGTACCGGAGGTATTCAACCTCGGCTTTATCGGATACGCCGCGATGTTCCTGTATATGTTCTTTGCGAATTACGGTCAGATTGACAGCCTTGTTGATGACAGAAAAAAGCTTAAACCGAAATACAGAATAATCCCCGTTATCGTTCCTGCGCTTGAGCTTTTCTTTGCCGTATATTCCGTCGCCTTCGGAACTGTCGATATTTCAGTAAGAATTTCATTTGCGATTATTTCCGTCACTGCGGGATTTGCCGGATATCTGAATATCAAGCATCTGATTATTCCCGATGTTGATTTCGGAATCGTAAAGTCAATCAGAGGCTATAATCTTATCGCATTTCTCACAGGGATTTTTTCACTTGCGGAAATCGGCTTCAGCGTCTTTGAAAAAAACGGTATAATTCTGTATATTCAGATTGTTCTCGGTGTTCTTTATGCCGCAGCAATTCCCGTTCTGAACAGCGAGGTGAAAAAATGGATTCGATGAGTTATATACTTTTTATCTGTGTTGCCGCTCCGATTCTTCTTATGCTTCTTCCGATTGAAAAGAAGTCAAGAAAAGTCGTACTGTCCATGCTGACAGGCATGTTCTGCTGCCTGTTTGCAAGCGAGGTAAACGGTCTGATTCTCCGTGCATCGGATATGTCGCTTCTTTATTTCACAACGAACATCACGCCGATTACCGAAGAGATTATCAAGGCGCTGCCCGTTCTTTTCTTCGCAATCGTATTTTCCGACAACAAAAAGGATATCATCACAATATCGTTTTCAGTCGGAGTCGGCTTTGCGATACTTGAAAACCTTATAATACTCACTCAGCATTTTTCAGAGGTTAATATCTGGTTTGCGTTCGCAAGAGGCTTCTGCTCGGGACTTATGCACAGTATGTGTACAACGGCAATAGGCAACTTTATTGTTTTTATAAAGAAAAAGAAAAAGATTTTTATAACCGGCTCCGTTTCGGCACTTAATATCGCAATAATCTATCATTCCGTTTTCAATCTTCTCGTTCAGGCTGACTCGGTTACAGCTCAGCATATCGGTCTGTTTATTCCGTTCATTACCTATGTGATTCTGAATATTATATTTATTTTGAAAAGCAAATCACAGAAACAGACAATAAAATAAACAGGAAATGGGCGGCAGGGACTCAGCCTCTGCCGCGCAGATTTTTATTTCTCAGAAAAAGCTTTCTGATATTACAGCTCGCCGTCCTGCCTCATTTTTGCAGCCTGTTCAGCCTGAGTTTTCGGGTCAAACGAGAGAACGGGTTCAACCTTGAGTCCCCTCTTTTTGCGGTCAATGTAGTTCTTTGTAATCTTCATTACAACACCTGACATCGCTATAACACCGATGAGGTTCGGAAGCATCATAAGTCCGTTGAAGGTGTCGGAAATATCCCACGCAAGAGTTGATGTGAGAACCGCACCGAAAACAGTTGTAATAACGTGTATAATTTTGTAAATAACGGTTGTCTTTGAGCCGAAGACATATTCCCATGCCTTTGAGCCGTAATGTGACCAGCCGAGAACGGTTGTGAATGCGAAGAGGAACATTGCAACCGCAATGAACTTTGCGCCGATGCCGCCCCACGGGAAAAACTGATTAAACGCTGACGCAACAAGAGTCGCATCAGATGTACCCTCGGCAATTCTGCCCGTTGCAAGGTCGTAAACGCCTGAGGTAAGAACAACAAGAGCTGTCATTGTGCAGACAATCATCGTGTCGGCAAAAACCTCAAAGATGCCCCACATGCCCTGCTTGACAGGTTCTTTGACATTGGAATTAGAATGAACCATAACCGACGAGCCGAGGCCTGCTTCGTTTGAGAAAACTCCGCGCTTGAAGCCCTGCGTCATAACCGTGCTGATAACAAATCCCACGCCGCCGCCGAGAGCGGAAACGGGCTTGAACGCGTTAACAAAAATAGCCTTGAACGCAGGAAGAATATTTGCATAGTTTATGCCGATGATTACAAGACTGCCCGCTACAAAAAGAACTATCATTACGGGAACAACCTTCTCCGCAAAGTTGGCGATTCTCTTGAGTCCGCCGAGAACGATAAGAGCAACAAGAACCATGATTATAACGCCGAGAATAATTTTATAAGCGTTAACATCGCCGAACACGGTTATGTTCTGAAGCTTCGCAACGGGGAACGCGCTTTCAACATTAAGAACAATCTTGTTTACCTGTCCCATGCTGCCTATACCGAAGGAGGCAAGCATCGCAAAGAACGAGAAAATTATTGCAAGTACCTTGCCGATTGTCTTAAAGCCCTTTCTTCCGCCGAGACCGTCCTGAAGATAATACATTGCGCCGCCCGACCATTCGCCGTTTTCATTCTTGCGGCGGTAATATATTCCGAGAACGTTTTCGGAATAGTTTGTCATCATGCCGAAGAATGCCGCAATCCACATCCAGAAAACAGCGCCTGCGCCGCCGATGCAGATTGCCGCCGAAACACCTGCTATATTACCCGTGCCGACCGTGGCGGCAAGAGCCGTGCAGAGTGCCTGGAACGGAGAGATCGACTCGGTTTCCTTGCTGTGACCGATAACATCCTTCTTGAAAAGACTGCCTATCGTATTCCTCCACCATTCGCCCAGATGCGAAATCTGAAAGAATTTTGTCAGTGCCGTCATAAGAATGCCCGTTGCGATAAGAAGCCATACGCCCTTGCCCCAGACAAATGAATTGACGGCATCGTTGATTGCTGTGATTTTTTCCATAGCTTTTACTCCTTGCTGATGATTTAATAATATATCTGTATGAAGACAAAACAAAAAGGCATACCTGCATATTACACAGGTATGCCATTACAGCTTCAGTAAGAAGTAAATAAGCTTTGTCCTTTTGCCTGAGAGATTCGCATAAAAATGCTTTCACCTTCGGCACCCATGTAAAATGAGATTCTCCAAAGTTCTATCCGTTTGCAGTCCTCATTCCATGCGGAACACCTGAGAGTGTTACTCCTTCGGCTCGAAAAGCTCGATTTTCCTGCAAATTTCATATAGAAATATTAAATTTGTGTGATATTATACTACACCGTTTTACAATAATCAAGTGTTTTTTCGGCTTTTTTATTTATATAAACAGAATGACGGCGATAAGATAAAGCGACTGAAGGATAAACCATGCGTTGACAAGTATTCTTGAGCCCTTGTAATCCTTCTTATACCATGTGCTGTTTTCCGCTGCGATGTAGTAAAACGTATAGAACAGTATATACACAACCGGCGGAAGATTTACGAAAATCTGCGTAATCAGGGCTGCCGCCGCGACGATACCGAAGGCGATGTTTGTTATCAGCTTTCTTGTGCCGTGAATGTTCCTGCTGCGCTCAAAGATAACCTTCTCGGAGGCGAAGCAGACAATCATGAAGAAAGCGACAAGCTCGGACATTTTGCTGCTGCCGAGCATAACGCCTATCATAGGAAGTGCAAACATAGCCGCTCTTTCCGCGACCTCAAAGAAACGGAACGGAATTTTCTTTATCGCCTTTGCGTCAATGTACTGAATCGCCGTAAGGAAAATAACCGCAACCGTAACATATGCGAAGATAAGAGAGCCTTTATCACCCAATGAATTGCGGAGAACTCCGTCTGAAGCGTCGAGTCTTTCGGCAAGCATTGTATTCTTTGTTGCAAAGAAATAAATAGCAAAGCAGAGTCCCGTAAACGCGCCGAGGGAATATTCCATAATCTTCCAGCCGTCGATTACAGGCTGAGTTTTTCCGAAGAAATACTTTCCGTTCTTCATCGGATGAAGCTGAAAATCGTAGAGCTTTATGGCTATGCACCAGCCGACAGCACCGCCGAAGATACCGACAATCGAGAAGAAAAACGCATAGAAATCACGGTTCGCGAGCGTGAAAATCAGCAGGCATACAAGAGTGATGAGGTTGCCGCCCCACTCCTCGCGGCTGTCACGCGAAATGTATATTTTCGGGAAGATATTATTTTTCCTGTCGAAGGGCTTGTTGAATATTTTTATTCCGACAGCCTGCATCACGGGAATCAGAGCAATGAAAACAACAAGACTTACCGTGCTGTAATATCCGCCGAGAACAGAGCTGAAGCTGATGCCGAGGACTGCGCCGCAGATGCCGAACCAGTTCGTACCCTTAAGCATCAGTCCGAGGTAGCCTTTTTTCGGATTGTACAGAGGGTCGTCATGCTTTAGTATGAAAGACATTGTGTCGGCATAAGGCTCGAATCCGCCGTAGGCCATACCTAACGCTCCCGCCGCGGCGAAAACAAAAAAGTTCTGAGCTATTAATTCACTGCCCGAGAACAGAGCGAGAAACATGCCCAGAAGCGCGCCGGGCAGAACTGCGCCGCGTTCGCCTCCGATAATCATTCCGCGCATTCCCCAGCCGTAGCTGACGGCAATGCTGACAGTGATAATAAAAAATAAAGTTTTCAAGTTATTCACCTCTGTAATAATTTATCAAAACATAACGTTTTTGTCAACAATGTTAATGAAATGCCTTAAAAAATAATATTTTTTATTGTATTTTTCCAAAAGTTATGTTAACATGATCTCAAGTAATTTATTTACTTATTAAGGAGGTTTTTCTATGTTTAAGAAAACAGGCATCAAAAAGAGAGTTTTGGCATTGATTCTCGCGGTTGTTATGATTTTCAGCGTTACGCTTCCCGCAAGCGCAAAAACTGAGAAAAAGGACAACAGCCTCGCAGTGGCACAGGTATTTGATAAGGTATGGGACGCTTTTGCGGACGTAGTTATCAAATTCGTTGTCAGAGGACTTTTTGCAGCTGACAATCTCGGCTGGCTGTTCAAGTCAAATGCATTCCCTACTGCCGACAGTTACCTTTCACAGAAGCATGAGTATTTCTATGAAGGCACCGACGGCAAGGTTCAGGGCGAAAGCTGGAAGCTCGGATATTCTTCCGAAGGCTTTATCCCCGCTGAATGGCGTGAAAATGCAGAGGGCAAGGCTGACCCCGAAGGCATGTGCCTTAACAAGACATATTATTTCGGCGGATATTTCGGCAACACCGTTAAGGATATCTACGATAATGAGCAGGTATACATCACAGTTCTTTCTGCCGGCAACGACGCCAACGGAAACGGCATTGACGATGTTATCATCCTCGGCGCAATAGACAACATCGGTGTTTCAAACGGCAATGTTCGCGACATCAGAGCGGCTGTTTCAGACGCACTCTGTGAAAAGGGCATTGAAAAGGACGACATCGTTGCTTTTGAATTCAACGCAACACACGCCCATACGGTTATTGAGGCTCTCGGCATGAGCCTTGACGGCGTTTTCCTTACCGCTCTGGGCAACCATTTCCTGTTCAGAAAGAACAGAGCTATTGAGGACGACCTTTATAACAGCATCCGTGAAAGCGCGGCAAAGGCTGCAGCGGCTGCTTATGACAGCATGGAGGACGGTCAGCTCTATTATTTTGAGACGGCAAACGCAAACGATTTCATGAAGGAAAACACAATCAACAATAATACGAGCGGTCTTGTAAGAGATAAGCTTGAATACGGTGCGGACTGTCAGAAATTCTTCGCCTGCTGGTACTTTGAGGGCGAAAGCGGCACAAACACAATTCTTGCAAATATCGGTCTTCATCCCACATTCGCAAACAGAACCTCTTCGCGCGTATGCGGCGATGTTCCCTATTACATGTGGAAGGCTATGCAGGACGCAGGCTACCAGTTCATGTTCATTCAGGGCTCGCAGGCTGCTATAGGCTTAAGCGCCAACTATACTCAGGCAGGTGCTGACTGGGCAACAGAAAACGCTCTTACCTATGAGGACTGGGTTGCACGCTACGGCGAAAAGTACGCAAAGAAGCACTTTGAAGGCAACAAAAAGGAAGACGGCGAAAAACAGTATTTCAACATCAGAGCAACAGGCTATACCGTTGCGCATTTCATCATTGATTCAATCGACAAATCCGAGCCGGTTGCGCCCGTATACGATATCAAAATGGAAGAAATTCTTATTCCCGCAGATTACAGCATCATGTACATTGCTGCGGTAGGCGGCGTATTCGGCTACAACACGGTTAAATGTCCCGAAACGGAAACAGGCTATGCGATAGCTACCGAAATCGGTTATGTTCAGCTTGGTGAAAACGTTGTTATGCTTATGCTTCCCGGCGAGGTTTCTCCGCTTATCACATTCGGTACGGATGAAGCATACACAGGCGACAGCAAGTGGCAGGGCGAAGGCTCATGGAACGGAACAGAATGGAATTACCTTCCCCTTGACGAATATGCAAAGGCTGCGCTCGGCGAAGACAAGAGAGTTATCGCTATGGGTATCTGCAACGACGAAATCGGTTATGTAATGCCCGATACGGATACGGCTGAGAATTTCCTTACAAAGACCTTCCTCGCAAATAAGGACGGTATCTTCGGACGTGCAGACAACGAAGAGCTTATGATGGCAAGCTGCAAAGCAGGCTCAGCTCTTGCCGAGGCATATAAGAATTTCTTTGAAAACATCACCAAATAACCGGAGGTAACTCATGAAAATTTTATTTTCAAGATTAATCGCGCTTTTATCCGCCCTCCTGTTCGCCATAACAGGCGTAAGCAGCTCCACATTAGGAACAACCGAGGGTACGCCGATTCAGGCAACAAAGCGTGAATATAAATTCGATAACGAAAAGCTCCTTATCGGCGGCTATTATTCAAGAGAAGACGAGCTTCAGTACTGCAGCGACGCAGGAATTGAGTTCATCATCGCCTCCGACGTAAGCGAAGGCTACCTTGACACCGCATATAATTACGGCGTAGGAATTATTGCATCAAGCTACAATCTTCCGTACTGCTATGAGAACATGACCGACTCAGCAACAGGCAGCTATGTCAACGCAAATCCTGCCGCATACAGAGACCATCCCGCACTCTGGGGCGACAACATGATTGACGAACCTCACGCAGGTTCCTTCAAAAATATTGCCGACTCGGCGAAGGCTTATTACGGCAACTATCCCGGCAAGCTCCCCTTCATCAATCTTTTCCCGATGTACGCGAACGAGGAACAGCTTGACGAGCATATGACACTTAATCCGCTTGATATTCTTCTCACTCCCGTAACGGATCAGTTCAATGATCAGGTAAACCGCTACAAGGCTCACGTTTCGGATTACATCAACACGATTGATACAGACTACATCTGCGTTGACATTTATCCCTACCATTCAACAATGAAGAACGGCAAAGAGGTTAAATTCACCAACGAGTGCTGGCTCAGAAATCTTGATGTTCTTGCAGAAGCATGCCGTGAGACGGGCCGTGACCTCTGGGTTATTCCTCAGGCAGCAGGTCTTACCAAGGACGGCAGCGAGGAAAATGTACGCTGGTGCGACGAGGTATCAGACATCAGTCAGCAGGATTATGCATGTCTTGCATTCGGTACAAGAGCCATCATTTACGGACTTTACGGACGCGACGGCTGGTGGGATTCCGATTCTCACATGATAGGCAGCGACGGTAAGCCGACGGACACATACTATGCGGTAAGCGAGGTTGACAGCTGGCTTGCAGATTTTGCCGAGGTTTACGGCGACTATGAGTACACAAGCACATATCTGCTCAACAGAAGCAAGGCGACAGGCTACAGACATGGCAACCTGCTTTGCGAGATTGACAGTGAACGCGGAAATATAGAGTCAAACGACGGTCTGCTTGTCGGTACTTTCACAGGTGACAGCGGAGCAAAGGCCTACGTTGTTGCAAACATTGAAGAGCTTAACAAGGATTCAGGCGCAAAGTTCAGCTTCGATGTTCCTGAGGGAAAGGTTGCAACTGTATATTACAGAGGCAATGTAATGAATAAGCCTTCCGACTTCACGATGGAAATCGGCGCAGGCGACGGAGTTTATATTACAGTTAAATAAACGGTATATTCAAAACCGGGCAGTGAAATCACTGCCCGGTTTGCTTGTATATGAACTGTTGATGAATTATCATTAAAGCCGTGACGGGTAATTGACAATTGCTGTAAAACAATCCTCAGTCGCTTCGCGACAGCTCCTTTCGAAAGGAGCCTTTGGCAACACATCAAATATATATCAAACAGATAGATAAATTGTAATTGTACATTTCCGACTGCTCGCGCACAGCAACGGAAATATGGTTATCGCCCACACGGTGAACAGGCGGAGATACTCCGCCGCTGAACTATAATTTACTTTATTTCAACTGCAATAAACGGAACGGTCATTTCATCCTCGCTAAGTCCTGCATGAACGCCGATGAATTCACGCTCTTCACGCTTTATATAAATTGATTTTTCGCCCGTTGCTACGGCAAGAAAATCACCGACAAAATCGCTTGTTTTTTTATGCGGCTCACCGTAACCCAATAGATTTGAGTTAAACACTTCTTCCTTTGTCATCAGCTTGAAGCTGTCGCCGAAAAGCCGGTTGAATTCCGCTTTGAATTCGTCCTGCTTTCCGTCTTTTACAAAGAAGCTTAATGCTCTCGGCTCTATTGACGGCGGTACTTTCAGCATTTCTTCAAGCTGCGGATAATCCTCAAGGTATTCATTCGTGCCGTCAATAAGTCCGTGGTCGGCGGTGATGATAACGACCGAGTTTTTAAGCTTCTTACATAGCTTTTCCACCTTGCTGTTTATCATCAGGATCTGCTCGTGCACCTCTTGACTGTTTACACCGAAATCGTGCATTGCCTTGTCGGGCTGATACCAATATATATAGATGTATTTATGCTTTCTTTTCTTTGAAAGTCTGTAAACGGTTTTGCAGATTTCTGTAACGGATTTCGAATGATATTTTGAAAACGGTGATACGCAATATGCCGCTTTTTTGCCGTTCACTTCTTCAATTCTCTGAAAAATGCTTTTATACGGAATATATTTTGCGGCAACATTATAATCTGCGGCAGGTTCTCCGTTCTTTTGCAGAGTGTTTCTGAATACCGCAACATTTTCGCCTATTTCATCAAAATATAAGTCCCAACCGAGCCATGCGGTTTCGACAGGAGAACAACCGCTTTCAATCGTCGTGGTGGCGGCAACGGTGGTTGATGGATAAACCGATGAAATCGGGCAGACAAAATGTTTTCTCAGAAAGTCGTTCTCAGACAGATGCTCGTTAATAGCAGATACACCCAAGCCGTCAAACAACATAACAATAACATTTTTTGCAGTTTTATTTAACAGTTTATCAAATTCGGGTAAAGACTTATGCTGACAGTCCCTTACTCCGAAATGCTTTAACACAGAAGAAGCAACAGATAAAATGCTTCTGTCATATTCAGGATATTTAATCATGATTTACTCCTTTATGAAAATGTCAGAACGAATCACTTGTTATCAAATTTATATTTTCTTATCACTTCGCCTTTGTCATACGGACTTTGGATTTCCTCAAAAAAAGTAAAGCCGCATTTTTCTATGGTCCTGCAGGAACCGATATTGCTGGCATATGCGCCGGTACGTACTCTTCTTATGCCTTTTTTCTTTGCCTCTTCAAGCAGCAGCTTGAGCACCTGCGTCGCGTAGCCCTTTCTTCTTTCGGAAGGGCGTATTCCGTACCCGACATGACCCCACGTATTAAATCCCTCTACGGTAAGATAATGCCGCAGGCTTCCTGCTCCGACAAGACGGTCGTTTTCATCCACTGCA
>JAZUDP010000068.1:0-5606 GCA_045639705.1 Acutalibacteraceae bacterium
GTCTGTGGGCAGTTGCAAACGGTGCGGCAGTCACATACCGTAACTGCGTTAAAAAGAAAATATAAGACAAATAATAGCTCTCAGCATACAAATTCGGAGTTGCGTTCAGTGGAAAGAATATTGAAATAGTAGCTGACTGACTAATGCTATTAGCTAAATTTACTTGAATTAAGTACATTCTTTTCGGTTCTAAAATGTCTCGAAAAATGGCTTTTGATTACTGCAATGAGTATAGGGCAGTACAGGCTGCACTTGCTGAGTAATCAAAACACAATATATAATTTCGCTCCCTGCTGAGAAATCGGCAGGGAGTTTTTCTGTTTATCCTGAACCGCAGAGGTTATTTAATTCGCAGTATTGCATTTTTTCTTTCATAAAAGTATAATGGGAAAAAGCAAATCGGAGGTGTTACAATGATAAATGTGCTGGATTACGGTGCTAAGGGCGACGGAATAACTGACGATACCGCGGCGATTCAGTCTGCGATTGATGCGGCTGCCGGGCGCGGCGGCGGTAAAATATTCTTTCCGTATATGCCCAAGGGATACCGCATTGCTTCTCCGGGAAGAGAAATGTATGACGGCTCTCCGCTGAGGGCGCAGCTTGTCATTCCGCCCGTTATGGGAAATAACATACAGCTTGAGGGCGAAATGCCGTGCAAGCTGCTTAACGCCTACATTGTCCGTCCGCAGGACGAAGCTACCGAGGCGGCAAATTTTTCACCCACTGTATTCGGTCTTGATAATCACAATACCTTCCTTTTCTCTGACTGGGAGGCCCCCGAGGAGCATGACCCCGAAGCAAGACCGTGGTCGATTCTTGCGGCTCCGCAGGGTACATCCTGCAAAGGAAAATTCAGCACCTCCATGTTCTCAATTACAAATCTCGAATTCCGTGTGGCAATGAACCGTGAAAAAATGTATCCGACGCAGACCGCCGTTAATCTGCAGAATGTATCGCGGGCAAATATTTCGGATTCGCAGTTCTGCCTTAACGAAGAGGTCGGAGACACGCTTCTCGGCAAGGAGCTGCAGCCCAATCCGTGTCACTGCGCGGGTCTGATTCTGCCGGGTGATCAGAACGACGATGTGGTACTGCGCAATGTGGCAGTACTGGGCTTCCGTTACGGACTTGTCGCAGGAGAGCATGTTGTGTGCGACTATCTGTATGTTCACAACTGTGAGGAAGGCATTACTTTTCACGACTGCTCTCATCTTTCGGTATTTCAGCATATTGTCGCTCAGCGCAACGCCGTCATTCTTTCGACAACCTCCGAAAATCTTTTCGGCATGGAAAAAGGTCCCTGCCGCGTAATTGTACAGTCGCTTAATTTCGAGTCGGATCAGAACCTGCTGCCTGCCGTCAATCGGATGAAATACGGTGTATACGATGCTGACGGCAGACTTTCGGGCTCTCTCATGTGGCACAAACCGTGGGGAAAGCAGGAGTTTCCCGCCGTATGCGGCGAGCATTTCAGAATCACGGCATTTAAAGAACTGTGACATTTTAATTCTATTGTATAAGTCTGCAGATGTTATGACAGCAGTATAATTAAAATATTGAAATATAATATTGTATTTATAAAATTTATCGTGTATATTTAAAGTATTATAAAGGAGGGATGTTTATGGCGAATTGCCCTAAATGCGGTCATAAGCTGTCAATTTTCAATGTCAGCCAGTACTGCCCGAAATGCGGCGTAAACATTATGTATGCGAACTTTGAGCCTCAGTTTCAGAAGGACAGGCGCATTGCCGAGATGTCACTTGCGGGCTTCCATATCAATGTTGAAAAGTTCAAGAGCTTTTTTGTTTCAGGACTTCCTCAGAAGCTGAAAATATTTGCGGCGCTTCTGCCGCTGGCGGCTGTCGTTATTCCGTTCGGAAGTCTCAGCGTGAACACACCCGTTTATTCCGATTCAATAAGCTTCAGTGCCATAGACCTTGTCTATTCGGCTTTTTATGACGGTGACCTTTATTCCCGTGTTTCATCGCTTGCAGACACCGAACCGTTCGGCGGAGTTGCCTCGTCTGCTTCAGCTCTTATGCTTTGCTTCCTTGCGGCGGCAGCCTTTGCGGCTCTGATACTTGTCGACGAGCTTATCTGTTTTATCGGCAATAAAAAATCAAATATCGTAATGGCAGTGCTTGGAGCGGGAGGCATAGCTTCACTTTGCGCGGCGGCTGTAATAGCGTTCAGACTGAAAAAAGCCTGCGCTCAGTTCAGCGATGTATTTACCTGCAGTGTCAATCCGCTGTTCATTGTCGGAATACTGCTTTTTGCGCTGACGGTTTTTGTCGCTGTGTGGAATCTGAAAAAACCTCCTGTAAGGCACTTCCAGCCTGAGGATATTCTCAGAAACGAATACCGCAGAAAATATAAGGCGGGCGAAATTGCTCTTCTGGACATTCCCGCACCGATAGCGGAAACTGAGAGCGAACGTGCGGAAAAAGAAAGGCTTGTCCGTCAGGCGTATAATATGGATGAAGGGGAGGCGGAAAACGATGGATGAAAAAGATATCCGTTCAACCCTTACCGAAGAAGAAAGAAAAAGGCTTGAAAGAATAGACCGTATTGATTCAAATCAGAAGAATAAAAAGGTTATTATTGCGATTGTTACGGTTGCGCTTATTGCAATTTTTGCGTTCGGCACGGTTTTCGGTGCAAAGTATATTCTCAGCTATGAGGGTACGGCGCCTATGCCCGACGAAAATGCAGAGCTTGTTCTGCCAGACAGCAGCGAAAAGATTCTTTCCGACATTTCCGCTGTAAAGAATTCAGTCAGCGACTGCTCTGCCGTTAAGCTTAACAAGTCTTTTAACGTATCGGTATCCGATGACTCCGTATCCGTTGAGGGCGGCAGTGAGGCTCTGCCGGATTATATCGGTTTTGTAAAAAGCTCGCTCGTTGACCTTATAAACGAAGAGAAAAACAGCGCATCGTTTGAGGGTACGTTCGGCGACGATTTCTCTGCGTTTGTTCCGTCGCTTGATTTCAGCACCGATAATATTATCAGCGCTGAGTGTGCGCGGAATGAAGAAGACGAAAGCAAGCTTGAATACTCCGTCACCTTCAGGAGCTTTACGGATAAAGAAGCTGCTTCTCTTCCTTATGCCGCCGTGTTCGGCGTTGATAAATGCTCCGATACGGTGAATTCGATAGTGCAGAAGCTTTCCCCGATGGCGGAAATAACAGATGTATCGCTTTCTTTCACTGAACCCGTGCTTACCGTAAGAAAAGACTCTGCGTCCGGTAATCCGGAGGCTTTTGAGGCAAAATGCATCTGCAGCGTTGAGGCGAACGCGGAGTTTAAAGGAACCTACGCTTCGCTCGGCAGCTGCAAGATAAGCTTTGATATTGAAGAAACGGGAAATTATGATTTCACCTTTGCAGGTATTAAGTTCAATTCCGATGTATTCTATATCGCAAAGGGCGATTCAGATGAGCTTAAGTATTCTGTAGTTTCCGACCTTTCTCCTGCTGAGCTGAAAATCAGATGGGAGTCATCCGACCCCGATATTCTGTCGATTGACGGCAATTTCTACAAGGCTCACAAGGTAAGCGAAAAGCCCGTTTATGTGACGGGAGAATTCGATTACTGCGGAAAAACCTATTCGGCAAAATGCGTTTACTTTGTAAGAAAAGAGCTTGAGGATGTCAGGCTTTCAGCAAAGGAGCTGAGCCTTAAAAAGGGTGAAACGGCTTCACTTGAGCTGAAATTCAAGCCTCAGGACGCAACAATAAAAACAGTCCGCTGGTTCAGCGAGGACGAGAGTATTGCAAGGGTTGACGAAAACGGCAATATCACCGCTGTTTCAAAGGGTGAAACAAGCGTTTATCTGATATCGGAGGACGGTAATTTCAAGCGCGCCTGCGCAGTAAAGGTAAAGGAGGGATAAGCGATGGGAAGAAACATAACAAAAGACAGATTTGTTAAAAGATTTCTGAAAGCGGATGATTATTCAGCCGCCACAATGGATAAAAAGATTCTTCACAATTATGAAGACCTCGCCGTTGATGTTTACAGTACCCGTCAGGTTTCGGTTTCCGAAACGGCATGGATGATGGTTCAGCACTTCTCACGCTCACTCAAGACAGGACTTGACCTTTACGCAAATATGTATTACACAAAGGTTCTTAAAATTGACCTTATATACATAACCGTCATAAAGGCCCTTATAAGCGTCTACGACACGCTTAATGACCCGCTTATGGGCATAGCGTACGATAAGACCCGTACCCGCTGGGGCAAGGCCCGTCCTTACATTCTTTTCACTCCGCTTCCGTATTTCATTTCAACCGCCGTGCTTTACTGCGGTGCGGCGATTATGGGCGATACGGGGCTGAATGATCCGAAGAAGATTATGTTTGTGTTTCTTACACTTTTTGTGCAGGAGACATTTTCGACAATTTTCAATATTCCTGCCGATAACTATCCGACCCTGCAGTCGCCGTGCCCGACGGACAGAATCAATGTAGCTCTTGCCAAGAGCTATGCGGGTGAATACGGCAGCGACCTTATTGCGGCAATCTACGTTCCTGTAATGACGCTGAATAATATCGGCGCAGTCAAGGTTTCACAGCCGATGCTTTTCGCGGTAATCGGTATTATTACAAGCGCGCTCGGTGCTGTCGGTACAATGGGCGTTGCATTGAAATGTCCTGAAAGAGTTGTTCTTCAGCCAAAGCCTGCTCCGATTACGAAAACGATGTTCTATGTGCTGAAAAACAAGTACGCTATGAGAAATGTTGCTTCCGAATTTCTTGTAAGCTGGTGGAGCAGCGGCGGATATTCATGGGACGTTATTACTCAGCTTGAGATATTCGGCGGTGCGCTTCACATTGCGCCCATGTATGCTTTCTATCATATCTGCAACCTTATTTCCATTAAGTTCATTAAACCGTGGAAGGAACGCTTCAAGAGCTACCGCAATCTGGTTATCACGCTTCGTGTCTGGGATTTGTCGCTCGATGTGCTGTGGGTTATTTTCGGCTGGATAGTAATGCCGAAAAAGAAATGGTGGCTTTCGGGTCTTGTCTTCACCCTCTGCTACGGACTTAACGGTCTTAACAACGCTCCCGCAAAGGCTTATGAGGGCGAAATAAGCCGTGAAATAAATGACTATACCGAGTACCTTACAGGTGAGAGACCCGACGGAACGATGTATCTTATTGTAAACTACATCAAGAAGCTTACCCAGCCGCTCAATACTCTTATGGCGATAGCGGTTATCAAGTGGACGGGCTATGACACCACTCTTGAGTCAACCTACTGGGCGCAGGATTCCGTTGATGTTTACCGCAAGGTTTTCGCGCTTTACGCCGCGGGCGGCTTCCTGCCCAATCTGATAAATACGATTCCGCTGTTCTTCTATGACCTTGACGGCAAGAAAAAGATTGATATGTATAAAGCCCTCAATGAGCGCCGCGCGATGCTTGCAAAGGAAAATCAGGGCAAGCTGTCCGAGGATATGTCGGAGCTTATTGAAATGCTCAGCGGCGACAGCGAAACCGCCGAATAAAAGGAAAATGATTATGAAGCTTTGTTTCTCCACGCTCGGCTGCTGTGACAGAAATCTTGATGAGATTCTTGCGCTATGCACCCG
>JAZUDP010000069.1:0-38821 GCA_045639705.1 Acutalibacteraceae bacterium
TAAGATAAATGTTAAAGCTTCGCTGATTCAGATAATCCTTACCATCTTCGGACTTGGCTGGCTCTGGAAATAATCAGACAAATTTCTTATCATTTTTCATTTCACATCTTGGGTATAACCTCTGCGGAAGCAATTCCGCAGAGGTTATATCCGTTATACGGAAACCGTGAAGCGGATAATTCGTCTGTCCGGACAGGAAACACACCGCTTTGTATTGAAACACATGTCATAGTATGGTATTATTCTTATATAAACTCAGAAAAGCAGGTGCGGCAAATGACGAATACAGAATGGTTTAAGCAGGCAAAATACGGAATGATGCTCCACTGGGGACTGTACACGCTTCTCGGCGGAGAATACAAGGGTCAGCATGTGCGCGATTACGCTGAATGGATTCAGTCGTATTTTCAGATTCCGAACGCCGAGTATGAAAAATTAGCTGCGGCGTTCAATCCCGTCGGATTTGACGCTGAGGAGTACGCAAAAACCGCAAGGGACTGCGGAATGAAATATATTGTTCTTACCTCCAAGCATCATGACGGTTTTGCGATGTATCACTCGAAGTGCGACCGCTTCAATGTTTATGACGCAACGCCGTTCCATCGCGATATACTTGAAGAATTTGCCTTTGCCTGTAAAAAATACGGTCTCAGACTCGGAATCTATTACTCGCAGGACCTTGATTGGCATCATCCGCACGGCGGAGGATATAATTCAAATCATATGGGCAACAGCGGCACGACATGGGATAACAGCTGGGACTTTAAGGGCGATAAGAATTTTGATATCTGCTTCAATGAAAAAATACTTCCGCAGATAAAGGAAATAATGACATCATACGGCGACATCTGTCTTGCGTGGTTTGATGTTCCCATGACTGTTTCGGCTCAGCAGAGCGGACTGATTTATAAAACCGTTAAAGAGCTTCAGCCCGACTGTCTGATAAATTCAAGGCTCGGAAACGGCAAATATGATTATGTTTCTCTCGGCGATAATGAAATACCCGAAAAGATAGAAATATCTACTGACAAAGAAATTGATTATCAGGATATCGGAGGATTCAAGCCGTCGCCGTATTCGCTTTATGAAAGCGCCTGTACCCTTAACGATACATGGGGATTTTCATATTATGACAAGAACTGGAAATCGGCGCAGAAGCTTTCAGAAAACAAAGCGCATTTAAACTCTCTCGGAATCAATTATCTTCTGAATGTCGGACCCGACCCTTTGGGAAGAATTCCCGTTGAGGCAAAACGCCTGCTTGAAAAAATACGTTAGTCAATAACTGATACTTCTTTCAGCCCGGAGGTGCAGTCAGTTGAAAAATGATATTGAGCTTTTAATGAGCGTAATTCAGTTGTTTTATTTTAAAACGTTATCAGACCGGAACGGAAACGAGTATGTTGTGCTTTCGGGATGCGCTTCGGATTCGGCGAATGACATAGAAGACAGAACTGCGTTTGAGGCTGTTGAGAATCATGTTCATGTTTTGGATAATATTAAAAAACGGGATATGGAACATGTTGATTTTATCGGAGAAAAGCTCGGCAGACTGCTGCTTGACAGATTAAAGCTTTGTTTCCCTCAGAAAAAGTTTTATGTTTTTGTTACATATGAATTACATGAGTCGTTAACCGTAAGATTTCATCAGGACTGAACAGGAGAAAAACCGTATTTTGACCCGGCTGATTGTTCGGGCGACAGTAAAATGTTATCTTTTTACGGATAACCGCCCGTTAAGACAGCTTCCTTTTATTCAGAAAATAAAAACCGCCGATTATTCACAGGAACAATCGACGGTTTTTTTATTGAAATTTTATTTGCTCATTTCTGCAAGGTCGCGGTAGGTGATAAGCTTGATACCGTTAGCTTCAATGTGCTGTCTTGTCTTTGGGTCGCTGAGGATTTTGTATTCCCATACTCTGCGGTGCCATGAACCGGTGATATTCTTAAGCTCCTCGGTTTCTGCGGCGGGATGCATATATGTTTCCGTTACACCGTTGGGGAATGACTTGTACAGCTCATAAATATACTCTCTGAAATCCTCATAATCCTTGAAATCCTTGCCGTCCCACTCGTTGGGAATGAGATAATCGGGCAGCGCAACGCCCTTCATTGCGGCGTAGCCGGTAACCTGAGAATATGCTGCGTTGAGCTGGTCAAAGTCAATTTTGATTTCAAGAGTTGTATTGCCTGCCATTTCCTTCGGCAGATACTTGGGAAGTCTGAACGGAAGGCCGTATTCGGAGCAGATGTCAAGAACTGTTGTGAGCAGCTCAAATCTTCCTGTTTCGATTCCGTAAAGTGAACCCATGTGATTGTCAAGGTGTGAGGGTGTGAGACCGAGCTTTTTTGAAAGCTCAATCTGTGCGCGGATTTCACCCGCAATTTCACTGAGGTCGCCGTGCTTTTCAACATCAACGCTTTCGTGCCACATGAAGCCTTCCTCGTCACGGAGAGAAGCGGTATTTTCTATGTTGACGGGAGCCCAGCGGAAATCGCCCCATTCGCTTGTAAATGTAAGATGAGTACCGATAGCAAACTGCGGATTCTTCTGAGCAAAGCGGCAGGCTGCCTTTGCCCACTGGCAGGGCATCATGATTGTTGAGGATGTAAGTGAGCTTTTTTCATTTTTGAACAGGTCTGTAACGGCCATTACGGAAGCGTTGCACATGCCGAAATCGTCGGCGTTGATTATAAGATATCTGTCTGACATTTTTATTCCTCCCGGAAATCTTTAAATAGTATATTTAATATAACATATTTCACTGTGTTTTTTCAATATTTTACTCTCAAAAATTACATAAAAAACAGATTGTAAAAAATGATGTTGAATTTTTATTATTTAAGATGTACTATAAAAAAGAAAAGTAATTGCTTGCGGTGATGTTATGGATAAAAAATATGTTATAACCGATTTCGGCGTTGAGGCTGACAGCAAAGCTCTGCAGACGGAAAAAATTCAGCGTGTGTTTGATATGTGCCGCGAAAACGGCGGAACCGTTGTAATACCCGAAGGAAGATTTCTGACGGGCGGACTGCGGATGTGGTCGGACACAACCCTTTATCTTGAAAGCGGAGCGCGGCTTATCGGCTCGGATGTCTGCGAGGATTATGAGGTTTTTGAAGTGCCCGGGGGCGTAGAGCTTCGCACCGATATGGAAATGATAACTCAGTACTATGAAAACCGTACATGGAAGGAATACCGCAGAGCGATAATTTCCGTTTACGGAGGGAAAAACATATCTGTTATCGGTGAGGAATGCTCTCTGATTGACGGCGACGACTGTGCCGACCCCAACGGTGAGGAGGGTTACAGAGGCCCTCACGGCTTTATGATAACAAATGTTGAAAATATTACTCTCTGCGGCTACACTATAGCAAACTGCGGCAATTTTATGCACCAGGTCGACAACTGCAGAAACATAACAGTGAAAAATGTTACCTGTCTCGGCGGTTCTGACGGTATACATCTTCACTGCTGTGAGAATATCAGCATCGAGGACTGTGTTTTCCGTACCGGAGACGACTGCATAGCGGGCATAAATATGAAAAATCTGACCGTCAGAAACTGTGAACTTAATACATCCTGCGACATTTTCCGCGCAGGCGGAAGCCATTTTCTTATTGAAAACTGCCGTATGTACGGACCGGGAGAATATCCTCACAGAAAGACCGTTGTACAAAACAGGTGGTCGGATGCTGTCAGAGATAAAAGCAATACTCTGCCGAAGAAGCAGGGCAGGCATAATCTTGAGGGCGTTTTTCTGAATTTCGCGAGTCAGAACTATCCGAGTCCCGAGCCGTATCACGATATAGTTTTCAGAAACTGCACCGTTGAAAATCCTGAATTTTTCATGTGGTATGAGCCTGATACCGCTCCGCTGCAGACGGGAGCGTATCTAAGTGATATTACTCTTGAAAATGTAACCTTCAAAGGCGTGAACAGACCGTCAACGGTAAAGGCAAACGCAAAAAATCCGCTTACGGTAACTATGAAAAATGTCAGCGTTTCGTTCCGTGACGATGCAGAGGGCAGCACTCTTTTTGACGGTAAGGATGAAAACACAAGGCTGATTTACAAATAAAACAAGCGAGGATTTTACACATATGAAAAAGAATACCGCATTGTTTCATCTTCCGGGTCTGTTCGGGTTCTATGAGTTTTACAAGGTGTTTCTGCCGCTTTTTTATGAGAACAGAGATTGTTTTTACGAATGGGCGGATATCGCTTCGCTTTACGGTGCGCCTGCCGACTGTATATGGGGAGGGGGACGCTTCGGTTCTGAGGACGGCAATGCCGCCGATGTTCTCGCTTTAATGCGTGAGTACGGAATATCGGCACGGCTGACATTCAGCAATTCGCTTCTGCGCGAGGAGCATCTCTCCGACAGAAAATGCAACAAGCTCTGTGAAATGTTCGCCCGAAGCGGCGTCGGAAACGGAGTTATCGTTCACTCGGATTTGCTGACGGATTATATAAAAAAGAATTATCCCGATTTATATCTTATTTCTTCCACTACAAAGGTGCTGACGGATTTCGATGATTTTTCAGCCGAGCTTAAAAATGACAGCTTCCGCTTTGTTGTTCCCGATTTCCGTCTTAACAGACAGCTTGAAAAGCTGAATGAACTGCCGCAGGAATATAAGGACAAGGTTGAATTTCTCTGCAACGAATGCTGTTACATCGGCTGCAGGGACAGAAAAGCATGTTATGAAAATGTGAGCCGCAGAATTTTAGGGGAGAACTGCACTGAATTCAGATGTACCGCACCTGACGGCGAGGACGGCTACAGGTTTTCAAAAGCAATGAAAAATCCCGCATTTATAGGGGTTGATGACATAAGAGAGACATATCTGCCGAACGGCTTTTCAAATTTCAAAATCGAGGGACGCGGTCTGGGTACAGCAATTATTCTTGAATTTCTGCTTTACTATATGACAAAGCCCGAGCATCAGCTTGAAGTGAGAGAGAAGATATATCTTGACGGCATGCTTGATTTGTTCTGATTGATTTAAAACAGGAGGATAAAATGGAATTAAAGAATCCTATGCTGATTGTCGCCGATATGAATAAATCGGTTGAATTTTATAAAAAGGTTTTTGACCTCGATATAATCCTTGATTTCGGTGCGAATAAAACTTTGACAGGCGGACTGGTTCTGCAGACAGCCGAAACATTTAAAGATTTTATTGACGGAAAAACTATCGAATTCGGCGGAAACAGTTTTGAACTTTATTTTGAAGAGGATGACTTTGACAGCTTTGCCGATAAGCTGAAAGAGCTTGAGATTGATTACGTTCATCCCGTTAAGGAACACTCATGGGGACAGAGAGTTGTTCGGCTTTACGACCCCGATAAGCATATTATCGAAGTGGGCGAGAATATGAAAACCGTTTGCAGACGGTTCCTTGAAAGCGGGATGACGGTTGAGCAGGCGGCTGTGCGTATGGATGTCCCTGTTGAATATGTAAAATCCTGTATGTAAAAATATAACAAAACGGAGTGAAGCGGAATGTCGGGCTATATAATGGATTTGCGGAAAGAGGTCGGACACAGACCGTTGCTGCAGGTGGGCGCAAGCGTAATCGTCGAGGATGAATCGGGCAGAATACTGCTTCAGCTGAGAAGCGATAACCATTGCTGGGGATATGCGGGCGGCTCGCTTGAGCTGGACGAAGAGGTTGAGGAAGCGGCAAAAAGAGAATTGCTTGAGGAAACGGGTCTTATTGCCGAAGAGCTGAGTCTGTTCGGCGTTTTTTCAGGCAGGGATACCCATTATATCTACCCGAACGGCGATGAGGTGTCAAACGTGGATATCGTATATGTGTGCAGAAAATATTCGGGGCAGCTTAAATGTCAGGAAGACGAGGTTGACAAGCTTGAATTTTTCGATGCACGCAATCTGCCCGAAAATATTACTCCGCCGCTTCGTAAAGTGATTGAAAAGTGGGTAAAATCCAAAGTGTGATTTACGGAAAATCTGACAGCAGGTGATTGTATTGATAAAAAGAAAAACAGCTGAAATAAATGCCGCCGATTACGGATTTTCGGCGGAAAACACAGGGACGGAGAACACGGCCGCATTATGCAGGGCAGTTGCCGACGGATGCAATGTTGCCGTAACTGAGCAGGGAATTTACGATATGGCAGGAACTGTCAGACTTCCGTCCGACACTCATCTGAGATTCGGCAGCGGTGTTGTTCTGCGCCGCGTACCGCTTGAGGATAAAAAGCTTGAGGGAAATCTGTTCGTTAATGAGGGCGCCTTTGACGGCAGATACAATGAAAATATTTCAATCAGCGGAGCGCATATTGTAATAAACGGAGTTGAAAGCGCAGGTGCGTCGCCCGAAAGCAGAAATGTTATCGCAGGACTCCGCGGTCACATTGCGTTTCTGTATATAAAAAATGTGCTTGTTGAGGATATAATAATCACCGACCTTATGGCGAAGGATTATGCAATACAGATTTCCGATTTTGAAAATGCCGAGGTTCGCCGCGTTCATCTTGAGGGACTTAAGGACGGAGTTCATTTCGGACCGGGAAAAGGTTTTGCCGTACGCGACAGCCGATTCCGCACCTATGACGATGCAATTGCGCTGAACTGTGCCGATTATTCAGTATCAAATCCCAATTTCGGCGCGATTTCCGACGGAATTATTGAAAACTGTATTGAACTGCCCGGCTATAATACGGAAGCCTTTTTCATGCGTATACTTGTCGGCACGGCAAGAAAATGGCAGAAGGGGATGACGGTATATCACTCTGATGCAATTCTTACCGAAAAAGGCATGTACCGTGTGGTAATGAGCCCCGACAACACGGCCTACACATCACTGACTCAGCCCGATTTTGATGACGGATACATGGAGCTTGACGGAATAATGTGGGTCAGAACTCATAAAGGCTATGCCGCCGATGAAATACCCCTTGCCGCAGGCTGCAGGAATATTGTCTGCCGTAATATTTCCTTTGAACAGGAAAGGCACAGAGCGGTTTATATTTATTCCTCTTTTGACGAGTATCTGCGCAGCTATTACCGCGGCAGTGAAATCCCCGCGGTATCGGATATAACCTTTGAAAATATAAAGATACTCAAGCCGGTTAAGCATTTTCTCAGTACCAATCTTAAGGTCGGCAATCTGCATATAATCAACAGCAATACAACTGAGTCCGATATTGTTTATGAACGGAACGGACAGATTGACTGACAGGGGAGAGATAATATGAAAAACTCAGTTAAGCTTCAGGCGCATAAGGGCGTTGAGACCGAATATCCCGAAAATACGCTTCCCGCGTTTCTTGCGGCAGGCGAGCAGGGCTATGAAATGATAGAGCTTGACCTCAGAATGACCAAGGATGATAAAATAATCGTAATGCACGATTCGGCAATAAATTCAACGGGCAGGAACCCCGACGGAAGCGAAATAGAGGAAGAAATCAGAATTTACAACATTACATATGAGGAAGCGCTTAAATACGATTTCGGAATATGGTTTTCCGAAGAGTTCAGAGGTACTGCACTGCCGCTTTTTGAGGATGTTATTCCGATAGTGAAAAAGTACGGAATAACGCTTAAAATCGACAGTAAAATCAAAAGGCTTGCTCCGCGTCAGCTGAAAATCCTTTTTGATATGATAAACGAATCGGGTATAAAAACGCTTATTTCCTGCTGGAATTATGAGATTGCCGAAAGGGTAATAAATGAGCTTCCGAACGCGGATATTTCATTTGACGGAATAACTGATGAGACTCTGCTTAAGCAGTACAGCGCGCTTGCGGGCAAGGACAGATTCTGGGTCTGGATTCCGATTGATTTTGAAAGAGCATCATGGGCGCCGCCTGAATGGTTTGCCACCGATGAGCAGTGTATGATTATAAAAAAATATGCAAAGCTCGGCATTTGGGCGATAAAGGATGAAAACAGCTTTCTGAGCGCAGCTGAAAGACTCTCTCCCGATGCCGCCGAAACCTCGGGAAACATTAAACCCGATATAACTTAAAATAAAAAATGCTTTATAAAGAGCGGTACAAATCAGAGTATTTCTCTGCTTTGTACCGCCCGTTTTATCTATATACTGATTGTAAGTGAGTGCTTTCCGCTGTCGACAAGTATTTTGTCCGCTTTGCGTTTTGCATGGCAGAACCTGCTGTCATAGCGGTCAAATTCTTTGCTTACGGGTTTTCCGTTTACTCTGAAATCTCCGTCGTAGGACGATGAAATTTCGCCGAAATATGTTGTATAGCTTGCTTTGCCGATACCGAACTGCGCCTTGTTGGAAAGGATTCTTTCCTTGAATTCTTCATAGCTTTCTCTGTCGGAATCCGAAATCTCGGTAATATAAATGTGATAGTCTCCTCCGAATCGGCAAAGGTCAAATTCCTTTTTCGGGACATATTCATCATCAAGAGTAACGCCCTTGAGGTTACTGTTAAGTCCGGTAATTGCCTCTGTGCTGTACGGCTTGAATTTCATTTCACCGTCGGAAACAACCGAAACAAAAACTCCGTTTTTCCTTGCGAAAACCCTGTTCCCGTTCAGCTCAAACTCATCGTAAAAGTCCTGCGGCATGTAGAGATGGGTCATCTGCGCAGCGCCCATTTCCGCAAGGCGTTTCTTTTTCGGGAGCTTATAAATTGTGATATTCACGCTCTCATTCTGTACGCTCATCGGGCGTCTGCCGTTGCCTATCCAGTAACCCGGGGATGAACCGTAGCGGTTTTCGCCCGTGCCTGCGGGGTGAGTGCTGAACAGCGCAAGAGTTTCGGCGATGTTTACCGTCCATGCCTCATCCTGTGCGCCGCACATATCAACCCTGTTCGCAACCGAGGTTGACATGGAATATTTTTTTGTGCGGTAGGTGTAAATGTTACCTCTGCCCGTAGCTATTCCGTGAGGCATGATATTGTGTTTCGCGGAAAGCTTTTCAATATCAAGAAGCTTACAGATTGAAACATCAAGAAATTTAAAATATGAAACGAATGAATTTCTGTACATGTTATTGTCTTTCATGTATCTGAGTGTATTCTTCACAACCTGCGGATTGGTAAAGGTCTCCGCGCCTAACTGCGCCATAATCTGATACGGTTCCTGACCCACAAGTCCCTCGGAAACAAGGTCGTCGGGCGAAAGTCCGCAGCCCATTTTTGAAGAAAAGCTTTCGCGGGAAAGCGCGATGTCTTTTATCGCCTCGGGCAGAACATAGATACCCTTTTCGACGATGTCGGTAAAGCAGGTTACTATGGCGTTCGGCTTTTTCTGCGCCGAAATTCTGATGTATTTCTTTTCTTTTTCGGGAATATCGGGGTCGCTGAGCAGCGTTTCGGCAAGCTCGCGTCCCCACAGAACATTCATAGCCGACTGTATGCTGTTTCCGTAGTAATTGCCGGCTTTATTATTTCCGTACATTCTGGAGCTGACGGCAACAAAACGGTTGTTAACGCTGTTTAATGCGACATCAAGCCACAGAATATGCATGATGTTCTTCATCTTTTCAACGCGCTCTTTATCATCGCTGAACGCGATAAAATTTGCCATAGGCGAAATATCCTCGGCAAGATAATTGTTGCTCAGATACTCCGAAAAGCCGTAATTAAAGCGCTGCGAAATCCATGCGTCAATGCGTTTCACGGCTTTTTCCTTATGCTCTTTGCCGCTCATGCCGCTGTTTGTGAAAATCTCGTCCGGCCATTCCTGACCTGCAAGATACTCACTGACGGCGAAAAGCAGCTGATGATTCTCCGACCAGTAGCACATGCTGTCGTCGCCCGGCTCGTCCATGAAATACTTGAAGCCGATAAACGTATCTTTTATAAGCTTTAAGCATCTTTCACTTAATTTATCGCCGCAGTCTTTGTAGATTTTAAAAAGCATCTGCGCTCTGAAATCGGAGCAGTCAAAGCGGTGACCCATGTAATCGGACTGAACGGAAAGCATCTTAAAGGCTTCCTCTTCCGTAAAAGCGTCGTCGGACTTGCCCGAAAGGAAGGCGTAAAGGTCCTCAAATTTTCTGCCGTCGGAATCGGATGAATAGTAATTGAAATCCTTATCGTCCGGCAGCTCCTGTGCAGGTTTTTTCATGACAAGAGCCGCAATTTCCGCAGCAGGTTCAAGCAGCAGAAGCGATGAAAGCGCAAGAATCACACTTGATTTTTTCATATGTTTTTCTCCTCAGACGGTTCGTTTTTGATAAGTCCTCTTTCCTCGGCAATCTTCATTGAAACCTCCTGCATAACCTCGTCGGTAAGAGGATAGTGCTTCATTGAAATGTATGTAATCAGATGTCCGATTGCAGGAAGAATAAATACCGAAACAAGAACGGAATAATAGAAGCGGTAGTTTACAAAAACATTTTCGGGTACAACGGCCGCCTCTCCGCTGCCCGTAAAGCCGCAGAAGGACATAATCGCCATGGTGATAATTCCGACTCCGCTTGACGCTATTTTATTTACAAAGGTCAGCGCCGCGCCGATTGTTCCGGGAATAAATTTTCCGCTCTGCAGATATTCATAGTCGGTAAGGTCGCCGACCATTGCGTTTTCAAGGTTGGTGGAAATACCGAGCGTACTCATATACGCACCGAAAACAAGAATAACCATAATTACCGAGAAGGTAACGCCGCTGTATGCACGGTTCGGGTCGGCAGGCAGGAAAATAGCCGTAACAAGGAAGCCTGCCGCAGCAATAAGCGTCTGAATAAGCGATACCTTATGATAAACTTTTGCTGAGCCCTTCTTCGACGCCATATACATGCCGATAAGAAGAACTGGTGCGCCGAGAACAACGCCGTTAAGAATATCAAACGCCGAGGTAAGACCTCTGTTCATAATGATGTTTGCAAAAAGATAGATTGAAAGATTGGCTCTGACTGATTTTGCGATTGAATCCGAGCAGGTAGCCCACAGCAGGCTTCTCATGGGCTTGCTGCGCCTGATAAGGCTGAAAAATTCCGTTATCTTTGTTTCCTCGCTGTTCTTGCCTGACATTGAGTAATAAAGCGCATTGTCACGGTTGTCAATGGATTTGACTGCGCCGAGAACAAACAGAATTGATACGGCCGTCATGACAATAATGGAAATTCTCCACACCTTTGTTTCCTGCATGTTGCCGATAAGGTTGCTTGTTACCACGATTGAAACAAAAGCGGAAACAAGCGCGTCGGAAACCGTCTGACCCAGCGCGTAAAGCGGACGCTGCTTCGGGTCCTGTGTGATAATCGACTGACCCGCTCTTGTAGCGGTCATAAGAATCGTGTTGCCGATAATAATTACCGCATACATTATGCCGAGTATGGCAAAGGACAGCCCAAGCGGGATATCGGGATTGACGGGATAGAAGAAGATGACAAGTGCAGGCACGGCGGACATCAGTGCGCCCGCAAGCATGAACCGCTTGAATTTGCCGTCCTTGCTGTATCTGTCAAACATGTTCGCAATAAGCGGGTCCGTAATGGCGTCAAGGATTCTTATCGGAAGATGAATCGACGCAAAAAGAATACCGAGCTGCAGAACATTCTGAGTGTAGTAATTCCACTTGCCCAACATTGTGGAAATTGCCGAGCCGCTCGCGTAATTCAGTGAAAACAGAAGCACACGCCATGCATCATTTTTACGCGGGTCAGAGCCGTCATTTCTGTAAGAAGCAAGAGTCTGTTTCAGTTTGCCAAGCATGGTAACCCTCCTCATATAAGCTGTTTATGCCATTCTCTCAAGCGATTCAAGAGTAACCTCATACTTTGTCTGTCCGTCTGACAGAAAATGTTCAAGCTCCTCCATCATATAGTAAGCCATTCGCTGAGGTTCGTTGCCCGTGCTTCCCGCGATATGAGGCGTCAGCACCGCATTCGGACACCAGAAAAGCGGATTGATGTACGGGAAAAATTCACGCTTAAGCACATCTCCGACAAAGGTTCTTGACGGATGAAGAATCAGCGACAGCGCAAGAGCGTATTCCGAAACCTGCGCGCCTCTGCCCGTATTGATAAAAACGGAGTGCTTTTTCATTCTTTTAAAAAGCTTGTAGTTGTATATATTTTTCAGCTCCGCCTTGTTTGCAAGGTGGTTGCTGATGATATCGCACTCGCTGAACAGCGTTTCCATATCAACAAGAGTAACGTTCAGCTCCTTTGCTTTTTCGGGAGAAACAAACGGGTCACAGGCGTAGATTTCAACATCAAGAGCCTGAAGCTTCTTTGCGACAGACTGACCGATTGCGCCGAGTCCCACAAGTCCGACCTTGCAGTCAAATATTCCCGTTGACGAATTCGCGAACGCAAGGGAATACAGCGGAAGGATGTGATAAAACTTTGACGCCTGATAAAAGCCCTTTGCGGCAAGAGTTATCTGCGCAAAGGTATATTCCGCAACAGGTACGGCGTTGGCGGCGAATGCACTGTATATCTTCACTCCGCTTTCAAGAAACGGACGGGCAAAATACTGCACCGTTCCCGCGGAATAGAAAAGCGCCTTCAGCTTCGGCATATACTGCGCAATTTCCTCCTTCGTGAATTTCGGCATTCCCCATGTTGCGAAGGCAACCTCGCAGTCCTTTAAAAAGGCTGCGTTTTCATTAATATTTTTCCTGCTTATACGTTCCGAAAGCTCGCCGTATTCGCCGAGCTTTTCAAGCACCTTCGGCGTATAAACCTTGGAAAACTGAAGCTGATTGCTTCCGAAAAGAGCTATTTTCATTTTGATTTTCCTGCCTTTGCGCGTATTTTTTCAATGTCGTTTTTCATGCATGCTGCAAGTCCGCACCAGCTGAAAAGGTATGTGTATTCAACAAGCAGATTGCCGTCAAAGCCCGAGCTGACAAGCTTTTCAAGAAGGGCGTCAATATATGTTTTATCCCGGCTGAAAAGCCGCTCGCGCGTCTGCTCCGAGTATGAGATATGCACGCTCTCGATATACGGCAGAGTGCGTTCAATTCTGTCAAGGTCGTAAGCTTTCTTACGGTACCGTGACTGAAAATACGTTTTAAAGTTTTCACAGCCGATATCGTTCCGTATTTTCAGAAATGCGTCGGTATTGTTATTGAAAGTGTTGTCATGGCATTCGGGGCAGACCTTCAGTCCGTGCTTTTCCGCTTCCGCACAGATTGAACGCGCATCCTCTGCAAGCCTTTTATATGCCGTTTCGTCTGTTTCTTCGCTGTCCGTCCTTCCGAGCCATACGCGCACGGAGCCGCAGCCCATCGCCGCCGCGATTTCGCAGATTCTTTTCCATTCGGCTTCATTTTTGCTGCCGATTCGGTAATAACTGCCGTAGGAGGAAATTTCGATGCCCGCCCTGTCGCAGAGAACCTTCGCACGCCATGCGTCGCTGATACTCTTAACGTGAACATCGCCGCCCCATTCTATTATTTCCGCGCCCGAGGCTTCGGCAATACGCACGATTTTTTCAATGCTTTTTATCTGTCTGAACGAGGTTGAAGTAAAACCGATTTTCATGATGCTGACCCGCCGTTCCGTCTGAATTTACGCTTTAATTATTGCATAATGCAAAAAATAATTCAATGTTTATTTTAATAAATATGTCCGGTTTTTTATATCATCTGACAAATGTACTGTTTTGTGATCGGGACAGAAGTTTATATTTTGTTGAAAGGAAATAAAATCTGTGATATAATGATTACATTAAATTTCAGAGGGTGATTATTTTGAAATACAGTGAATTCGGTAAAACAGGCTGCAGGGTTTCGCGCCTCGGCTTCGGCTCAATGCGTTTCCCGCTTGAGAACCCTGACGATTCCGCTTCAATCATAGTCGATGAGGCTGTAAAAATGCTCCGCTATGCAATTGACAGCGGAGTGAATTATATCGATACAGCGTTTTTCTATCACAACGGAGAAAGTGAAAGGGTTGTCGGTCAGGCTCTCAGGGACGGCTACCGTGAGAAAACATATCTTGCAACAAAGCTTCCGATGGGCGAGGTTAAGGAAACAGCGGATTTTGACCGCATACTGAATACACAGCTTGAAAAGCTCGGTACCGACCATATTGATTTTTATCTTTTCCACGCCCTTAACGAGCCGCACTGGGAGAACGCAAAAAAGCTCGGTCTTGTTGATAAAATGAAGCAGGCAAAGGCTGACGGCAGAATAAGGCATTACGGCTTTTCTTTCCATGATAATCCCGAGATTTTTACAAGAATTGTTGACGAATACGACGGCTGCGAATTCTGTCAGATTCAGCTGAACTATCTCGATGTTGACCATCAGGCAGGCATTGATGGACTGGAGTATGCCGCTTCAAAGGGACTCGGAGTCATTATAATGGAGCCTGTACGCGGAGGACGGCTTGCGAATCCGTCTGAGGAAATAGCCGCGGTTCTGCCTCAGGGAAGAACTCCTGTTGAAAATGCGCTCGCTTTTCTCTGGGACAGAAAAGAGGTTTCGCTTCTGCTCAGCGGCATGAGCAGCATGGAGCAGGTTGAGCAGAATATTTCAAGCGCGGATAAGTTTGATATCGGCTGCCTTACCGCTGAGGAACACAGACAGTTTGCAGAGGCAAAAAAGATTTTTGACAGGTCAACGCTCATTCCGTGTACAGCCTGCAATTACTGTCAGCCGTGTCCGAACGATGTTGAAATTCCGAAGGTTTTCGCCGCATACAATAAAATCGAAGACGGAAATCTGCGTGATGTGCGAGCCGCTATGCCCGATATTGAGAATGTAATATCGCGCTGCGTCAAGTGCGGAATGTGTGAAGAAAAATGTCCGCAGCAGATAAAGATTATTGAAAATCTCAGAAGCATTCAGAGAAGATTCTGATAAAGGGAAATAAAATGGACGAAATAGTAAAAGGAAAATACCGTCATTTCAAGGGTAACGAATATGGGGTTCTGTATGTTGCAAAGCATTCGGAAACGCTTGAGCCTATGGTAGTCTACCGTGCGCTGTACGGTGATTTCGGTGTATGGGTACGCCCTGCGTCAATGTGGAACGAAACGGTTGAAAGAGACGGAAAAACGTTTAAAAGATTTACTTTGATTGAAGAATAAATTTGAAGGCCCCGGATTTTGCTCCGGGGCCTTCAAATTTATCTGTTGAAAAGCTGAGTGAAGAATTCAACTATTCTGACGATAAGCTTCTTAACAAGATATTTTAAAAATCTGAAGCTTATTATTTCAGACTGGTCAATGCCTTCGTTATTGACAACAGGCTCCGTCTTGTCTGTAAGACCGAGAGAATTGAGTTTCTTAAGGACGATACCTGCGATAACAACATTGCCTTCTGCGCTGGGATGAATATAATCCGCTGCGACATATTCGCTGTGTCCGACAAAAGCGTCGGCAACCTCAAGCAGCTCATATGCGTTTTTATTCTCGGCAAGATATTTTCTGTATCCCGCGTTAAGTCTGTCGGCGCCCTGCTGATAAACCGCCTTTATCGACTCGAAACCGGGGTTGTAAAGCGTCTGTACAAGGATAACCGCGTCGGGATTGAGAGCCTTGATTTTACCGATAATCGTGCAGAAGTTAGTGTAAAACTCTGCTGCAATTTCATCAAAGCGGCTGTAATCGCCGTTGTTTGCCTCTGCGATAAGGCTTGACATATCTCCGCGGAGGAAATCGTTTCCGCCGATTGAAATGCTGATTATGTCAGCGGCGGCAACATCGGCAATGATGTTTTCCTTATCAAGATGAGCGATAAGGTCGGATGTGCGGTAACCGTTGACCGCGTCATTCTTAAATTCAAAGCCTGCTGTATCGGCAACTATTCTGCCGAAGCATGCCTCGTCACTGTTGAGTACGCCTGCACCGTAGCCGATTGAATCACCGAGAACAACGTATTTAAGAGCGTCGTTCTCCGCAAAAGCGGGCATGGCGGCAGTCAATGCCATAAGCAGGGCCATAACCAATGCAAGAAGCCTGTTTGTCTTTTTCATAAAAATTTCCCTCCTGTTTTTTTATTAACTTAATAATACCATTTGGGAAAAGTATTATCAATAAACGATTTCACCGTTTTGTTATATTTAACGTTCATATTTTACCGAAGGTTTCAGCAAAGGCTTCTGCGATATTTTCTCCCCATTCACGCAGCAGCTCCGGAGTGTATGCTGCTTCTATGTCACCCGAATACGGTGTTTCAATCGTAATCGAAAGCTCTGCTCCGCATTTTTTCCGGAACCGGCTGCTTGCGCTTTCGGATTCGTCCGGGTTAAAGGGGCTGCCCGGAAAGCTGACATAACCGTCAAATCTGATTCCGCCGAATTCGGGCCGCTCCGTCAGTGCCTTCAGTGTGCTGACAAAACGCATTTCATTTTCGTTCTTTAATCGGGCATCTGCCCGTTAATCTCATCAAGCAGATAAAGAGTTTTAAATGTTTTGTTGCAGCTTCTGCACTGCCAGTCGCAGTTGTTTTTCTTTGCCTTTTTATGAAGCAGCTCAAGCTCACTGCCGCACAGGGGACAGTTCACCTTTTCTTCGTTCCACAGCTTTTTCAGGAAAGCAAGAGCCTCATTCCGCGTGTTCATATTGAGTTCCTTAAGCGATACTCTTTCCATGCTATTCCTCCGTGCCGAGCTTCTTCAGAGTTTCTCCCGAAATTCTGTAAACCGTCCAGTCATCCATCGGTTCTGCGCCCATAGAACGGTAAAAGTCTATGCTCGGTCTGTTCCAGTCGAGACACCACCATTCAAGCCTTCCGCAGCCGCGGCTGACCGCGATGCGTGCAAGCTCGGTCAGAAGTGCTTTTCCGAAGCCTCTGCCCCGGTATGCGGGCTTTACATAAAGGTCTTCGAGGTAAATTCCGGCGCGTCCGAGAAAGGTGGAAAAATTATGGAAAAACAGCGCGAATCCGACCTTTTCTCCGTTCTCGACAGCAAAGATGACCTCAGCCTTTTTCTCGTCAAAAAGCCAGTGTTCAAGCGTTCCGATGTCGGCGACAACCTCGTTCAGCATATGCTCGTAATCCGCAAGCTCTTTAATAAACTGCAGAATTGTTCCGGTATCTTTTCTTTCGGCAAATACTATGTTCATAATAATTCCTGTTTCCTGTGTTTTTTGTTAATTATAGCATATTAAAATGTTCTGTTCAACATTAATACAAGTGCCGACGGTTAATTGCACATATATTTTTCTGCGTTTTATTGCAAAAAAAACGATGATATATTATAATTATATCTGTATTACTATCGGTTTGAAAGGTCTGGTTTAATGAAAAAGGTACTTTCGGTTATTCTTACGGCAGCGATTCTGTTTTCTGCCGTAAGCATCGGAGCTTTTGCGGCTGAGGAGGACAAAAATGTGATTGTTGTATCAAACAGAGATATTGAACCGTTCAAGGCCGCAAATAAAATCAGCGGTGACGGACATGTTGACGTTCAGCTGCGCGGCGGCACATATGTGCTTGACGAGCTGCTTGAATTCACATCCGCTGACAGAGGCAATGTAACCTTCATGCCTTATGACGGTCAGGAGGTTATTGTCACCGGCGCAGATGTTGTCAGCGGCTGGAAGGAAACAACCGTGAACGGAATAAAGGTTTTTGCCGCAAGCGCAGGCGGAAAACGTATTTCGGGTCTTTTCAGAGGCGAGACAAAGCTGAATGCCGCAAGACTGCCCGAAAGCGGCTGGTACTATGTTAAATCCCTCAACGATGATGATACTCTCTGGACAGAGGAAACCACCAAGTGGGCAGACGGCACGCTCGGTCAGACATCATTTAACGTTGACCTTAAGGATTTCAGCAAAACACCCTCAAACATAAACGATGTAACCGTCCGTATACCTCACTGGTGGCATGACGAGGTTACGGGAATGAAGTCCTTCGACGAAAAGACGGGCAGGGTTAAAATGGTGAAATACGCCGCAATGACCATTGCCGAGGGCGACAGATACTGCTTTGAAAACATCATTGAAGGTCTTGATAAAGCGGGCGAATGGTGTTACGACAGCAGTGCCGACATGATTTACTATGTTCCCGAAGACGGTGAAACCGCAGATAATCTTGTTTTAAACGCGGCATCAGCATCCGAAATCATAAGCATTGACGGATGTGACAACATCAGATTTGAGGGGATAAAGTTTGAAAACACAGGCTGGGAATATCTCGACAAAAAATACAGCACAATAAATGTTTCATCATGGACTGACGGCCTTGATATGGACGGACCGCAGGGCGCAATTGATTCCTGTGCGGCAATAAGAGTAATCAATGCCGACGGCATAAGCTTCAGAAACTGCGATTTTATCAATATCGGCTCAACGGCCGTAAAGCTTTGCGACAACGCACGGAGCTGCTCAGTTGAAAGCTGTTATTTTGACAGCATCGGCGCTTCGGCTGTCTTTGCAGGCGGTCAGAACAATGAAACGGAATGTGCCGCGGATATCACGGTTAAAAACAATATTATCGGAAACTACGGCATGCAGTTCCACAGCGCACCGGGTGTTATCATTACATACTGCGACGGCGCGGATGTTTCAGATAACGAAATCCATGACGGCTATTACACGGGAATTTCCTGCGGCTGGATATGGCTTTTCGGTTACCATGTAACCAACAGCATAAAGCTCAGGGACAACCTTATTTACAATATCGGCAAGGGCATGCTTTCCGACATGGGCGGCATTTATATGCTCGGCTCTCAGCCCGGAACTCAGATAACAGGCAATGTTATTCACGATGTCAGCTGTTATCAGGGCAGCAGCGGCTACGCAGGCGCAGGCATTTACACCGACGCGGGCGCATCGGAAATGCTTATCAAAAACAATCTGATTTTCAACTGCTCAAGCTATGCGTTTGACGCGACAATTGCAAGAAACAACAGCATTACAAACAACATTGCGGCGTTCTGCGGCGAATGCATGATTAATCCCGGCGGACAGATTCTCGGCTATTCGTCAATGAATAACTATAACGGCAACATAATTCTGACTGACAGTAATGTTCCCGTTTACATGGAGATTGACACGGTTGAAAAGCTTGTTGACAACAGAAACGTTATGTGGGATTACACTTACGGCGACGAGCTGTACTTCAACATGCACGACCTGAAAAACGGCAAGGCTATTCCACTTAAAAAGGCGGTAAAGGGCGGCTACGTTGATACCTCGGTTGCCACAGACCCGATGTTCACGGACGCAGAGCATTATGACTTCACGCTTCGTGAGGATTCTCCTGTTTTCAGTGCGGAAATCGGTTTCAAGGCATGGGATTATTCGGATGCGGGTACGGTTAAGGACAGCCTTATCGGTACATCACATTCCGGAGGACAGACTGCTTACAACGCCGATGTCAGTCAGTGCGTGTACCATCCCGCGCAGCTTAGGACAGGCACAAAGATTGCACGCTTCTTCAGAAATTTCTTCAGGGCTGTTGCAGACTTTTTCAGAAAGATATTCGGGGTGAAATAAATGTTTAAAGCTATCGGTTCGTTTTTTATCAGCATGGTAATGGTATTCCTTTCGATTTTCGGAATACATTTTGAACACAAAGAGTCAAAGGTGATTGATTTGAATATGTCAGACTATATCGCAACAGGCGAAAATGCAAAAACAAAAGAGCTTCGGGAAATTTTCGGCGAGGTAATCGCAAAGCAGCCGACTGTTACCGAATGCAAGTCGAAAAAGCCCTATGCGGACGACGACAGAATAAAGGCGGTTTTCTTTGACGGAATGGAATATAACGGCAAGCCCGCGCAGATTTTCGCATACATCGGTTTCCCCGAAAACGCAAGCGCGGAGAATCCCGTACCCGCAATGGTGCTTGTTCACGGCGGTGCAGGTCATGCCTATGCCGAATGGGTAAAATACTGGATTGATAACGGCTATGCCGCAATTTCGGTTGACGGCTTCGGTCAGCAGCCTGCCGAAGGGTATTACAGGGGCGACAACGATAATGACAGCTGGACGCTGAATCCCGAGTCGCACATGACAATCGACGAGCTTCGCTCCGCAGACGAACCGTTTAAGGAGCAGTGGTTCTATCACTATGTTTCCGATGTTATTCTTTCGAATACAATTATCAGAAACGATGAGCGTGTTATTGCCGACAAGGTAGGCGTTACGGGCATTTCGTGGGGCAGCATAGCAACAAGCGCGGCAATCTGCTTCGACAGCCGTTTTGCCTTTGCGGTTCCGGTTTACGGCAGCGCATTCCTCAATCACAGCACAGCGGCGATAGGCGCCTGCTGTCAGGCGGCAGGCTATATCAACGCGTGGGAGCCGTCGCATTTCATTGATAAAATCGATATGCCGATACTTTATGTCAACGGCGATTCCGACCCGTTCTTCTCGGCAAACTGCACGACAGCCTCCGCTGCCAACGCAAAGAACGCTTCAGTTACATTTGTGAACGGTATGCAGCACGGTCAGCATCCCGGCGCATATCAGCCCGAAATTCTCCGCTTTGCCGATGAACAGACAGGCAGGGGCGACGGCAATATAAAAATCAGTCAGGTTTCCTTTGACGGGAAAAGAGCCGTTGTTTCCTTTGACGCTCCCGAGGATATCGGCAATCTGAAGATAAAGGTTTATTACCGCGACAGCGAGCTTGAATATGACGGACTTGAAATTAAGAAGGATTGGAAATCAAAGAGCGGAATTGTGCTTGATGATGTCGGAAACGTAAAGGTTCCGAAGAATGCAAAAATGTTCTATCTTTCAGTCGAGGGCAAAACAGGCAGGATGTTTGACAGGGATACGGTAAGAGCCACAACCGGTATTTACACAACTGATATCCTCACGAATGCAGGCTCGTTCGCAAAAGAGCTTGACGCGGAAAAGCTTGAAAGCAAAATAGTCAGAACAATCAATAAAGATATTTCCGAGGGTAAGGTCGGCGGTGCCGAGCTGCTTGTAAATCAGTACGGCGAGCGTGTATTCGACGGCGTTTTCGGTGAAAAAACCGTCGGCAGTGAGAAACTCGAAAAGGACGCTCTCTACCGTCTTGCATCAATGACAAAGCCTGTTACGGCGGTTGCGATGCTTATTGAATATGAGCGCGGAAATCTTGACATCTATGCCGATGTTTCCGATTACCTTGACGGATACGAAAACATGTATGTCGGCAAAATTGAGGACGGCAAGGTTGTTGCGGACAAGCCCGCACAGAACAGCATCAAGGTTTATCAGTGCGTTTCTCACACAAGCGGAGTCGCTTCGGGTACTCTCGGCGAAATGGTATATGCAGGCATAGCTCCGAAGCAGCGAACATGTCAGGCCGTTGCAAAGTATCTTTCCGACAAGCCTCTTGAATTTGACCCCGGTACAGCTCAGTCCTACAGCACGGCGGCTTACGATATCGTTGCTGCTATTATCGAAAATATCAGCGGCCTTTCATTTGAGGAATATCTTAAAGTTAATATCTTTGACAAGCTCGGTATGAAGGACACAACCTTCGCCCCCACAGCGGAACAGTTTGACAGAATGATAGGTATTCACAACAGAACCGGGGACGGGAAATCCGTACCTGCCGATTCAACTCCCGGCACGGTTTTCGCAAACTTCCCGACAACATATTACTGTGCAGGCGGCGGACTTGCCTCCACGGCGGAGGATTACAGCAAATTTGCGGAAATGCTTCTCAACGGGGGCGTCGGCGCAAACGGCGTGCGCATTCTTTCGGCTGAATCCGTAAGACTTATGAGAACGCCCGTTGTTGATGACAGCATCATGGCAGGCAGTCAGAAATGGGGCCTCGGAGTGCGTGTTATCACCGATGACAAGTATACTCTCCCCGAGGGCAGCTTCGGCTGGAGCGGCATGTACGGCTCGCATTTCTGGATTGACCCGACAAACAGAATCACAGCTGTCTATATGAAAAATTCGCTTTATGACGGCGGTGCGGGCTCAAAGACCTCCGTTCAGTTCGAAAAGGATGTAATGGACTCGATTTTGAAATGAGGTAAATGAATGATTGGCATTGTCGATGTCGGCGGCGGCCTGCGCGGAATTTACGGCGCGGGTGTACTCGACCGCTGCATAGATGAAAAAATACATTTTGACCGCTGTATCGGTGTATCGGCGGGCGGTGCGAATATTATTACCTATATGGCGGGTCAGAAGGGGAGAAACTACCGTTTCTATTATGACTACGCCTTCAGAAAAGAATATATGAGCCTGTACAATTTTGTGAAAACAGGCTCATATATCGGACTTGACTATATTTACGGTACGCTGTCCAACGAGGGCGGAGAGGACCCTGTTGACTTTGACTCGGTTGCCGCTTACGACGGTACAATCACAGTTGTCGCAACTGACGCTTTGACTGCCGAACCCCGTTATTTCGGCATGGATGATTTCGGCAGAAGCAATTACCGTCCCCTCTGCGCGTCATGCTGTATTCCCGTTGTCTGCAGACCCGTGGATATAGGCGGAAAACTGTACTTTGACGGCGGTGTTTCCGACCCCGTGCCGATTGAAAAGGCATTCGAATCCGGATGTGACAGGGTTGTTGTTGTTCTTACCAAGCCTGTTGATTTTATCCGTGACGGTAAAACCGACGGCAGGGGAGCGGCGCTGCTTGAAAAGAAATACCCGAAAATTGCCGAAGCACTCAGATGCAGAGCTGAACTTTACAACAGCGCGGTAATAAAAGCCAAAGAGTACGAAAAAGAGGGAAAATGCCTTGTTATCGCTCCCGATAACTGCTGCGGCGTTACCACGCTTTCAAAGAACAAAAGCCGTCTTGACGCCCTGTATATGAAGGGCTACAGGGATGCTTCAAAAATAAAAAGCTTTGTCGGGTGAATGAAATCCGGACAGAATCATTTTTCTACGTTCATCGGAATATGTATCATTATGCGAACAGCCGCGGTTCAGTGAACCGCGGCTGTAACTGTTCTGCATTTTTTACTTTATAAGATTAAGAACGGGGATAAAGGGCCATATAAGCTTCATCCAGAGGTTGAAGAACTTGAGCGAAAGCGATACATCAAATGCGCCCCAGTGATTGAGTACCTTATAAACTACTGTGTCAATTGTACCCATGATGGAGTCACCGTTCTTGTCCCAGAATGACGGCTCGCTTACTGCGTCGGGGTCTTCGCCCTTGATAATCTTGCTGAATCTTGAATTGAAAGCCTTAAGCTCCTTTGCAAATGCTTCCTCAGCGTCTCTGTCGTTAACTGTAGCGTCGATTATCGCATTTGCCTTTTCGATATACTTCTGTGCCTCTGCAACGGTTTCTGCGTACTCTCCGGTTTCTTCACAGGCTGCAACCATCTTTTCAAGTGATTCAAGGTCGCCGTTGATGCCTCTGAGGTCACGGCTGTCGTTGAACTGCGGGAACGTATCCTTGCAGTCGTTTACGCTGTTAATTTCGCCTGTTGCAATCTTGAACGCAAGTTTAAGAGCAGTGTTGTTGTTGTCAAGCTGATGAACCTGCTGATAGAATACCCATACATGGTCGGGATAATATGCTGTTGAAAGGTCGATTGACTGGCTGAACGGGTCGATATACTTAGCTGTGCCGTTTGACTCAGCCTTCTTCATGTAATCGTCGGAGAATTTCTGACCTCTGATAACATATGATGTGCCTGGAGCTGTGGACTGAATGGGAATGATTTCGTCGGAATTAACCTTGTTTGCGGAATAAAGGAAGCTGAAGAATGAGTAATTGTCACGGCTTGTATCGTATGTTTCATAACCGCCGCCGAGGTCAAGACCGTAGCCGCTGATGAAGTAGAACTCTG
Source organism: Acutalibacteraceae bacterium (assembly GCA_045639705.1). Lineage (GTDB taxonomy): Bacteria > Bacillota > Clostridia > Oscillospirales > Acutalibacteraceae > CAG-488. The sequence goes on from JAZUDP010000069.1 coordinate 23,641, forward strand.
TGCCGTACTTCTCGTTGAGCATCTGCATTCTTTCCTTAAGGTGAAGCTGTACCTGATGGTAAGCGTCAAGCTCCTTGAGAACGTTTTCATATCCGGGTCTTGTGAGATATGCTTCTCTGATAGCGTCATATCTGTCGCAGGGGATAAGAGCGAGCATTGACGGGGACTTGAGAACAAGCTCGTCACAGATTGCGCCGAGAACATCGGTAATAAGACGGGAAAGGTTATTGTGATGGAAGATGTGCATTGCGACATCAAGGATTGTACCTACTGTCTGGTCGTTGCCGACAACAACGGGCCACTTTGTATAGAAGAGTTCCTTGGAATTCTCAACGTACTTTCTTTCGATAAGGTCAGCCATGATGTCACTGCCGTTCCAGCAGCCTACGACGCTTACAACTCTTGCAACATGGGGATCCTTGCCCGCCTGCTCACAGTTGTAGAGATACTGGCTTACCATTGCTGCGCCCATGCTCATGGGAACAAGAACAACCTTGCCTGCATTCGGGAAATAACCGTCCTTGCCGAGAATTACCTCGTTGATAAGGTGGTCAAGACCCTCAGAGATTTTTGAAAGATTGCCGAAGGGTGCGTAGTTATAGCAGAAAACCTTATCCTCGCCGATTTCCTGAAGAATCTCACGGCATGGAACATCTCTGTAGAATCTGCCCTTACCGTAGGAAGAAGCGTCTTCGCCGTTGGGCTGAACATCAAATTCGCTTACGGGACACTCATAAGTTGACGGAAGGATGTAATCGGGAAGATTGCCGTTCTCGTCAATGATGTTATCCTTAAGAATGTTTCTTGCAAGTGTGCAGAGATTGTCATAATTAACGCTGTACTGACCTGTAAGAAGAGTCTTGATTAGCTGACCGACAACAACTGCGAAGTTGGAAGCAGCTTCAACCGAGCCGAAGTTATCCTTAAGAATCTTATTGTTCTTAAGCTGAGTAAGAACTCTGACAGCTTCGTCTGTTGTCATATTGCCGTCACCGATAGTTTCGAATGCGTCACCGATGATTTCGGTGATTTCGGTATCAAGCAGGAACAGGTTTGCCATTGTGCTGAAATGATGCTCTTCGCCGTGAAGATACATAACCTTTTCGCTGGCATCGTCAAGATAATAAGAGAATGTCTGACCGATACCTGTGACGAAAACAATCGGGTAAACGCCGCCGCTTGCCTTGAGAGCTTCTTCAACGGAGTTTACTGTTGTAACTGCGGGTGAAGCATCCTTTGCTGCGAATGCTGACGGAACAACTGCAAGAGCAGCTATAACGACGCAAAGCAGAACTGCAAGAATCTTTTTCATATTTTTTCCTCCTGTAAAAATGTTCTGTTTATTGTAAACATTCTTAACTCTTTTATTATAGTATAATTAACACTTTTGTCAACCGACTTAACATGTATTTTGTATATATTATTTTTTTATCAGGTCATTTTTTGCGTTATACATGGCGTTAAAAAGCGAAAGACTGTTATCCTTGGGAATATCGCAGGAATAATGCCATACCATCGCGCCGCCGAGTCCGCGGTTGATTGCCCACTGTGTTTTTTCATAAACCGTATTGTAATCGTTGAAGGAGAAAGTAAGACCCGTACCCTCGTCAAGGCAGAAGCCCTTTTCGTCAAGCTTGTCGTACCAGCCGTTATAGCCGTACCAGTAGGCATCCTTTGTAACAGGACGGGCATAGAACGGAATTCCGAGGTCAAGCTGCTCTTTTTTGTAGCCCTCAAGCAGCATCTGTCTTATGCATTGCTTAGCGTTTCTGAGTGACGCGTGGGTACCGTCCTTTTCCCACATATCGTAGGCCATGACCTCAACCATGTCGATTACCTTCATTGCCTTCCTCGACTGCTTTGTATTCCACGCGGAAATTGCGCAGCCTATTTTGAAACCGTCTCCGAGATACTTATCGAGGGAAATAAGGAATTCGTCGAAAACCTTCCAGTGTTCTTTGGTGAGGGGATATTCGTAATCAAAGAAAACTCCGTCAAATCCGTATTTCACAAGCACATCTTTTATGTTCTTTTCGAGCTTGCCGCTTCTGAACGCGATATCATGGTGCTTTCCCTGGTCATCCATCTGCTCGTTCCAGTCTGATGACGAGGTCGTATAGCCCGGGCCGATAAGATTCAGATACAGGTTCGCGTCCGAATCCTTCATTGCGTTTCTGATGTTTGAAAGGATTGTTTCAAAATTTTTATCAAATGTTATTTCACCCTCAGTGTTGAAGTTTGAAACGCTGATAAGAATAACATCCGTAATGTCGGCAAAATGAGACGCATCAATTCTCGAAGCGTCAACGAAATTTCCGCCGACAGCGTAAGCCGTAAGTCTGAAATCTTCCGCACGCTGTGAAACATTTCTTATGGGGAAGGATGTCAGCGTTACAAATAACGCAAGGAAAAAAGAGCCTATTCTTTTAAATACTGTCATATTATCACCGCACAGTCTTTTTTTCTCAATTATAGCATTCAGAAAAAAACAGTCAAGAGGTTGTCACTTGAGATTCTGATAAATTACAATTTTCCGCAGGTACTGCGGCAAATACCAATTTAACAATGCTCTTTTCAAAACAATGTCACAATCTGAATGAATTATTTACTTTGCGGATTGATTTACCTGTATCGGGGATGTATAATATAATAAAATAACCGGAAACGGGGGCTGAAAATGGCTGAGCTTTTTACAGATATCAGATACGGCGAACACGAAAGGAATTTGTTTGATATAGCCTTTCCCGAAAATGCGCAGGGGAATATTGACCTTGTGCTTATGATTCACGGCGGCGGCTGGATTGGCGGCGACAAGGACTGCTACAGGAATGAAATTCAGAGCTTTGCCGACAGCGGTGTTGTTTCCGCTTCGATGAGCTACAGATATATTTCCGAAAGCTCAGACGGACTTGACATTCTTGACGATATCACCGCCGCACTGAAAAAGATAAAGGAATTCTGCGCCGAAAAGGGGATTAAGACCGAAAAGGCTTTGCTGACAGGTCTTTCCGCCGGAGGTCATCTTTCACTGCTTTACGGCTATTCAAGGGTTGACGAGGCTCCGATAAAGCCTGTTGCCGTTGTATCGTTAAGCGGCCCGACCGACATGGTCAGCGGTGAAGCGGTTGATAAATTTATTCACGGAAACGATATGGGCGATGAAAGCTTTGTATTAGGTCTTATCTCCAAACTCTGCGGAAAGAAAATTACTCTTGAGGACAGAAACTCCGGGGCTACGCTTGCCGCGGCAAAAAAGGTCTCTCCGATTTGTTACGTTGATAATAATACAGTCCCGACGGTTATCTGTCACGCCGAGCATGATACGATTGTTCCGTTCTGCAATGCGGTATCGCTTGAAAAAGTGCTTGCCGAAAACGGAGTTGAGCATGATTTTATTATATTTCCGAAATCAGGTCACTGCCTTGAATGCGACCCCGACTGCACCGCGAAAACGGAAGAGCTTACAGCGAAATACATTAATAAATATCTTTCTGTGTTTAAAAAATAATTATCGGGAGATGTGTTGAATGAGCGTAAAATGTTTGTCTGAATTTTTTGAATCAATAGACGAGCCGTATGCGGCAGGATTGTTTGAAGAACCTGAAAAGGGCTATTTCTATCGCCATTGCTGTGCTTACGCAAAGTGGTTCGATATGGCGCAGCCGCCCCTTTATGAGGACGGTGAAAAGCTTTATCCCTGCGGCAGAAGACTTTTTGAGCGGAATTACGATAATCGCACAGTTAAACCGATATATGCGGCAACCTATGAGTGGAAGCGTGAAAAGCTGGAGGAAAAATGCAGGAAAGCCGGTGCTGAGGATGCCTTCAAAGCAATGTCGGATTTTTGCAAAATCAGCTATAATCCCTACGGCTGGACTCACGGCTCGCCTAACTATTCCCGAATTGTAAAAGAGGGCTTTGATTCCTATCGCGAACGTATACTGAAAATAAATCCCGACACAACCGAAAAAGCGGAGTTCCGCGACGGTATGCTCAGAATGATTGATTCAATGAAAGCATACTGGAACCGCTGTGTTGATTACCTTGTCTCGGTCAGCGCAGACGCAGAGCTTATTGCCGCGATGAAAAATGTTCCGTTCAGACCCGCGGCTACATATTATGAGGGACTTGTCAGCTGGAACGCCGTATTCTATTTTGACGGCTGTGACAATCTCGGCTGTCCCGATGCCGGACTTGCGCATCTTTATAACGGCGAGGACCTGACTGATGTTATCGGCAGGCTTTTTGATAACCTTGATGCCGTGGACATGTGGTCATGCGCCATAGGCCCCGAATACAACGAAATTACACGGCAGGCGCTTCGTGCCATAAAGGGCAGAAGGCGTCCTCTGCTTGAGCTTCGCATTACAGATAAAACCCCCGACGATATATGGCAGACGGCGGCGGACGATATTGCCTGCGGCAGTGCAAATCCGTCGTTCTATAACGAAAAGGGCATACACGATATGCTTCACGAAAGATTTCCTCAGATTACCGACAGCGAGCTTCTTCGCTTCTGCGGAGGCGGCTGTACGGAAACAAATCTTGAGGGCATTACCCATGCGGGCGGCACCGACAAGGATGTTAATCTGCTGAAAGCCTTTGAGGATTATCTGTATTCCTCACTCGGCGAAAAGGAAAACTTTGAGGATTTCTTTGAGGGCGCGTGCAGACACGCCGAGGCGGTTACCGGGGAGGTCATTGACTTTACCGAGGATGTCTACCGTTACCGTTCAGAATATCTGCCTCATCCAATGCGTACCCTGCTCTGGGATGACTGTATTGACAGGGCAAAGGATTACAACAACGGCGGCGCACGTTATAACTGGACTATGAATTCAGAAAGCGGTCTGATAAATGTTATCGACTGTCTTGCGGCGGTTAAGGATATTTACTATGATAAAAAGCTGTATTCGGCAGAGGACTTTCTCTCGCGTCTGAAAGCTGAGGACGCGGAGCTTTTCGCTCAGCTTAAAAGCTGTCCCTGCTTCGGCACAGACAATGCGGAAACTGACGGAATGGGAGCGGAATTCGCACGCAGAGTTTTCTCGGTTTACCGGAATAAAAAGCCGACTCTTGAATTTCTTGATGCCTTTACGCTTACAGAACATCAGTTTACGCGTTATGAGCAAAGCGGCCGTGTTGTCGGTGCAACACCCGACGGCCGTCATGCGGGACAGCCGACCTGCGATTCCGTTGCCGCGCTGAGAGGTAAAGCGGTAAAAGGACCGACAGCTATGCTTTGCTCTGCCTCAAAGCTTCCTCAGAAGCTTGTTGACGGTATATCGGTTGTCAACCTTACGCTGTCAAAAACCGTCTGCAGAAATCCCGCATTGCTCAAAGCCATGATTACGGGCTATTTCAATTTGGGCGGCATTCAGGTTCAGGTTACGGCAACTTCTGCCGAGGAGCTTAAGGACGCTCTCGCTCACCCCGAGAAGCATGAGGATTTAATTGTCCGCGTCGGCGGCTACTCCGAATATTTCAACCGACTTTCTCCTGCACTGAGGCAGGCTGTTGTTGAGCGGAATGTTCACGAAGCCGGCTGATAATTCGGCTGAAATCAATATGTATTTGTATCTGAAAGATTTATTGCTTCAACATAATTAATCTATTAAAAAACTGCCATATCCTTCGATATGACAGTTTTTGCTTTTCGGCAGCTTATTTGAAAATTATCTTCTGACTCAGATTGTATACTTCTTCCTCAGTCAGCGTGTAATATTTAACAAGCGGATGCAGGGTGTGATTTTCGTCGCCGACTGTTTCAGCGCAGATGATATCGCCGTCAAAGTAAACGCCTTTTTCATCCTTTACGGCTTCGCCTGTTGTCTCGGCGTACAGAATATCCCGGTTATCCTTAATGTATCTCAGTCCCTCTGCAAGCCGCATTGTACAGCATTGCTTCGCTTCGTAACCGCTCATTTTAAGAATACCCTGATTTTCACAGACTATTTTCATTGTTCCCGCTCCGCCGTTTGGCCTTTGCAGCGAGGCGAAGCCGTTGTGATAGATTCTTGCCGCAAGCGTGCGGTATCCGGGTTCACCTGTAATTTTATAAAGCTCGCCCGCAAGCATCAGCGAATCTATAACAGCACAAGGCTCGGTCCAGCTGTCGGGACGTCCCCACCAGTTAAAATTCTCATAGGTGTAGGTCATTCCGTAATCAACATAAAGTCTGAAAATCGCTTTTGCGTTTTCAAGATATTTATCGCTGCCGGTAATTTGATAAAGCCGGACCATTCCGCGCGCGGCTGTAAGAGTGCAGTGGGTCTGCGCCCTGATTCCGCGCTTGTCTATCTTCATAAACGCGTCCGTCATCTCGTCAAGAAGCGCAAGAATTCTTTCATCCTTTGTAATCTGATATACATGCGAAAGTCCGTCAATGCTCATGAACGCGCAGCAGGTGTCAGTTGACAGAAGCCATCCGTCAGATTCTTCAGCAGTGTGACCGTCAACGCCGCCGTCATTTTTTCCTTTGCTTCTGAGCAGGGGATAGTCGGAGATTTTTCCCGAAAGCGGCATATAAAGGTTCTCGACAATTCCGCTGATATAGCTGAGTATTTCCGTCTTTCCGAATCTTTCATAATATTCGGAAAGACCGCGCAGAAGCCAGCTGTGGCCTGAAAGCTGCTGCTCATAGAATTCGTCTTTAATCTCGCCTATATAACCCTTTTCGTTGAGCCATTCGGGCAGCTTTTTAATAAGCTTCTCCATGCACGGTATTTCCGCTTCACCCGCGTTCATAAGGCACACAAAGGCGAGCAGCGCTCTGCCTTCCTTGTCGCCGGGCCAGCCGTTCCAGTCCGAAGCGTAAACGTTATCAATATCGTAAAACGGCTCGCTCATTCTTCTGTGACTGAGCTTTATTCTTTCGCTCAGTTCTTTATCTGATATTTCAGTTTTTTTCACGGTATAACCTCCGTTCAGAATCTGCCGTGCTTAATTATTCCGCGTATTTTCTGATTATATCCGCAACAATGCCGCCGCACATTTTTATGGCTTCCTCCGTCAGATGAATGCCGTCGTCGCTGCGGATAAATCTGTCTCTGTCGGCATTTACGGGAGTCCAGAGGTCGTCAATGATTATTCCGCGTTTTTCAAGCTCGGGAACAATAACCTCATTGTAACGCATAATGTCTTTGTTATCGTTCTGAGGATGCGTTGTAACGGGAGTGGAAGTGGCAAAGATAACTGTTCCGGCTTTTGTTTTAAGGTACTCGGCAATGCGGATAACTGTGCTTACATAAACATCCTCGGGAGTGAAAACTCCGTCGCCGACAACATCGCTGACATCCCATTCGCCTGTGTTGAAATGAATGACATCACAGCCCTCAATGTCGGAGCCGTAATCAAAAACCTGACGCAGAAGATTGGTGCAGAATCTTCCGTTTTCCTCGGGACTTATGACCTCGTATTCATCACCGAGGAGCTTTATTACCTCGGGGGCATAGTTCATTCTTATTGAATCTCCGAAAAGTGCGACTTTTTTCATATGAACACCTCATTTATTAAAGTATATTTTTAATGTAACAATTGATTTAGGCTGAATTTCAATGCTGAGTTTTTTACCTTCAGCGGACAGGTCACCGAGCTTCTTCTCGGTAAATCCGACCTTTTCCGCGCCGCAGATTTCCCTGCAGAATGTAAGCCCTGCGTCAGCTGCGGAATCGTCGGGGTTGAAAAGTCTTACGATTATTCCGTCTCCGTTTTCAGCCTGCTTAACCGCTGTAAGCTGTGCGTTTTCAGCCTTTATCGCCGACATTGAAACAGGCAGAGTGCCGTTGTGAGCGCTGTTTGCGAATGTACTGACGGGATGTATAAAGGTGTTGTATTCGTCGAAAAGGCTGTCGCGGGAATAATCTGCAACAGCAAGACCCAGTGAGATGGGATGAGAACCGATTTCGGGCATCGTATCGGGCGCGTCGGAGGAGCGGATAAGGTCAACGAGCATACCGTTTCCGAAATTGCGGAAGCCGTATTTGCAGTCGCTCATAAGCATAACCGCTCTGCCTTTTCCGGCGGGAACAGCCATGAAGCCCGTACACGGAACATCGTGGTCAATTGCAGGTCTGTCAATGGTGCCGAACGGAATCGCGCAGCGTGAAAGGGGAGTATCAAACGCAAGCGGCGCATAGAACTGAAGCTGCGGAATAAACTCCTTGTTGCCGAACTCGCGCCAGTCGGCGCTGACGGAGAATTTCAGTCTGCCGCTGTTCTTCTCAAGCGAGACGCAGACGCTGACGGTTGAATTTTCAATTCCGACTGAGTAATTGATAAAGCTTTTCAGTTTCCCGTGAGTCTCGTTATCAATATGAACACGGCATTCCCTGTTGATGTTAACCGTCTTCATATATTTTCCTACTCTCCATGAGGACATTCCGTTTTCGTTTTTCTCATGAATTAATCTGAACGAGCAGGAAGGCTCGGAAATAAGATTGCTGCCCGTTGTCTTGTCGGTAAGCTTTATAAGCTCCATTGTTTCGGATTTGAACTCGGCGCGGAGCTTTTCGTTTTCAAGCACTATCGGTGCGTCTGAGGTATGGTCGCAGGTATCGCTGACGGTGTAATTCTTTTCGGACTTCTCCCTGCGGAAAATTACCGTTGTATATCCGAGAGCGGGAACCTTTACGAAAACGCTCATTTTGGCATAGCGGTGTCCCCAGTAGCGGAAATCCTGACCGTAACCCTGTATCGGAAGTTCGTTTCCGTCAGTACCGTATGCAAGAACTCTGTCGTCTCTGCCGCAGAAATCCCACAGCGTCAGCGGAACATTTTCCTCACGGTCAATATTTGTCGGGTTGAAAATATTATAAATTCTTACGCTGCCCTTGCCTGCCTCTGCGGTCGGGAAACGGTAGCCGTCGCCGTCGGAGGTTTCATAGCCGACGCCCGCGCCGACAGAATCTGCCGTTTCTTCGCCGATATCAAAAGCGGATGTATCAATATTCCTGCAGATTGATTCCATTGCGTGACCTGCGTTTATGTCAGCCGCGGCAACAGCCTTCTGAAATTCACCGAGGGCATATTCTCTTGTATCGGAAACGCCTGAGCCGGGGAGAATATCGTGGAACTGATTGAAAAGAATTTTTCTCCAGCCGTATTCAAACGGACTTGCGGTTTTGAAACCGGGGCAGGTGAGTGCCGCCTGAGCGTCAAGCGCCTCAGAGGCAAAAAGTCTGTCCTCGCCGATTTTGTTTGCACGCTTTATTTTCGACTGCGAGGTGTAGCAGCCTGTGAAAATATAATTAAGCTCCTGCCTGACGGTCGGGAAATTATCCTTATCCTTTTCAAGTCTGATGAAGTAATCCTTTAATGTCGAAAAATGAATAGTCGGCATGAGCGGCCATTCAGCCATGTCAATAAGTCTTTCAATGTCCTTCCTTGTCGGTCCGCCGCCGTGGTCGCCTACGCCGTAAACCTTGAGGTAGTTCTTTGTTTTGCAGTGCTTGCAGAACGCGGGAACATTGACAAACAGATTGGCGTCGATTTCCTGGTTGTACCATGTAGGCTCTCTGAAAACAAGCACCTTTTTGCCCGACGGAGCCTCCCAGTTGTATATGTATTCGTCATTGTATGCGCGGCAGTGATAGTAATATTTTATGCCGCCGTTCGAAAGGATTTCGGGCATGTTTTCATTGTGTCCGAAGGTATCGGGTTCAAAGTCAATCTGCAGCTCATCCTCATCGAATGAGAAAAGTCCGGAAAGATATTTCTTCGTGTAAAGCAGGTGGCGCGCCATTGCCTCCGCGCCCGACATGTTTTTGTCATTCTCGACCCATGTTGAGGCGGTGATTTCCCATCTGCCTTCTCTGACCCTTGCTTTGATTTTTTCGAGCATTTCGGGATAATACTTTTCAACTATATTGTAAACCGAAGCCTGTGACTGTGAAAACTTAAATTCGGGATATTCGTCCATAAGTCTGAGCATGGTTCTGAAGGTGTCAACGGAAACGCAGGCGGTTTCCTGAAAGCCCCACATCCAGTTCATATCGATATGCGCGTGAGCAACGCAGCTTACATCGTACTCATGCGTCAGCGCACTGAAATGCGAAAGCTCCTTTTCAGCTTCAAGCACAACGCTTTTGGTCAGAGCGCCGTCATTCTGATAAATGCCGTAAAGCTTTTCGGCACAGGAAAGCAGCTCGCCGTCATATTTTCCGTCCTCGGCCTTTGACATTTCGAGCAGGAATTCAAGCTCCGATATGATTCGTTTCTGCCAGTATCCGCAGAAAGCGTTTTCCTTAAGCTTATTGAAAAAACCGTATTTATTCACAGCAATCCCTCCGTCTGTTAAGTTTAGCTTGATTATATCATATTACATTTTACAAAACAATCGGAAATATCAATTTACAGACAAAAAAAGAGCAGGCATCAGCCTGCTCCGGAAAGGTTGTTTTTACTTGAAATAAATACAGTCATATTCGTCCGAACACGGACCGCCCTGATGCTTTCCGTCCATCATTCCCTTGAGTGCATACCATTCGGTTTCGTAGTATCCGACTTTGTTCATGTTTTTAATGCTTGCACCCGTTGAATTGGTGGAATTGCCGATGCCCTGAACATACATCGTTGTGCAGTTTCCGCCGCAGACCATAACTGCGGTTTTAACGCCGTACTTCTGCATAACCTCTGCGACGCTCTTTATCGGCATAAATTCAGTTGCAATCATAACGTAATGGGTTTTGTCTATCTGACCGAGGAAGGAGCGGTTGCGGTAAACCTTGTCTCCCCAGTTGGAGCAGAATTTTCCGTCCACAAGAATTTTATCCTGAATATAGAAGGAATTATATGCTCCCGCTTTTATTGCTGCCTCTGCCTCCGAATTGTTAAGTGACTGAATTTTCCATGTACCGTCCTTAAACATAACAAGGTTCGGGGCGGTAGTTGTATTTTTGCCTGTATACTTTTTGTAAATTGAGCCTGAACGTATGGTTGCGGTGTATTCCTGCCAGTAGGAAGACTTTGTGCCGGGGATTGCAATTACCGCACCGTTTGCTTTTGCGTTTGCCTCGGTTGTGGTCATCGATGTACCTTTTGAAATGTTCAGTCTTGTGGGACTGTCGCAGGTAATAACCGCAACTGTGCATGCGGGATTGTAAGTAATTGTTTTGGGATTTACAATCTGCTTGTTGATGCTTGCGTCAAATTTCTGTGTTAAAGCCGGACCGTATTCAATGCGTGAAATCTTGATGTTAATACCGTTTTTGGTGAGTGCCCATGCACGCTTGTGCTTCGCATTAAGACCTGAGGGAAGCTTTACAGTGTCACCCGGAGTGGTTTCATACGGGCAGCTGTATGTGACTTTTTTCTTTGTCGTTGTTGTTGTAGCTTTTGTCGTAGCCTTAGTTGTTGCTTTGGTTGTAGCCTTAGTTGTGGTTTTTGTTGTTGCCTTAGTTGTAGCCTTCGTTGTGGTTTTGGTTGTAGTTTTTACTGTTGATGAAGTCGGATTCACCTTACCGACGCTTATATCCAGTACAAGAAGAGCGTCTGTCGAATTGATTATTCCGTCGCCGTTTACATCGGCAACCGTCTTGTCAATGAGCTTTGTAAATCCGACTGAATAGGAAAGGATTTCAAGCGCGTCCGACGAGTTAACCTTGCCGTTTTTGTCAACATCACCGCGAAGCTGACTTGCACTTGTTAAAATTACAGAGCAGGTAATCAGCACGATTGAAAGTGCCATTGCGATTATTTTTTTCATAAAGCGTCACCACCTATTTCTTGATAATATTTTAACATTCTTGCATAAAAAAATCAAGACAAATGATAAAATTTGTAACATTTTTTATAAAATTTGCATATTTGTTGAGAAAACGAGATTCAATATTCTGAAATGTAATAATTCACACGGAATTGTACGGATTTTTGCAATATTTTTATTAAATTTTGATAAAAATACAAAAAAATCATCTGCTATTTTAGGTATAACGCGGCATAATCGATGAAATTTTCATGTGCAGGCGCGGCGCAGCCGGAATCTGTGACCTGATTTAGGAAATGCATCACAGTCATGTTATACTGCTTGTGGCTTGTTTGCAGTAAAATCGAAAAATGCACCAATTATCAAATAATTGATGCATTTTCGAACAAAAAGAAAAAGGGTCCCGAAAAGCTTGAGACCACAAGGCAGTATTATATCAGTACCGATAACAAGCAACTTGAAGATAGAACCAAAGAGCGCTTGAAAGACATTTTTGCTCCGAAACCGGTTGAACTTGATACTGTATATTATGAAGAAAAACTGTCTGAAACAGTTTCATCTACGCCGAGAATGTATACTGTATCGGGAGATGAAATAACTGAAGGTGCCAAGCGTATGAAGTTAATGTACGATGATATTTCGTCTGGCAGGATTCTATCCATTAAGGTTGTGAAACAGGAGATGATATCAGATAGCAGCGACCTTAAACTTTTGAGATTTACTTTTGAAGATGGTTATGAAGAGGTTTTTGACGTTACAACCGCAGAATATAAAAACCCCGCTTTGCTCAATTGCGTGGTGGAAAAACGTTAGCATTGGTCAAGAATATATCAACAAAACTAAACTCCCGGTATGTCATTTTGATAATACCAGGAGTTTAGTTTTACTGATAATAATAATCAGCGGCACATACTTTTAATCGGGCAGGAGTTGAAAAAAGGTTAATATCGGTGCACTTTTGATTAAAAAAGCGACTGAAAAAGAAGGTGAAAGACAATGCAAAAATGATTGGAAGACGCCCGATAAGTATGTGCCGCCTTGGTAACCGCTGATTTGTCGGAAGTAAACTCAGCAGTTACGCCAAAAAAGAGAAGCTGTTGATATTATTTTCTTCTGCGATAGAAGAACGCAAAGAATATTCCGAATATCAATACAGCAAGGCTGATTGCCGAAAAAATAATGGTTCCGGTCATATTTGCCTGAAATCCCTGCAGATTCATTTCGCCGTGTCTGTCAGAACCGTTGTTTTCTTTACCGTTTTGGCTGCCGTCGGATGTTTGAGGCATTTCTCCGTCGGGTAAATCAGGCGGTGATGAATTCTGATTTCCGTCGGTATTTTCACCGTCAAGCTTTTCGGGATGGGTTGTTCCTTCTGCAGTTTCCTGATTATTTTCGGGCGTTTTCATATTTTCAGCGTTACCGCCTTTTCCACCCATATTGCCCATTGAACCCATATCGGAGATTGTGATTCCCTCAGCTTTTACAAAATTTGTTTTATCTGTCTGTGCCTCGCTTGTTGAGCCGATTGTTCCGTCAAGCTGTTTGCTGACGCTTTCAGTTCTTAACAGACAGAATTTTTCCAATGTTTCAATACCTTTTTCAAATTCCTCATATGTGCAGAATTTTGTCGGGTCTTTTTCGACATAAGGAGAAATCATTTCTTTAACTCTGCTGATTTCTGCTTCAAATTTTCCGCTGTCAAAATATTCGGAAATAAACTCATCGAAAAGGTCATGATACTGCTGAGTATATTCTTCATTGTTCAGAATCCATGCAAGCATGGGTCTTGAATCCGTGTCGCCGCCCGAAACGGGTGAATCAATTGGATAATTCACAAGCGACTCTGCTCCGCCCATGGACTGAAATCCACCAAACGCAAGGTTATAGTCCCACGGTATCATTGAAAGCAGACCGTCATTTTCATAAAGGTAGTAATTGTGAATCATTGAGCCTGTGTAGCTGTCAAAATTCAGCACAAAATTATGAACAACAAAGTATCTTATTACGCTTTCAATATCAACCGAATTTTCAATATCCGTGTTTTCGTTAATGTTTTTCAGCGATGCAATTAACCGCTTCTTGTCGCTGCTGCTGACCTTGGTTTTGGCATTGTCAAAGATATTGGAATAGCTCGAAAACTCGTCATCTGTATATATAAGTTTTACATCATCGCTGCCCATTCCACCGCCGGGACCGCCTTCCTTGCTGTCTTCTTTACCGTCAAAGCCGCCCTGCGGCATTTGCGGAGCTTCGCCGTTCTGAACTTCTCCGTCCGGCTTTTCGGGAGGAGTGCCGCTCTGCTCATCTTCGGACGCATCGGGTTTTTTGCTGTCGGGAAGTTCAGGCTGTTCTCCGTTCTGCTCGCCATCAGGCATTTGAGGCGTTTCTCCGCTCGGTATTTCGGGAGGTATTCCTCCTTGTTGACTATTAGGCATCTGCGGTATTTCACCGTTTGGCATTTCGGGAGGATTGCCGTTCATTCCGCCTCCGAAGCCGCCTCTCTGTCCGTCAGGTTGCTGCATTCTGCCGCCTCGCTGTCCGCCCTCTGCCATAGGCTGAAACGCCATGGATTTTATTTCGGTACCGTTATTTGTGATATTGGATTTACTGTCTGCCTGCGTTGTCTGTTCTTCTTCGGATTTGTTAAATTTCTCATTGAAATCCTCCATATCAAAGCCTTTACCGTTACCTCTGCCGCCACCCATCTGCTGACTGTCGGGCTTGTAAAGGTCCCCGTTTTCGTTGCCGTAATTGCGCTGTAAAAATGAATCCTCTATGCCTTCAACCGCAAGAAAAAGTCCCCAGTCCTCACCGTTGACTGTGATAAAAACATAACTGCAAAGCGGAGAAGCAACGCCGAATTCACCCATCATCGTATATGTCAGATAGTCCTTCATATAGGTGTTGTCCTGAATGATGTTGTTGAGGCACAGCTTATCAAGTCCGTAATATGTATTCGTGCTGTCGTATTTGTCAAACTCGATTTTAAGGCTGTAACGGTTGTTGCCGTAATTCTTGACATTGGTAAGTGATGTGTTTCCTTTTGCACGCAGAGCAACATTTTTAAAGGCTTCATTGTCGATTACCACAGAGCAGTTTGTATATTCCTCGTTGGTACATGTTTCAAGGAAAGAATCCCAGTCGTCAATAACAATATCCAATGTATGAACAACCGAATTGTCAAACAGCTTCGTTTCATATCCGAGAGCTCTGGTAACAGTCCTGATACCCAGCCTTGCTCCGTTGACAAACAGTACGGTAATAATCAGAACAAGGGCGAGAACAACACAGCATATTTTATCAAAGCTTTTGTGTGTTGACATTCTATCACCTTAACCCATGTATTCGCCGTTGTAGCTTACAAGCACCGCGCTGTTGATGCCTTCCATGCCCGCAAGTGCGTTGATGAAATCGGTGTTGTCGTCCTTGAGTCTGATTTCCATATTAAGCTCAACAAGACCTTTCTGTGCTGTTTTG
>JAZUDP010000070.1:0-8748 GCA_045639705.1 Acutalibacteraceae bacterium
AGACTATGTTTGCAAAAGAATGTATGGACGGTGCAAAAGCCGGCTTTGCTACAGTTGCTATTGATTATTCAATGCTTCAGGATAAGGTGAACGCTCTTGATATGGTTGACGAGGTTGAAGCTTCTGTTGCAAAAGCAAAGGAAATAATTGAACAGAAAGGCTTTAAAACAGGAAAAATGATTGTTGCGGGCCATTCGGCAGGCGCTCATCTTTCCGCGCTTTACGGCTTTACCCGTTATAAGACCTCACCGATTCCCATCGCTTTTATTGTAGGTAATGCAACGCCGTCAAACTTTTTTGATGAAAACGGCAGCGGAAAAACTACGCTTGAAAAGAACAGATATCTCCTCACATCATTCCTTGCAGGTAATCTTGTTCTGCCATTTACTAAAAAAACAGTTAAGGCTGATATCGATGCAGTAAGTCCTGTTGCAAATGTATCATCTGAAGTGCCGCCGACAATTCTTGTTCACGGCAAAAAAGATACCATGGTTCCGTATTCAAATTCTGTTGAGCTTTATGAAAAGCTGACGGAATGCGGAGTTGATTGCGAGCTTATTACTTATGAGAATTCAGACCATATGCTTATGGAAGACGCAAAAGAAATGAGACCGGTTCGCGAAAAAGTCTTCTATGAATTTGCGGAACGTTATCTGTAAATTATGCTGTAAAGCAGTAACTGCATAATGCGAACTTCCTCCGGAAATAACTGGAGGCTGGGTATGAATGATATTATAATTAAAACAAAGATGTTTCAAAAGCTCAAGGGTGATAAATAAACAAAACAGCCTGCCGGGTTGTTATTACAATTTCGGCAAGCTGTTTTTTATGAGCCTTATAAAATAAAGAGAGGAGTATGCAGCCTTTTTCGGAGAGGGAGTGTTTTGTAAGCATCGTTCTTTGTTATAACAGTTATGATTATGCTGTATTTTTACATTTATTCCGTGTTCTTTATATGAGATTCAGTTGACATTTTTCGACAAAGAGTATAAAATATCTCACGGTTAGTTGCGTATAACAGAAACGGAGATTTTATATGAATATTTTAGGATGGGTTATTTTAATTACTGCTGTTTCCGGTGTCTTTGGAACGGGAATCGGCGGACTTATAGGCAGCACACTTCACCGTGAATCTGATAAGGCTGTCAGTCTTCTTCTTGGCTTTGCCGGAGGGGTTATGCTTGCGATTGTTTGCTTTGAGCTTATCCCCGAATCCTTCCATCCTCAGGGTGCCAAAGACGATATGTCGCTGATACTGGTTGTTTCGGGTGTTCTTTTAGGATTTTTTATAATATACGTTCTGAATTTAATTATAGACAAACGGACAAACCCTGAGGTTCAGCATATTGACTCGCTTCATCCCAAAACGGCAGATAATCTTAATGAACTTATTCATTCGGACCACTACGAAATGCACAAAACGAATTCTAATGACAAGAAACATGAGCTGTTTATTGCGGGCATTGTAATGGCATCCGCCATTGCTTTGCACAATTTGCCCGAGGGAATGATTATCGGTGCGTCATATGCCGCGGATTCCGGCGATATCACCGGAGGTACGGGCTTCGTTATTGCACTTGTTATCGGTTTACATAACATTCCTGAGGGAATGTCAGTTTCGGCGCCTCTTGTTTCCGGCAGCGTCAGACCGTGGAAAGCTGTTATGATTGCAGCTCTTTCGGGTGTTCCGACAATAATCGGTGCCGTAATCGGATATTCGCTCGGTATGGTAAGTCCGATATGGCTGTCGCTGTCTCTGAGCTTTGCGGGAGGCGCAATGCTGTATGTTGTTCTCGGCGAACTTCTTCCGGAATCTTTTCTTATGTGGAAATCAAAAGCGCCGGGTATCTTTGCTCTTTTAGGTATACTTGTCGGCGTTGTGCTTGTGTATATCTGAATCCATACTTAATAAGCGGTTTCTGACAAATTCCTCACGATTGCAGAAAGATTATGCCCTGACAGGTTGATTCCCGTCAGGGCGTTTTTCACTTATTGTGATTCTTATATCAAAACAGCCGGGGTAATCGCGCGGCTTAAACCGAACTCAGAAAAGCGTTCAGATTCGGTAATATCTGGTTTGCTATTGAAAAATATATGCATTATAGCTATAATATTATTGAAATTTCGCAATCGAAAAATGATACGGAGGGAATGAATATGGATTTTCCGACAATCCACTCGCAGCCGCGCCCGGTCACTCTGAGCGAAGAGACCCGTCGCTTTGCATACGACTCTATGCATTTCAGATACGGCCGTGATACCGACAAAACACCGCATGTCATCTTGTCGGTATCACCGGAAATGACGCCGCTCGACTGCTACGATGCCGGTATTCGTCTTATTGCGGAGCAGGCGCCCCTTCGTATCTGTCCCGGCGAAAAGATAAGCGGAGCCGCAACACTTGGCGATGCCATAAATCATACTGTGCCGTTTTACATAGATGGTCAGAGGCAGATGGCCTGTGTCAGCCATCTCACGGTTGATTTTGAATCGGTGTTAAAGCGCGGCGTAAATGCGATACGCCGGGATGTTTCGGATTCACTTGAAATTCATACCGAAGGGGAAAAACGGCGTTTCCTGCTCAGCTGCATTGCCTGCCTGGATGCTATGGACATCTGGCACGGACGGTATCTTGCAGAACTGAAGGACCGTCCCGGATACCGTCAGAATTACGAAGCGCTGCTGCGTGTTCCGTACCTTCCGGCAAACAGTTTTTACGAAGCTGTACAGAGCATATGGTTTGTTTTTGCCTTCCTTCGTCTTTGCGGAAACTGGCCCGGAATCGGGCGCCTTGATTATCTTCTCGGGCCGTATCTTGAAAAAGACCTTAAAAGCGGCGTTCTTACGCGCGAACAGGCAAAGGAAATTCTTGCCCACTTTTTCATCAAGGGCTGCGAATGGGTCAAGGGCGGCGATTACGGCAGCGGCGATGCTCAGCATTATCAGAACATCGTTCTGGCAGGTGTTGACGAAAACGGAAACGAAATCACCAACGATGTGACTTATATGGTGCTTGAAATAATCGAGGAACTCGGTATCAGCGATTTTCCAACAACAGTCAGACTTAACTCGCACACGGATGATTTACTGAAGCGCCGGGTTGCTGAGGTCATCCGCCACGGCGGCGGAATACTGGCTGTATATAACGAAGAACTGATTCTGCGTGCATTGACCGATTACGGATATTCATCGGATGAAGCTAAAAAATTTGCCAATGACGGCTGCTGGGAGGTACAGATTCCGGGAAAAACCTATTTCACATATGTTCCTTTTGATTCGCTCCGTCTGCTGCAGCAGGTTACACTGAAGGGTTATTCCTCCGATGTTGATTTTTCCTCTTTTGATGAGCTGCTCGCCGCCTATGAGGCTGACCTTCGCGGGCAGATTACGCAGATTGTGAATGACCGCAAAAACAAATTTGTGGATACCGCGGTTCCGGCGAAGGATTGGCAATGGCGTCAGTGTACGCCCTGCACGGCGGTTTCCCTGTTTGAGCAGGGCTGCATCGAAAAGGGACTTTCCTATCTTGAAGGAGGTCCTGTATATAATATTGTTTCACCTCATATCGGAGGACTGCCCGATACAGTCAACTCCCTTTACGCCATAAAAAAGCTTGTGTTTGACGAAAAGAAGGTTTGCTTTTCAGAGCTGATGGATATTCTAAGAGGCAACTGGCAGG
Source organism: Acutalibacteraceae bacterium (assembly GCA_045639705.1). Lineage (GTDB taxonomy): Bacteria > Bacillota > Clostridia > Oscillospirales > Acutalibacteraceae > CAG-488. The sequence goes on from JAZUDP010000070.1 coordinate 3,680, forward strand.
GTTATGAGCCGCTGCGGCAGTATGCTGTCAGTCACTACCGCTATTTCGGCAATGACAACGATGAGGTCGACGGGTTTGCAAGGCATCTCCTGCTTCGGTTTTCCGACTTCTGCAGGGAAGAGAGCGAAGGTCTTCCGATAAGCTTTCCTTCAGGCGTGTCAACCTTCGGCAGACAGATTGAATGGGCTCCATACCGTATGGCGACGCCCTTCGGCTGCTGTGCGGGCAAGGTGCTGTCCGGAAATCTCTCGCCGACTCCGGGTACGGATTTGGACGGCGTAACGGCGATACTTAATTCGTATTGCAAATGTGAGCTTGCGCGGCAGACCACAGGCGCGGCGCTTGATGTGCGTCTGCTTTCCGAAAATGTCCGGGGAGAGGAAGGCATTACCGCAATCGTTTCTCTGATGGACGGCTTTGTGCGTCTGGGCGGTTATTTTATGCAGCTCGATGTGGCTAGTACCGACTGCCTCCGTGATGCACAGCAGCATCCCGAGGACTATCCGACGCTGTCCGTGCGTGTATCCGGCTGGAACGCACGGTTCGTGACGCTCAACCGTCAGTGGCAGGATATGATTATCGGGCAGATGGAGGGCACGGTTTGAAAATTCGTATTTTTAATATTCAGAGATTTTGCGTCCACGACGGACCGGGTGTCCGGACGACTGTGTTTTTTGCGGGCTGCCCCTTGAAATGCCGGTGGTGTCATAATCCGGAGGGAATGACAGCAGAACGCCGTATCCTTTTCCATGCGGAAAAATGTATCGGATGCGGACAGTGTATTGATACCGGCTGCGGCGCACAGAAATTTGAACCCTCGCGGTATATTGACCGTGAAAGATGTGTCTCCTGCGGAAGCTGTGTTGATTTGTGCCCTTCAAAGGCGATTGAATCTTCGGTTTATGAAATGGAAACCGGAGATATTATGAAGGCTGTCGGGCGCGACAGGGCGTTTTACGGAAATCTCGGAGGAATCACCCTTTCGGGCGGAGAACCGATGCTTCAGGCTGATGCGGCACTCGAATTGCTGCGCTCGGCGAAGTCGGACGGCATAAACACCGCACTTGAAACCTCCGGTATGTTCGCCGGAAAATATCTTCCGCAGCTTGCTGAAACGGTTGACACGTTTTTGTGGGATTACAAGGACAGCGATCCCGCAAGACTGTTTGAGAATACCGGCGGAAACCTCAGTATGATTGAAAATAATCTGAGAAAAGCCGACTCGCTCGGCGCAGAAATCCGCCTGCGCTGTATTCTGATTCACGGAATAAACACCGAAAATTCCCATGCCGAAAAAATTAAAGAACTCGCAGGAACATTAAAAAATCTAAAAGGAATTGACCTGATAAAATATCACCCGATGGGGCAGAGCAAATATGAACAGCTCGGGATTCCGGATACGTTCAACGGCAGAGATAAAATACCTACGGAAGAGGAAATGCATCTTTTCCGTTCTGTTCTGTCTTCATGGCTGTAAAATTGTTCTACTGAAAATCAAGGGCTGAAAAGTATCAGCATTAAAGCGTACAGCTTATTGCTGAAAATCTTGACCGCATTAAAAGTTTACTGTATAATACAGAAAAAACGAAGAAAAGAGGTATATTATGAAAAAGCTTAATCTTAAGGCTTTTCTTGTTTTTCTCCTCGCATGCGCCGGAACGGCTCTTTTCAGCTATTCGTTCCCGCCGTTCAAGGTTGTTATTTACGGCATAAGCGCAGCACTGTGGGGTATTTCCGTTCTTCTTTTCGGACTTCTTTATCAGAAGGCGAAAAATAACAAAAAGCCCGTACTTAAAGCGATTATTTTTACTGCCGCATCACTCGCTGTAATTTTCGGACTTATCTTTTTGATCAACAATATTATTTTAAATGCAAAAAATTCCACACTTTCGGCTGAAATTATTACGGGAATTGTAGGCATATTCTTCACGCTGACCTTTGTTTTGGTTTTGAAAGCGGGAGGCAAAAAAGCATTCCCCGCCGCGCTTTCACTGCTTCTCGTTGTTGCGGTCGGTTATGCGCCCATTGCAATACCTGCAGCCTATGATTACCGCTTGAAACACGCCGAACCTCAGGCTGCTCCGACCAACCTTTCAACCTTTACCGAAAAGAAGCGTGAGCTTATCGAAAATGCCGATTTTTATGTTGCTCCCGACGGCAATGACGGAAACGACGGCAGCCTTGAAAAGCCCTTTGCAACGATAGAGAAAGCCCGTGACACCGTCCGTTCACTCGACAAAACAGGCAGAAACGGCATAACGGTTGCAGTAAAAGCAGGGGAGTACAGAGTGGATTCTCTTTCCTTTACGGCAGCGGATTCGGGTACTGAAAAATGTCCCGTTGCCTACCGCGCCTACGGCGACGGTGAGGTCATCCTCAACGGCGGCGTAACTCTTAAGCCCGACAGCTTTAAAGCGGTTGCAGATGAATCGATGCTCGGAAGGCTTTCCGATGAAGCAAAGAAAAGGGTACTCTGCGCCGACTTGAAAGAATACGGTCTGACCGCTGAAGACTGGGGCAAAATTTATCCCTACGGTTCACATAACACCAACACAAGATACGACGGCGACTGGGTCGGCGACCTGTATTGCGAGCTGTTTATCAATGACAAACGGCAGGCGCTTGCCCGCTATCCCGACGCGGATTATCTCTACACAGGAAAGGTAATCGATGCGGGCTACGGTAAAAATCCCGACGGCTCGGCAGCCGCAAACTGGGAAGAAGTGCGCAATCCGCCTTCAGATGTCTATGAAATAGACCGCGAGCTTGCCGACAGAATTTCCTCATGGAAAACTCTTGACGATGTATGGATGTTCGGCTTCTGGACAGCCGACTGGGCTGATGCTTCAACGCCGATTGGCGCCTTCAGTGCAGAAAAGCTTACACTTTCGCCGAAATTTGCAGGAATGTTCGGCGCGAAAAAAGACGCACCTTATTATTTCTTTAATGTGTTTGAGGAACTTGATGCCCCCGGCGAATGGTATCTTGACCGTGAAAACGGTATAGTTTATGTTTATCCCGACAGCGATTTGTCCTCCTCATCAATTGACATTTCAGTTACCGTCAAGCCGGTTATAAATGCTGAAAATGTCAGTTATCTTACTTTCGACGGCTTCACCTTAAAGGGTACAAGAGGCAATGCAATCGTCATCAGCGGTAAAAATAACACCGTGGAAAACTGCCTGATTAAAAATGTTGCGGGTGATGCAATCCATGTGGACGGTTATGACAATCTTGTTTACTCAAATGAGATTACGCGCACGGGTAAGGGAGGTATCTACCTCAACGGCGGTGACCGTGAGACTCTCACTCCCGGTAACAACAAAGCGGACAACAACTACATCCACGACTGGTCAGAGATAACTCAGACCTATCAGCCGGCATGCTCTCTCGGCGGCGTGGGAAATATCTGTTCCCATAACGAAATGCACGATTCTCCGCACGAAGCAATCACCTACGGCGGCAATAATCATATCATTGAATACAATAATATTCACGATGTTTGTCTGCTTACCGACGATGCGGGCGCAATTTACGCAGGCAGACGCTGGGATTTCTACGGAACGGTTATCAGATACAATGCGGTATATGACCTCGGCTCGGACGGTCACCGGCCCTGCGGTATCTACATGGACGATGCTCTTTCGGGACAGACCATTTACGGCAACCTGCTTGTAAACGTTCCGAGCATAGCTCTTCACCTCGGCGGCGGCAGAGACCTTCAGGTATATAACAATATTGTCGTAAACACCAATGATTCAAGCATATCGTATGTTGACCGCGCCCGTGAAGGCGTTGTAAACAACGGCTGGTTTTCACACAGCCGTGACAAGGAGATGGAGGGCGGAATGTGGCAGCTTCTGTTCGAGTCCCCGTGGCAGACCGATGTATGGAAAGAAGCCTATCCGCAGATGCAGAAATTCAGCGACGATTTTAACGATACCGATAATCCCGATTTCGTTCCGAACCCTGCATACAGTAATGTAAATAAGAACATCATCGTAAATATTCCCGGAACAATCGGTAAAATCTCCGATTCTGCAAACCGCTTCAGCAATGTTACAGACAACGCGGTTTACAAAATGAAAGCCCGTGATGACATTTTTGAAGATGCCGCAAACGGCAATTATACTCTTAAAAATATTCCCGACGGTTTCGAACAGATACCTTTCGACAAGATAGGAAGATATTAAGCCGCGTATAGGAAAAAGAAAATTCGACATAATAATCCCCCGAAGCAGATTCTGTTTGTCTGCTCCGGGGGAATTATTTTATATACGGCAGTATTCACATTAAAGTTATTCCGCTGTTTTCAGAACGGCTGTCTGATACGGCTTGAGTAAATACTCATTATCCGCTGTTTTATCTGCAAGCAAATCAGACATCGGGGCTTCGGGGTAAATTTTAACCTCGGAGTCTTTCATGTTTACACAGAAAATATATTCATTTTCGCCGTCGCTTCTTGATGAAACAAGCACGCCGTCATCGGCTTTGATAAGCGGATTTATGCCCAAAAGCTCTTTCAGATTTTCCGCAAGTGCTTCATAAAAATAAACATTGCATCCGTTAAAGCCGTAAAGCACAGCCCTGCCTCTGCCGTATTTATTTACCGTAACCGCAGGCGTTCCCTTCAGTCTGCCTGAGGTGTATCCGGCAAATTTTTCAGCGGTATCGCAGCACAGAGCGTCAATGCTGTCCGTCAGCTCGCAGACCGTACCGTCCGGGAAGCTGACTGCACTTTCTCCTGTATGCTTTTTCAGGTCAGCTGCACTCACTCTGCCCGTAGAGTGACATCCGCAGATTTCCGCAAACAGACCCGGCAGAAGCAGCTCACGCGTCTGATTGAATTCATCTCTTGAACCAGACTCCGAATTGAGAATAACAATGCCGCCGTTTTCAACATAAGCTTTTATTTTTGCAGCCTGTTCATCGGTCGTTATCCGGTGATTCGGAATAATTACCGCTTTATACTTCGATAAATCATCCCGGATTCCCGCAACATCAATGTTTGTTTTAAGTGCATTCTTAAAGCCGCCGTAGCAGTTGAAGAATTCTTCATCATAAAATCC
>JAZUDP010000071.1:0-9331 GCA_045639705.1 Acutalibacteraceae bacterium
TAAACAATCTTAAGGTAAAAAGCAGTTTTAAGATTATCAATAAAATGATTTTCTTAAAACTGCTTATTCTTAATTATTCTGTTAATTTGCTTTTTCGGTCTGCGCTGAAGACGACAGCCCCCATCTGATAATCTGTTTTCGTATTAATGTATGCTTTTGAAGCTGTTTCTGACTTCGCCGACAGTTCCCGTCGCAATATAAAAATCATACTCAATCGGATCAAAGCTCCGGAAAAGAAGCACCTTCTGACCTGCAAGATAAGAGGTCGGATTTGATGTGTCGGGGTTTTCCGTCTGAGCCGTTACGGAGCCGTAAACACCCGCAAGCATGTTTTCGGTTTCGGGGATATACAGTCCTATACTGAAGCTGTCATCGAATTCACCCGAAAGAGCGCTCCAGTGTTCAGTCGGCTTAACCGCGGGATAATGCGCGTAAAGATATTCGTCAAGTCCTTCCATAGTTGAAAGCTCGCCGTCAGTCCACGGTTCGTTTCCGCCGTAATAATAGAGCTTATCCATTGTCGCCGCACCGTAGAATGCCGGTATCTCCTGCCCTGTTGTTGCGGAATCATATCCCGAAAAATCCACAAAGCGGCAGCTTGTTTTAAGCATATCTCCGCAGAGAGTATACGAAGCTTCCATATATGAATCGGTTATATATTCCTTTTCCTTAGCCCAGTCGAGCGGACGGCACTTGACATACAACGTTTCGCCGTCAGTTCTCAGGTCGACAATCTTGCTGCTGTCGTTATACATATTTCCTCCCTGAACGGGATTGTAGGCACAGTAATGGCCGTTGAAGAAGCCCATATCGTAATTTGTTGTGCCGTAATACGACTGCTGAACAAGTCTGCCCGTATCGTGACAGTTAATCAGGTTGACGCTGTTGTTAAGCGATTCCGTGCCGTATCTCTGCGCGGCGTCGGTATCTATACGGATTATTCCTTTATCGGAAACTGCCTGAACATTGGAATCGAGGTCCTCATAATAGCTCAGCGCTCCGCCCCATTCCATATTAACGCCTATTTTTATGCTTTCATTTTCAAAATATGTCACTGTATCGGGGACCTCACGGTTGAACACCGAAATACCCCTGATATCAAAGCTGAAGGATGCCGCATTAAGCGGTTCAACGCTTACGGAAACAAGCTTTGTACTTCTTTCGTTTTCAAAAACTCCGTCAATGAAAGAGCAGAATTCTCCGTTTTCGGCAGGCTCGAGGAAGAAAACCTCTGAATAATCCGCGCCGTTAAGCTGATATGTCACCGTACCCTTTGCATAGGTATCGGAGGAATACTTAATGCCGTAGAAATTGAATCCGTCACATGCCGCATTCAGAACAAACTGCGCACCGTCCACGTCCGAGCTGAACTGCGCCGGTACGGTTCTGCCGTTAAAGGTAACGCCGCAGGAAGTTGTTTCACCTTCGGCTACCGTAAAATCGGTGTCGTAATATCCGCGCGAGGGAACCGCGTTCTGGTCAACAGTATCATTCAGAAGTCCGGCCTGTACAAGCTTGCCGACATCGTCTGAATTTATTTTCGAGTCACGCAGACAGTCGGCAGCCGAATAAACCGCCCTGCCTGTCTGTGTTTCGTCAAGCATACCGTTCACAATACATGAAACAACAACAGCGTCCGTTCCGTCGATTTTACCGTCGCAGTTTACATCTCCGAGAATGACTGTCTGAGCGGTATCGTAAACTCCGTTCGCGTCCGATATTGAAATTTCCGTTCCCGTCACAATATCGGAGCCGCTGACAGCTTTGCTTGTATTCGCAAAATTATTCTTCAGCTCCGCCGCTGTGATTTCTGTAAGCTCAGCGCCGTAAATAAGCTTTGCCTTTGCGTCAAAGCTGAGCGCGGAATCCGCGTTAAGCTCAAATTCTTCATGCTCCCATGCGGCATAGAGAGTAGCGCTGTTATTGTATTTATAGCTGCCGTCAATCATTTCGCCGCTGCCGTCAGAAAGTGTATTCCAGCCGATGAATTTATAATATTCACGGGTCGGTTCCGCTGTCGGAAGCACAAGGTTTTTGCCGAAGGTCTTCGTCATCTGTGCAGGCGCGCCTGAGCCGCCGTTTGCGTTAAAGCTGACGGAATATGTCGGTCTTACAACCGTAAACGAGTTTGTGCAGACAACATCGGATTTGTCTCCGCTTACTATTCTTGCGGTAAAGGAATGCGTACCCGCGCTGAGATTTCCGAGGTATAATTCAACGCTGTAGCCCGTGTCAACGTGATAGCACTCTCCTTCGGAATTATACACATCGGGACGGTCTTCTGTTGTAAGATAAAATTCTTTTCCTCCGTCAAAGCTGCCGTAGAATTTCACGGTTTCGGCCGATGTATTATAGCCCCATCCCTTTACCCTTACGGTGTTCTGGCTGCCGAGATTGTATGTTCCGCTCAGAACGAACTCGGGATGAGACTTCAGCTTACCGTCTGTACTGATAACGTTAAACTTGCTTTCCTTGATAACTTCGGATACTCTGCCGCATCTTGCGATTACCTTGTATGTATGCTCGCCCTTACCTATTCCGGCGATTGATATATCTGTCCTGTATCCGCAGTCAAGCTGAGTACAGCTGCCCGGGAACGCGTTCATAACATCCTTTCTGTTATCGGGTGCGAGAAGCGTCAAAGCACCGCCGTCAATCTGATAATAGCAGCGTGTCTCCCCGCCGTTTGTATCAAAGGCCCAGCCTCCGAGATGGACAAGCTCTGTTGAACCGAGTATATATGTATCCTTAAGATAATAATCCGCTGAGGATTGAAAGCCTGCGGACTGACATGTGACTGTAAATTCCGATGTGCCTATAACCTTGGAAACATTTCCGCTTCTTGCAATAAGCATAAAGCTGTGAGTGCCGACCGTAAATTCGTATATGGGAATCTGATAATTGAAGCCGCAGTCAAGCTGAGTACAGCTGCCGGGGAACACGTTTACAACGTCCTGTCTGTTGTAATGAGGCAGAAGAATTTCGTCACCCTCATCAATCTTATAATAGCAGTCCGTATTGCTTCCGTCGTAATTAAAAGCCCAGCCGACAACGGTCAGAGCGCTTGTGTCTTCGACGGCATATGTACCCGACGGAATTGTGTTGCAGTCGGATTTTATTCCCGCAACGGTGAAGGTTGTTTCAGCCAGCGTTCTTGAGGAATTGCTGCTTCTGGCAATAAAAGTAAATGTATGCTGACCGAAGCTGAGACTGCTGACGGAAATAGCCTGATTATATCCGCAGTCAAGCTGTGAACACTCAGTCGGGAAAGCGGCTTTAACATCATTTCGTATAACAGGGTCGGTCATTACCTCAGGGCCGTTGTCAATTTTATAATAGCAGCGTACCGTTGCTCCCGTCTTGTCGAACGCCCAGCCTGTGACGCGGAGGCTGTCGCTGCTGTTGTACGCTCCCGACGGCTTGGCGTCAACCGAATATCTTATTGTATCCTCCGCTGCATACGAGCTGAAGCATACCGTACTGAAAATCAGTGCAATGCAAATTAAAACGGAAATCAGTTTTTTCATATTGCCACCTCTGTATAAACATTCATCTATATTAAAACATTATTTTTTCAAAAAATCAACAAGTAATCAGAAAAGTTAATTTTTTCTATATAAAGGAAACAGCCGTCTTGACAAATAATTATACATAATATATGCTGATATTATTAATACTTAAGTAAGGAGATATCTTTATGAAAAGGATTACTGCGTTTCTGCTCAGCATTGTTCTTATTCTGTCTTCAGGTATTTCTTACGCCTCCGCCGCCGATTCAGACCGGCTTGCAGGCTTTAAAAAAGTAAAATGCTCAACGCTCAACGAGGCTGCCGATTTTCTTTTTGACGGCGGTCCGGGTGAAATCACAATTACACCCGTCAGTCTCACCGAAAACGGAAAAACGAGAAGGGTTTACATAGTCTGCGTTATGGGCATGGGCTACGATTTCAAAAAGCCCAACAATCCCATCGCGTGCGTACCTGCGGCGTTCAATATCAGAAACGGGTATTACCGCCTTGTACGCAAAACCATGCTTAAACGCATTCCGAGGGGAGCCGAGGTCATGCTCTACGGTCACAGTCTCGGAGGCATGGTCTGCCAGGAGCTTGCTTGCGATAAAAAGCTTAAGGAGCCTTACCGCATAACAAGGATTCTCACAATAGGCTCGCCGTATATTATGGTCAGCAGGAAAAACCGCGAGGGTTCGCTTGTACGCTTTGCGGACACAAGCGATTCCGTTCCGAAACTCAGTCCCGCCTTTCTTATCGACAGAAAGGATTATAAGGACGCATATTTCCGTGACGGCGGCTACAACGGCGACCCCGATTTATCGCACAACAGGTCATACCGCGACGCAGATGTATGGCGCGTATTTGACGCGCTCGGCGTTGAGGGCGGCGACTCGTACTTTACATACCGTCCGATAAATGTTTTCGGACAGGAATCACATTACTGAGAGGTATCTTCATGAGAAAAACAATAAATATAAATCAGGGCTGGAGCTTCAGACTCAATTCGGAGGAGTATTCCGTTGACCTGCCGCACACATGGAACGGCACCGACGGTCAGTCCGACCGTGACTATTACAGGGGTACGGGCGTTTACGAAAGGACAGTTCCGTATCTTGACGGAAGAGTCTATATCGAAATAAACGGCGCTAACACCCGTGCGTCCGTATTTGTAAACAGCGATTATGTCGGCGAGCATATCAACGGCTACGGAATGTTCCGATTTGAAATCACCGAATTTCTGAGAAAAGGCGAAAATACTCTTAAAATAAAAGTCAGCAACGCTCACGACGATGAGCTTTATCCTCAGACAGCCGACTTTACATTTTACGGCGGTCTGTACCGCGATGTTAATATCATTCAGACGGCAGGCACACACTTCGCCCTGCTTGACAAAAGCAGAACAGGTGTCTTCATCACGCCGCATGTCAACGGAAACGTGTTTGTCAAAAGCAATATTGAGGGCAGGACCGACGGCATTGAAAAACGTTTTACCGTTTATGACTCTGACGGAAACGAGGCTTCGTCAATAACCGTCTCCGCCGATACTCCCGCGGTAAAGCTGAAGGTCGCCTCCCCTGTTCTGTGGAGCGGCAGAGAAAATCCGTATCTCTATACGCTGAAATCAGAGCTTATAAAGGACGGGGAAATTATTGACGGAGTAACCGAACGCTTCGGCTTCCGCGAGCTGAGATTCAGCGCGATTGACGGATTTTTCCTCAACGAAAAGCATATGAAGCTCAGGGGCGTTTCGCGTCATCAGGACAGAGAAAACATCGGCAATGCTCTGACAAAAAAGGAACATGCCGAGGACATAGATTTCATCTGTGAGGTCGGCGCAAACTCGGTAAGGCTTGCGCACTATCAGCAGAGTGAGGACTTTTACTCGCTGTGCGACGAAAAGGGTCTGCTTGTCTGGGCGGAAATTCCCGTTATTTCAAAGTTCTCATCAAAAAAGCAGGCGCAGGCAAGGCTCATGCTTGAAGAACTGATAAAGCAGAATTACAATCACCCGTCAATTTACTGCTGGGGCATTGAAAACGAGATATCCATCGCTTCGGTAAATCCCCTGCTTGTCAACGGCATTACAGAGCTTAACGAAATCGCGCACAGACTTGACTCAACACGTCCCACGGCATGCGCGCAGGTGGCGTTCAGCTCGAACAAATCAAGGCTTAATTTCATCACCGACATTCTCGGCTACAATCAGTATTTCGGCTGGTACGTTCAGACCGCCGATGAAATCGACAGATGGCTTGACAGCTTCCATAAGGAATGCCCGTCGGTAAAGCTCTGCCTTTCCGAATACGGAGCGGAAGCCAACACTGCGATTCATTCCGAAAACCCCGTGCAGGGCGACTACTCGGAAGAGTATCAGACGCTGTTCCACGAAAAATATCTTGCGGCAATCAATAAAAGAGACTGGCTCTGGGGTTCATATGTCTGGAACATGTTCGATTTCGGTTCAGCCTCACGCAACGAGGGCGGCATAAAGGGCAGAAACAACAAGGGTCTCATGACAATTGACAGAAAAACAAAGAAGGATTCCTTCTGGCTTTACAAGGCGTACTGGTCGGATGAAAAGTTTGTCCGTATCACGGGCGAGCGCTTTACCGACAGACTCGTCGGTACAAAGGAAATCAAGGTTTATTCCAACTGCGATACGGTAACGCTCAGCGTCAACGGCGATGAACAGACGCTTTCCGGTGACAGAATTTTCCGCTTCACCGCTGAAATCACGGAGGGTGAAAATGTTGTCACAGCCTCATCGGGCAGGCTCAGCCATACAATAAAGATTAACGGCGTTACGCAGGAAAACGAAAGCTACCGTCTCGGCGACGGACAGCAGAGCTTTGTACGCAACTGGTTTGAGTCAGGCGATGAAATCGACACGGAAAGACTTTCGCTCAACGATACCGTGGGCGAAATTGTCAACAACAGCGAGGTTCAGCAGCTGATGAACACACACCTCGGCAAATCGTTCACTCTCCCCTCGCCCGTTTCAAAAATCCCGCTTAAGCAGTTAAGCTCACTCGCGGCAAAAACGAAAAGAGGCAGGGAGCTTACGGAATTCGCAAACCAGTATTTACAGACTATAAAAAAGGACTGATAATATGAGACCGTTCGGCAAACGCGATTTATTCGGCTACGCATTCGGCGACTTCGGCTGCAACATGAGCTTTGCGCTGATAACCAATTTCATGATGCTTTACTATACCCAGTTTATCGGGCTGAAAATGACAGACTGGGCATGGATAATTATTGTGGGAAAAGTATGGGACGCAATCAACGACCCGATTATCGGCTCGTTGGTTGACAATGTAAAAATCGGCAAAAACAGCAAATTCAAGCCATGGATAACAATAGGTTCAATCGCGCTGATTTTCACAACAACGCTCACATTCCTGCCCGTTCAGAATATGAGCTACGGCTTCAAGGTTGCATTCTGTCTTGCCGCATACTGCATCTGGTCGGTTGCGTTCACAACGGCAAATGTGCCTTACGGAGCATTGCATTCCTGCATTACCGATGACCCGTCGCAGCGCACCAACCTTTCAACCTTCAGAAGCATCGGCGCCGGTCTTGCGCAGGGTCCCGTTTTCCTGCTTCCGCTGATTATCTACGACAGGGAAAACAATCTCCGCGGAGAAAAAATGGTATATATCGCACTTATCTGCGCAATTATCGGTCTTGTCGGCTTCACGCTCACAAATGTGCTTGTAACCGAGCGTATTCACATTGAAAAGGAAAAAGAAAAATTCAATTATGTCAAGACGGTAAAGCATTTCTTCACAAACCGCCCGATGATAGGCGCGACAATTGTTTCGTTCGTACAGATTATCTGCTTCATGTCCATGACATCGGTCAATACAATCATCTTTCAGACATATTTCAAGAACGCGAAGCTTGTTTCAATCGGCACAATAGTCGCGTACGTTCCGCTTGTCGCGCTCCTTCCGTTCATCGGAAAAATCACAAGAAGCATCGGCAAAAAGGGAATCACGGTTATATCAGCGGTTATCGGTACAGCCGCAGGAGTTGCTGCGCTGTTTATTCCACTCGCGCCCGACAAGGCTTCATCGGTTCCGATTTATATTGTTCTGCTTATGCTGTTCTATATTTCAAACTCAATATTCAGTCTTCTTATCTGGGCCATGGTTGTGGACTGCATTGACTACGGCTACAAAAAGACAGGCGAACGCGAGGAGGGCTCGATGTATGCACTGTACTCGTTCTTCCGCAAGCTCGCTCAGGGCGTAGGCTCGGCGGTAAGCGCGCTTGCACTTTCAGCCTGCGGATATGTTGAGTCCCTCGGCGCGGCACAGACGGCTGAAACCGCACTGAATGTTAAGAACATGTATATCTGGTTCATGCTCGGCGGTTCACTTATCACCGCGCTTGTAATGAAGTTTATATATAACATTGATGACGGGAAAAAAGCGAAAAAAACAAGCTGACAAATTGCAATTTGGCGGAGTGCCTCCGCGCCCTCACCGGGTCGGCAGTTATCAGAGTTCTGTTACCCTGCGCGAGCAGTTGGAACATGTAATGTCATTCTGAGGAGGAACGACGAAGAATCTCAAAAACGGCAGGCAGAGATTCTTCGCTTTGCTTAGAATGACACACAATTATGATATCCGTATAGCAGGGGCGATTCACGAATCGCCCGTCATGGTTTGATGAAATTCCGCGGGATATTCGTGAATGTCCCCTACAATGATTACTGAAAACGGCTGTAGGGGATGGCGCCCCTGACATCCCGAAAAAATATACCTGCTCGCGCACTGCAATAATAATTCTGATTATCGCCAACCCGGCGAACGTACACAGGTGCAGTGAGGCAATCTGTAATGCAGTTTTAATTAAGCTTTTATTCTGAACGGGGCTGAAATCTGCGGCTTGAATTCTGTGATTTCTCACGGAGTGTATCCCGGAAATAACATGTATGCCGCTTTGCTTTGCCTTGTTCAGACGGATTTCAGCGTTAAGAATTATGTAGAAAATTTTGCATATGGGGTTGAATATGGCTTTTTTGTTGCGGAAAACCGTATATTTACAGCAGGAAAATGACAGCATTAACAAACTTAATTTTCCGTTTCTGAAATTATGTTAATTATTTGTCAATATGAATATATTAACAAAATAGTGCATACCACAAAATGTTGTAAAAACCAAAGGAATTGCGCAAACTTACTCTATTAGTTGTGTATTGTGCATTATGCACAGTTATTATACACACTGTGCATAATTTTTAGTTGACATGTTCAAAAATGCGTGCTATGATAAAGCCGTAAACAAAAACAAGAGCAAAACAACAGAGTTTACACGGCAGCCTGAGGGACGGTCGGAAAGCAGACAGAAGGAGGGACGGTTATGAACGAAATGTTATACGGAGGATTTATCGGAATGGCATCCGGACTGGCATTTAACAGGATTGCCGCCTTCCAGGTGAAACGCAGAACCGACGACAGCACAAAGATTGAAGCGGTAAACAACGTTGCACTGGCTGTAATTACCGCAGTAGTGACAGGAATTTTGTTTGCAGTAATTTTCAGGCTTAACGGGGGTACGGTAAAACGCATTGAGTACGCGGCGTACATCTCAATAGCAATTTCGATTGGAGTGGTTGATCTTGATCTCAAGAAAATTCCGAACCTCTCTGTACTGGCTCTCTTAGCAGTCCGCACGGCTGCTGTGATTTATGAGCTCGTCAGCGGAGGTTCACCAAAAGGAGCGATTTTCCCGTCGCTGATCGGACTGGCCGCAGCGTTCATACTTTACCAGCTGCCGATGTTTATCGGAATACCGATAGGAACCGGTGA
>JAZUDP010000072.1:0-59794 GCA_045639705.1 Acutalibacteraceae bacterium
CTCAGGGCTCTGCCCTGATAACCCGCGGCCTTTGAAAAGGCCGGCGAAACTTTTATGTTTGTTTACTTTAAACTATCTATATATTGTTTACTTTAAACTATCTATATAATCACAAGCTGCGAGGGCGGCAATTGCGCCGTCCGCTGCCGCGGTTGTAACCTGGCGGATTTTCTTGCTGCGGCAGTCGCCTGCAACAAAAATGCCGTCTGATTCTGTTGTGCAGGTTTCGTCTGCATCCGCATAGCCGCGTTCGTCAAGAGCTATAACATTGCTGAAGGCTTCATTCTGCGGAATAAGTCCGATTGCAATAAACAGTCCGTCGAGGCTGAGTTCTGTCTTTTCGTCTTTTGCGTTCTTTATAACTACTCCCTCAAGCTCGCTGTCACCGATATAGCTGTCAACAACAGTACCGAGAATAATCTCAACATTTTCCTTTGCGTAAAGCTGCTCCGAAAGCTTCTTTTCGCCCGTGAGGAAATCAAGATTCTGAATAACATAAACCTTCTTTGCAAGGTCCGACAGAAGCAGCGCTTCCTGCAGTGCGGAATTTCCGCCGCCGACAACGCCGACAGTCTTATCCTTATAAAATGCGCCGTCGCAGACCGCACAGAACGAAATTCCCTCGCCGATGTACTTCTCCTCATTCTCAACGCCGAGCATACGGTGCTTTGCGCCCGTGGCGATAATAACAGCTCTGCTCTCAAACTCGCCGTCCTCGGTTACGACTGTCTTAATTTCGCCGTCTTTGATTTCGAGAACCTCGGTCATTTCGACCTCTGCCCCCTGCTCAAGCACCTGTTCGACAAGCTTTTCGGCAAACTCGTTGCCTGAAAGACTGATAAAGCCGGGAATATTCTCAACCTTCGGTGAAAAAGTAATCTGTCCTCCGAAGGTTTCCTTTTCAATTACAAGCACATTTTTGTTAGCCCTGCGTGCATACAGAGCGGCGGTCGGCCCCGCAGGGCCGCCGCCAACTATGATTAAATCGTACATATATTATCCTCAGTTATTGAGAAACTTTTTGATATCGGAAACGCCCGCATACTTTGTAGCTTCACCGTTTTTGATGATAACAAGCGTCGGGGCCTGCTTTACGCCGAGAGAAGCTGCAAGCTCTGCCTCTTCGTTTGCAAGAACCTTCTTATACGGGAAGCCCGCCTTATCAAGAGTTGCGCATGCAATCTTGCAGTTGGGACATGTTGCCGTTGTGAAAAGGATATTAGCGTCCTCAGCGCATTCGCACTTTTCCTCTGCGGGAGCTGCTTCCTCAGCAACAGCAGCCTTCTTCTTAAGCGTTGAATGAGCGATATCGTAGGTCTTTCTGTCCTTGTACTCCTGAGCCTTGCCGTCGTTCCAGTTCTGAACGGGACGGTAGTAACCTGTGATACGGCTGTAAACCTCTGTAGGCTCTCCGCAGTCGGGGCAGGTATAAACCTCGCCCGAGATATAGCCGTGGTTCTTACATACGGAGTATGTGGGAGACATTGTGTAATACGGAAGTCTGTAATTCTCGGCAATCTTTCTTACAAGATTTGCGGCTGCCTGCCAGTCGGGAAGCTTTTCGCCGAGGAAGGCATGGAATACAGTACCTGAGGTATAGAGAGTCTGAAGCTCATCCTGAATGTCAAGAGCTGTGAAGATATCCTCTGTGTAACCAACCGGAAGATGTGATGAGTTGGTGTAGTAAGGTGTATCGTCATCTGACTTTGCGGCTGTGATGATGTCGGGATATCTCTTAAGGTCATGCTTTGCAAGACGGAATGCAGTTGACTCAGCGGGCGTTGCCTCAAGGTTGTAGAGGTCGCCGTATTCAACCTGGTAGTCGGAAAGACGCTCGCGCATGTGGTTGAGAACCTTGATTGAGAAATCCTGTGTCTCTTTATGGGTCATATCCTTGCCGAGCCAGTTGGCGTTGAGGCCGACCTCGTTCATGCCGACAAGACCGATTGTTGAGAAATGGTTGTTGAATGTGCCGAGATATCTCTTGGTGTAGGGATAAAGTCCGTTGTCAAGAAGCTTTGTGATAACGGTACGCTTAACCTTAAGTGAACGTGCTGAGATATCCATCATCTTGTCAAGACGCTTGAAGAAATCCTCCTCGTCCTTTGCAAGATAAGCGATTCTGGGCATATTGATTGTTACAACGCCGACAGAGCCTGTGCTTTCGCCGCTGCCGAAGAAGCCGCCGGACTTTTTGCGAAGCTCACGGAGGTCAAGACGCAGACGGCAGCACATTGAACGTACATCGCTGGGTTCCATATCGGAATTGATGTAGTTTGAGAAATAGGGTGTGCCGTATTTTGCGGTCATTTCGAACAGGAGACGGTTGTTTTCGGTATCTGACCAGTCGAAATCCTTTGTGATTGAATAGGTCGGGATGGGATACTGGAAGCCGCGTCCGTTGGCGTCGCCTTCGATCATAATCTCGATAAACGCCTTGTTGACCATATCCATTTCTTTCTTACAGTCTTTATACTTGAAGTCAACCTCTTTGCCGCCGATGATGCAGTTAAGCTCTGCAAGGTCATTGGGAACCGTCCAGTCAAGAGTGATATTGGTGAACGGTGACTGTGTACCCCAGCGGGACGGAGTGTTAACGCCGTAGATGAAGGACTGAATGCACTGCTTTACTTCTTTATATGAAAGATTGTCAATTTTTACAAAAGGAGCGAGATATGTATCAAAGGACGAGAATGCCAGTGCGCCTGCCCACTCGTTCTGCATGATTCCCAGGAAGTTAACCATCTGATTGCAGAGGGTTGAAAGATGACCTGCGGGCGAGGATGTAATCTTGCCTCTTACACCGCCGAGGCCTTCCTGAATAAGCTGCTTCAAAGACCAGCCTGCGCAATAGCCTGTAAGCATGGAAAGGTCGTGAATATGGATATCGGCGTTGCGGTGAGCGTTAGCGATTTCCTCGTCATAAACCTCGGAAAGCCAGTAGTTGGCTGTAACCGCGCCGGAGTTGGAAAGGATAAGACCGCCGACAGAATAGGTAACCGTGGAATTCTCCTTAACACGCCAGTCGGCAACCTTAAGGTAATTGTCAACGATTTCCTTATAGTCAACCATTGTGGTATTGAGGTTACGGATTTTTTCGCGCTGCTTACGGTAGAGGATGTATGCCTTTGCAACATCGTCATAGCCCGCCTTGATAAGAACGGATTCAACGCTGTCCTGAATGTTTTCAACGGAAACCTTGCCGCCATCGATTTTGGGCTCAAATTCCGCTGTTACTTTAAGTGCAAGAAAATCTACCGTATCGGAATTATACTGCTTGTTGCATGCGTCAAATGCCTTGGTTATAGCATCTCTGATCTTGTGAAGGTCAAAGTCCACAACTTTGCCGTCACGCTTAACAACTGTGTACATTGTGCATTCTCTCCTTAATATTTTTTTAAGCTTCGTTTGGGATTATATCATAGTATCGATATTAATGTCAACAACAATTTCACAATATATTGTGTTTATTTTTAACTTTTTGCGCATCAGGCACACTATATACCGCGAAGTGTTGTGTTCGGGACAAATTGTGAAGCGGCTTCACACATTTTCTGCATTTCTTCCTTTGAAACGCCGCTTATGCCCTCGCCGATGAGATTTCCGGAGTCAATAAAATTCTGCAGGAAATACCGTTTTGCTCCTTTTATCCATTCAGCCGCGGAGGCAATACTCTCAGCGGTGTGATATTCGCTGACAACGGTGGTGCGGAATTCATAATCAACCCTGCCCTCAAGCAGGAAGCTGACGCTTTCCTCAACCTTTGAAATATCAAAGCGTTCAAGTCCTGCGGTCGCGCCGTAAAGCTCTCTGGAGTTTTTGATATCCATCGCAACGTAGTCGACAAGCTTTTCGTTCACAAGATATTTCAGTCTGTCGGGGAAGCTGCCGTTCGTATCAAGCTTGACCGCATAACCGATTTCCTTAACTTTGCGGATAAAGGAGATAATATCGTCGGACATGAGCGGTTCGCCGCCCGTAATCGCCGCGCCGTCAAGCAGGCCCTTCCGTTTCCGTAAATACTCAAGGATTTCATCCTCGCTGTATTCCTCCGCCTCGCTGAGCTGAGTTACAAGCAGAGCATTGTGGCAGAAGGGGCAGCGGAAGTTGCAGCCGCCCGTAAAAACAGTACATGCAACCTTTCCCGGAAAATCGAGAAGCGTCATTTTCTGAAAGCCGTGAAACTTCAATAATATCACCTCCGCAAAGCATTCTTTAAAATCGCACTGTTTGAAAGTATAGCACAATATAGTGTGTCAGGCAAGAGCAACAGTCACAATATAAGATAGAATTTTAAACGTATTTTTCAGTATAAATATGTTACTTTTGCCATATTACAAAATGTAATTATCAAAGCAGCAAAAAAGCACCTGTCTGAAACAGGTGCTTTTATTGTATAAAGATAAATTATTCGGTAGCAGCCTTGGCGTCCTCTGCGCCGACAAGCTCGTTGTAATCGGCAACAACCTTGTTTCTTCTTTCGGCAAGGTCGTTGTACATGCGCTCACGCTTCTTCTGAGAGATGGGCCAGAGCATTTTGGGAACAATACCGAGTGAGCCCGTAACAAGGGGAACAACCGTGCAGAGCGCGAAGAGCCAGAACTTTGTCTTTGAGTCCTGCGTTCCGATTTTAAGACCCTGAACATAACCGATTTTCTTAAGAAGCAGGCTGCGGACAGTGTTCATGAGAGAACCCTGAATCTTAAGCACAAGGTTCTTGGCAACACCTGTGGTTGCCTCCATACGGTAGCCGTTCTTCCATTCCCAGTAGTCCATAGCCTCGTTCCAGAGGTCGGCGTTGATAACCTTGTTTACGCCGAATGCCCATTTGTAGAACCATTCTCTTACGCCGACGGCTACAACCATAGGCATTTTCTTAAGATAATTCTTATTGAACAGTCCGAAGAGGAAGTAACCGAGCGTAAGCATGTCACCGTAGATATCCGCGCCTACCCAAAGAGCCTTTGAGGAGAATTTCTTTCTCAGCGGCTTAACAAAGGCATAGCTGATGCTGCCGTTGGGAGAGGACGGGATATTCGCGATTGTAATAAGCGAATATGAGCCGTGAACATCTATAAAGTAATTGCTTTCGCTTGAGCTGATTGCGAATCCGCCGAGGAAATCGGACAGACACATGAGCAGAACGGGATAGTTTGTAAAGATAGCCTTAAGACCTTCCTTTATGCTCGGACGCTCAACCGACTGCATAACTCTTTCCTTGGAAACAAGGAAGAAATAAAGAGTGAAGATTGACGATACAAGGCCCGTAACAACACCGAATGAAAGGAAGGTGTTGCTGAGCTTCCAGTTAAGCTTGCCGGCATTGATAAGGTCATAAACAACGCCGAAAATGTATCTCGGCATATCCTCGCCCATATAGCCGGTGAGAAGCTCGGCAAGAGTAATAAGCCTTATTCGTTCATTGGGGTTCGGCGTAATTGTGGACATGTATCCGCTCTTGGCGATACTTGTAAATGTACCCGCCGTTTCCTGAATAACACAGAACGTGAAGTAGAAAATAAGCTTGGGAAGATATGTGCCGTCGGTATTCGGGAAGAATATGGGAATGAACCAGTAGAGAAGCGCAAGCAGAGTCATGGGAATCTGAAGTCCGACAAGATAAGGACGGAATTTACCGAGTCTTGTACGGGTGTTGTCAACGATTGTTGC
The DNA here is from genome assembly GCA_045639705.1 of Acutalibacteraceae bacterium. Lineage (GTDB taxonomy): Bacteria > Bacillota > Clostridia > Oscillospirales > Acutalibacteraceae > CAG-488. The sequence goes on from JAZUDP010000072.1 coordinate 5,671, forward strand.
GATAAGTACATCGTTGATGATATCCCATGTGCTTGTGAAGATGTTTACAATAGCGGAAATTGAGAAATCGATTTTAACAACGTCCCAGATATAGCGCTCGTTGAAGCCGTTGATATTGAAGGTGTTGGAGAAGTCATTAAGCAGATATGCAACCGTTTCCTTAACGCCGACATAGTTATAGCTTTTATAGATATTGCCCTTCAGGTCGCGTTTTGCGATTTCCTGTGCGGCTGTTTTTTCTTCAGCTGCCATCTTACTTCACCTCCACTTCGCATGATGCACGGAAGTTTCCGTCAACTGTTACGGCGTAAACCTTAACAGTACCGTTCTTTACCGCGGTAACCGTACCGTCCTCCGATATCACAGCAATACTCTCATCCTCACTGAACCAGAGTACATCCTTAAGCGTTGCTTCCGCAGGTGTTACGCTGCAGACAATCTGTTTCGATTCTCCTGCTTTCAGCGTAAGGGTATCGGGGTCGGTTCTTGCGTTCTTCGCATGAACAACAACATAAACCAGGCATTCGTCGGTATAGACATTGCCCTTGTATTCAAGAGTCATCTTAACCGCAACAGGCTTGTCGCTTGTCTTCACACCTGTCACCATGCCGTCCTTTGTGACAGTCGCAATGCTTTCGTCTGAGGAAACGGCGGTAACCCTGAATTCGTCATTTGCCGCGCCTTCTTCAATAACGGCATTGATTCCGAGCTGTTTTTCCTCGCCCTGCTCAATAATAATCATGTCATCATTAATTTCAAGGCCTGCCCATGTGTAGCTGTATTTATTTTCAACTCTGTAATTAAAGGCAATTTTTCTTGCGCCGAGAGCGGCGTAATCGCCCTTGAACTCAATGTCCGTTGTGAGCGAATACTCGGTAATAAGCTTAAGCTCCTGAAGCTCGTCATTAAGGCGGTTCGTCTTGCCTTCAATGCGGTACTTTACAACTACAGGCTCATATGATTTGACATCGGCCATATCCGAAACGGTCTTTGCGATTCCGGATATTACCGCATCAATTTTTTCGGGTCCGAACGTTTCTGCCGCGGCGGCACTTTTGCCGTCGATATCGGCATTGAAATAATAGTAATTCGGCTCGTTCTTTGTACCGTCGTCGTCTTCCTTTGCAACGCCCGGCTCAAAGCTGAACTCTGTTATATCCGCAGCGGTAAGGCTGATTGCGGGAATATCCTTAAAGCCGTCGCCGAATTTGCCGTCATGCTCCTCATACTGTTCGTCCGCCTTGCCGAGAAGCGACTGAAGCGCAAACTTCAGCACACCCGTATCCGCGTCCGGGGCATCCATTGAAACAGAGCCGTCGTCGATGCTGAGGTTTGTTTCGGCTCTCGTTTTCACCTTGTCCGAATCGGCGGTCTTTGCAAGAAGCATATTCAGATAATCAAAGAATCCGTCCTTTCCGGGCGCTTCGGTAAGCGAAGCCTTCAGCTCCGCGGGAAGCTTAACGGTTCCCTCGGGAACAGCTGTTTTTACATAGAAGCCGACTGCGGCAATGCAGCCGCCGATTATAACCGCAAGAACCAGAAATACGACTATAATATTTTTCTTTTTTGAAGAAGAAGTGTTTGCCATATCAGTTGCCCTCCTCTTCTGTTTTCAGCATTTCCTCAAGCTCTTTGAAACGTGCCTCACGTTCCTCGTCTGTTTCAAAAACGGGAATAGGCAGGTCGTCAAACGTGATTTCGCCGCTCTTGATTTTTTTGAGAGTTTCTTTTCTCTCTATATCGTAGGGACGGAGCTTGAGCGGAAGGTCATCCTTGTAAATCTTATGATTGATGAAGAATGTAACCGCGAAAAGGATAATTGTCACAAACGCACCGAAGCCAAGCTTATACTCAACAAACGGGTTTGCATCCGCCGCGCCCTTTGCAATAAGGGCTGTGACCGCAAAAACAAGGCAGAGCGCGATTGAAATAATCGAAATTATGCTCATCGCTTTTGAGGATTTCTTTATGTTTATGAAGCAGAGAATTTCGGAAACAAGCAGCGCAACCTCGCTTAATGCAAGCAGAAGCAAGGCCCCGAGGGAAATAAGCGCCTTTACCGTTGCTCCGCCGAAAAGCGTGCTTCCCGCCAGCGACGGAAGCAGGTTCAGAGTTCCGTCCGTAAACATGTTATAAACACCGAGACCGCTCAGAGATATGTCCTTTGTGAATGCCGCAGTCTGAACGCTGATATCCGCAAAAGGAATCAGAAGTGCGGCAACGCAAAGAAGCGTAAGCACAAGTCTTGCAATCGGCAGCTTGCCTCCGATGAAGGCAGCTTTTACTCTTGCGAGAATAATTCTTGCCGATGCAAATTCAAGCTCGGTTCTTTTGGCATCCTCTTCAAGACTCTTTTCCTGAGTATAAAGAAGAATGTTAACTCCGCACTTTTCGCAGTTCGGCTTGAGATTAAAATTGGAGATATGGGCTCCGCATTTCGGACAATTCAAGCTAACACCGTCCTTTCGGATGAATGAATTATTTATTAATTATATCACATTTTTTTCCGATTTCTATATTTTTTCGAAAATACTTTTAATTTTTTACAAAAAAGCTTTAAAGTTAAGATAAAATATGTTAGTATTATACTAATCAATTCCAAAGGGAGGAAAATTTTATGAAAAAGCTTCTTGCTTTACTTCTTTCACTTGCAGTCATGGCTCCGCTGGCTTCTCTGCCCGCGTATGCTTATGAGGAAAACGATTTTATCATCACGAACCCTTACGAAAATATCGACTGGGACGCATGGAAGGGCTATAAGACTCAGCTTCACTGTCATACCAACGCTTCCGACGGTTATCAGACAATAAAAGAGGCTCTTGCCGATTACTACGCGCTTGACTATGACGCGGTTGCGATTACAGACCACGGTACAATCAACAAGGGCTGGGATAACGAGCCCGACCTTATTCCCATTGTCCGTGCTATCAAAAAAGAGCGCACCGGCGGCGCTAAGAATCCCGTTATTCCCCTTACGACCGATGAGTATATCGGCTACACGAGCGGAAACGCAAAAAGCATTGATTTCACCTATAAGCGCGGCGACGAAACCGTTGAAACAGGTCTTACAAGAACACATGACAACGGCATGCTCGATATTGAAAAGGGCATTGAGCTGAACATGGCCACACCCGTTGCCGACTGTCACCTCACAGGCTACTGGAGCGATTACGGTCAGGGCCTTGCAGGCGTTTTCGGCGACTATGAAACTCCGTCAAAGGGCGTTAAGGCTGCGGGCGGAATTTCAATGCTTGCTCACATCGGCGAATATGTTTACACAGACAAGGATTCCTATGACCATGTGGGTCAGAAGGTTGACGAATATTATGTTAACAAATTTGCCCGTATTTTCCTTGACAACGCTGGTTCAAGCGTAGGCATGGGCATAAACAGCGCAACGGACGCACACACACGCTGCGACCGTATACTCTATGACCAGATTCTTCAGAAAACAATTCCCAACGGCGTTGTTCCGTGGGGCTTCAGCTTCTCCGATTCGCACAGCGAAACATCAATCAACGACGCATACACAATCATGTACATGCCCGAGCTTACCAATGCGGCCATGCGCGACTGTATGCTCAACGGCGAGTTCTTCTCCGTTTCCCATTACTCAAACGGATATGAGCTTAACGGCATGCAGGAAATGGAAGGCTACTATGACGACTGCGACAGCGTTGAATGGTGGAAGGACAATACTCCCCGCGTTACAAAGGTCGAGGTTGACGAAAAGAACGATGTTATAAAGGTATGGGGTGAAAACTTCAGCTATATCACATGGGTTTCCGACGGCAATGTTGTTCAGCGAAACTACGATGTCAGAGACGGCTATGCAGAACTCGACCTGCACAGCAACGGACTGCTTGACGACATAAATATGTTTGTCAGATTCTACATCACGGGCGAAAACGGCATCTGCTATTCACAGCCCATGGTTGTACAGCGCAAGGGCGAAACCTTTACTCCCGTTGAAGTTCCGAAGACACGCGATATTTCCACAAGACTGAGAACCCTTGTAACGGTTCTTGACTGGATTCTTTTCAAATGGAATCCGGTTATCTGGATATTCAAGTATTTTGCAGTAGGATATAATCCTTTCAGAGATATCATCAATTTTGACAATGTTCTCAGCATTCCGCCGAAGTGGAAGAGATAACGCATAACAACAGCCCCGCTGTATTAATACGGCGGGGCTGTTAATTTCGGCAAATACAAATTGTACTTTTAACCGCTTCAATAAAACCTGAATATATAATAAAGCCGTCAGAGTAAATCTGACGGCTTTTTTGAGGCTTGATTATTCGCCTTTCTTCTTAATGATGTCGTTGAGGATTACATAAAAATCGTCATCGTCAACTGCGCCCTTGCCTGCTGCAGGCTTGGAAGCTGAATTCATTACAGGAGGCTCAATGGGAGCTGATGCAGGAGCTGAACGCAGAGGAGCTGCGGGAGCTGCTGTTGCCTTGAAAGCGGGGATTGAACCGAAATCCTCAGCGGGCTTTGAATCGAAACCTGTTGCGATAACAACGATAACGATTTCATCCTCAAGTCTTGAATCAAATGCAACACCCCATGTGATGTTTGCATCGGGATGAGCCTTCTCTGTGATTGATTCACATGCGCCCTCGATTTCCTCAAGGCCGATGTCGGGTGAAGATGTGATGCTGATGATAACGCCCTTTGCGCCTGCGATTGATGTTTCAAGAAGCGGGCTTGATGTAGCCATCTCTGCCGCCTGAATGCTCTTGTCCTTGCCCTTGGCTGTGCCGACACCCATGTGTGCATAGCCTGCGTCCTTCATTACGCTGCATACATCAGCGAAGTCAAGGTTAACAAAGCCGGGAACCTTAATGAGTTCGGAAATGCTCTTAACGCCCTGTGAAAGAACCTCGTCAGCTACAAGGAATGCCTCAGAGAGAGTCTTGCAGCGGTCGGAGAGGAGTTTAAGTCTGTCGTTGGGGATAACGATAAGGCTGTCAACATGCTCTGAAAGTCTTGCGATACCCTGCTCAGCGAGTGTGCTTCTCTTCTTGCCCTCAAACTTGAAGGGCTTTGTAACTACGCCTACTGTGAGGGTGCCCATTTCCTTGGCAATCTCAGCAATAACGGGAGCTGCGCCTGTACCTGTGCCGCCGCCCATACCGGCTGTAATAAATACCATATCTGTTCCCTTGAGAACAGCTGCGATTTCTTCTTTGCTTTCTTCAGCAGCCTTTTCGCCAACCTCGGGACGTCCGCCTGCACCCTGACCGCGAGTTGATTTCTCACCGATCTGGATTCTGTGCGTTGCCTGTGAATTAACAAGAACCTGCTTGTCTGTGTTTACAACGATGAACTCTGCACCCTGCATACCCTGTGCAATCATTGTGTTGACAGCGTTTCCGCCGCCGCCGCCTACACCGATAACCTTTATCTGAACGGTGCTTTCAAAATCGTTATCAATTTCAAATGCCATTTTATTGACCTCCGTTTTTAAATTCTAATACAAATTCAACTTATGATATCATACTTTTTTTTTGAATGCAATAGGATAATAAAGAAAAGGTTAAAATTTTTGTAATAATTTCGTTCTCTTTTGTAATAATATCCCTTTTATTCTTCATTTTCGTTTTCTTCTTCCGTATTCCCCTCTTCTTCGTCAGCTGTTTCTTCACCGTCCTCCTCGGTATTTTCATCTGTTGTTTTCTCTTCGTCTTCCTCTTCTTCCGCCTCAGCGGTTTCCTCTTCCCCGCTTACATCGGAAGCATCCTCCGCCTCATCCGGTTCGGTTGACTCCTCCTCATGTACACGTTTTTCCCTCTTCTCGCCGACAACATCGTCAAGCGAGTCAAGCGGATTCACATATATTTTCTTCGGGTTGGTCGCGTTGACCTCGGCAACCGCATTCGGATTGGTCTCGTTTTCCATTTCGATTGTCTTCGCCGCAGCCGCAAGCTTGGCGTCAATATCGTTAATATCTCCGAGCTTGATTCTCATTCTGCCCTGATATTCAACTTTAATATTTGAATGCTTTGAAAAATCAACAGCCGTTATTTTATCATAAAGGTCTGCGTCCTTCAGCGCTTTGATAAGGCTGTCGTAAATATCCGCCTCGCCGCTGTCCTCAAAGCCTATGCTTTCACCAGGAACGGCGTTGAGCTTTTTTGCGGTTGTAAGAATAATCAGCGAGCTTTTTTCGGGCTTTTTCGAAAGCACCTCAAGCACCTTTCCCTCCGAATCGGCAACCGCATAGCCGTTTTCGGATTTGAAAATAATCGAAGCGGTATCATCCTTTACCGTTATTGTGACATTGCCCGAGGCGGTCTTTTTAATCTGAGCCTCAAGCACATAAGGAAGCATTTCCTCAATTCTGTCCGCAGCGGCATCAAAATCCGTGCGGAGCATGTTGTCGCCGACATTCAGACCCGAAGCACTGATAATATCCTTTTCGGTATAATAGCTTCCTTTTTTTGCAACCTTGATTAACGAAATATTGAAAAGAACAGTCATGCTCAGCACTATGCAAAGTCCCGCAATAACCGCAGCACCAGTCACAGCCGCAAGAATTTTACGGTTGCGTGCCGCTCTTTTCAGGTCTTTTTTATATTTAGCCTTTACTTCGGGATTTAATCTTTCAAGCTGTTCGGGAGTAAGCTTTTTCATTCTAATCCATCCTTTTTATTACAGCTCCCATCGCGCTGAGCTTTTCTGAAAAGCTGTCATATCCTCTGTCAATATAATGTATGTTCTTTACACATGAGGTACCCTCTGCACACAGGCCAGCAATAACAAGCGCCGCGCCTGCACGAAGGTCGGTTGAGCAGACAGCGGTTCCCTGAAGGGAGGCGACGCCGTTAACCACCGCCGTTTTGTCGTGTACCCTTATATCCGCACCCATACGGTTAAGCTCGGCCGCGTGTCTGAAGCGGTTTTCAAAAATATTCTCGCAGATAACCGTTGTACCCTTTGCGGCGCATGCGGCCGTCATAATAATTGCCTGACAGTCCGTAGGAAAGCCCGGATACGGCATTGTGCGTATCGTTTCGGGTGCTTTCAGCCTTTCAGGAGAGCTGATTCTGAGCCTGTTTCCCGCGCTCTCAATCCGGCAGCCCATCTGTTCAAAGCAGCCCGTAACCGGTGCAAGGTGTCCTGCAATCACTCCGTCGGCAACTATCGCCGAGCCTGTTGCCGCCGCAGCTGCAAGGTATGTACACGCCGCGATTCTGTCGGGCATAACAGTATACTGCGTCGGGTGAAGATTTTCAACGCCCTCTATTGTTATGACGCTCTCCCCCGCTCCGCTGATTCTTGCGCCGCAGGAATTGAGGAAGCGTGCAAGGTCTGTGATTTCGGGTTCACGGGCGGCGTTGATAACCGTTGTTGTGCCTGCCGCGCGAACCGAGGCAAGAATAATATTTTCCGTCGCGCCTACGCTCGGAAAAGAAAGCGTTATTCTTGCGCCCCTCACCTTTTTGCAGGAGCATCGGATTTTTCCGCATTTTTCGGTCACGTTAACGCCGAGCTTTTTCATTGCCGAAAGATGCAGGTCAAAGGGTCTGAGCCCTATATCGCAGCCGCCGGGAGCGGTAATTTCCGCCTCGCCCGTTCTTGAAATCAGCGCGCCCATAAATATAATTGACGAGCGCATTTCCCTCATCAGCTCTTCGGCAACGGTACAGGAGGTAAGCACCGAGCTGTCAACAGAAACTGTTTCGCCGCTTCTGTAAACCTGACAGCCGAGCGAACGGAGTATTCTGACCGTTGAATTTATGTCTGTAAGATTCGGACAGTTATGTATTATGCAGGGCTTTCCGACAGCCGCAGCCGCGGCAAGAATCGGCAGGACGCTATTTTTCGCCCCCTGTATCTTTACCTGTCCGCCCAGACGGTTTCCGCCCTCAATAACATACTGTCCCATATTTATGCACTCCTTCGGAAAATCAATCTGTTCTCAGTTTATGACATTTCCGAAGGAATGTGAAAGCTCTTATTTTACAATCTCGCCGATGCAGCTGACAATTCGCTCAGTTGCGTCGTAAATCGCCATTTTCTTTGCGTTTTTGCCGATAGTCTTAAGTCTTTCGGGGTTTGCGAGAAGTTCGTCAACCTCTTTGATAAGTCTTTCGCCCGTGAAATCCTTTTCCTCGATAAGAATCGCGGCATCGTTCTTTACAAGCGCCATGGCGTTGTAATACTGATGATTTTCCGCGGCGTAGGGATAAGGCACAAGTATCGAGGGCTTGCCCATCGCCTGAATCTCGCTTAAGGAGCTTGCGCCCGCACGGCAGATTACAAGGTCAGCCGCTGCCATGCAGCGATACATATCGTCTATATATTCGCGAAGCATAATGTGTCTGTTTTTTTCAAGGTCGATGCCTTTTTCGTTTTTAAGCGTATCAAACATGCCGACGCCCGCCTTACCCGTCGCATGAAGGAAATAACAGTTTTCGCGCTCATAGCGTTCGGTAATAAGCTGAGTCATGGCTTCGTTGATAACCTTTGCGCCGAGGCTGCCGCCCATTGAAAGAATAACGGGTCTGCCGTCAACCTTAAGCTCAGCGCGTGAAATATCGCGGTCGGCACTTATCATTTCGCCTCTGACGGGAAGTCCCGTTACAACGCAGGGATTCTTTGACTGTATATATTTTTCAGCCTCGGGAGCGGTAAGCATTACGCGGTCAACCTTTTTGGCAAGCGTCTTGTTTGTGACGCCGGGGAAGGCATTCTGCTCATGTACGGCTGTGGGAATACCCATTTTTGCCGCTGTTCTGAGAACAGGTCCGCTGACATAGCCGCCGAAACCGATTACAACATCAGGCTTGAACTCATTGATGATTTTCTTCGCCTGCGACGAGGATTTTACAAGCTTGACTGCGGTCTGAATATTCTTTGCAATCCCCGCAGGCGTAAGGTCGCGGCTGAAGCCCTGAATATCTATTGTTTTAAAGTCGTAACCCGCGGCAGGAACAAGCTGCGCTTCCATTTTGACAGCCGTACCGACAAAAAGAATCTGAGCCTGCGGGTAGTGTTCTCTTATATATCCTGCAACGGCAAGACCCGGGTTGATGTGTCCGCCCGTGCCGCCGGTTGCAATCATTACTCTTTTTCCGTTAAGCATTTTAACACCTTCAATTTTTATTATTTCTCTGCTGTCTTCTCTGCGGTCTTCTTTCGCCCGGACGCGAAACAGCAAGTACAAGTCCCATTTCAAACAGCTGAATCAGCAGTGCCGTGCCGCCGTAGCTGAAGAACGGAAGAGAAATACCCGTGTTCGGCATCATATCGGTGACAACGAGGATATTCAGCACAGTCTGTATTCCGAGCTGAAGGCAGATTCCGAGTACAAGCAGACGCTCATAAGCCGACTTCGCTCTTGCGGCAATCATAAATCCTCTTGCAACAAGGAGTGCAAAAAGAAGAAGGATAATCGCGCAGCGGATAAAGCCGAGTTCCTCGCCGACAATGGCGAAAATAAAGTCGTTCTGCGGTTCGGGAAGATACATGAACTTCTGTCTTGAATTGCCGAGTCCGAGACCGAATACGCCGCCCGAGCCGAGTGCGAACAGCGACTGGTTCGTCTGCCAGCGCGTATTTTTATCGTAGTAGTCCTTATTGAAGAAGCTTGTAATTCTCTCAAGCTGATACGGTGAGAGAAATTTATCCTTTAGTCCCCAGAACAGTACAAGCGCGAACAGTGCAACAATACCGCCGAGAATGAACCAGCGTCTGTCAATTCCGCCGAGGAAAAGCATTCCGATACCGATCAGGAACATGAGGATTGTACCGGAAAGATGACTTTCAAGGAAAACAAGCAGGCAGACAGCGCCTACTCCGCCGACAAATACAAGCGGAAGCCACCACTTTTTTTCAAGGTCTCTTTTGTATTTTTCCAATGTATACGCAAGCGTCATTATCATGCCGAGCTTGGCAACATCGGATGGCTGAACCGTAAAGCCGGGGAATTTTATCCAGCGTTTGATTGTGTTCGCTTCGTTTACCTGCGTATGATAGAAAAGAACCACGATAAGCAGGATTACCGAAACTATCGCCGCAATCCATACGAATCTTTTAAGCAATTCGGGATTGACCTTTGACATGAAGAACATGATTGCTACACCGGCAACGGCAAATATGCCCTGTCTGATAATATAGTAAAACGGATTGCCCTTTGTATCCTCTGAGTATTTTGCCGTAATATAGCTTGCGGAAAAAAGCATTATCAGTCCCGTTGTCAGGAGTGCAAAGACGAGAATCATAAAAATAATGTCAAATCCGCCGTCTACGAACAGGTTAAGTCCGAATATTTTTATTTTATTGTTTGGATTATTTATCTTCGGTGTACGAATATTTTCATTCGGATTCCGAACTGATTTTTCCGTCGACATTTTTGCCTCCTGTTTGGATTTTATTTTTCTTTAACCCATGAAGCCGCCGAGCTTCATAAGCGCGGCTCCGATTATTCCCGCAATAAGATTTACAGCGCAGAAAACTGCGTCAATTTTCTTTTCGCTCCAGCCGCACATCTCAAAGTGATGATGAATGGGAGCCATTTTGTATATGCGCTTGCCGTGAGTAAGCTTGAAATAACCTATCTGGATAACATCTGACATAGCCTCAACAACATAGATGAAGCCGATAAGAAGAAGGATTACCGGACAGTCAAGCGCGTAAGCAACTGCTACAACAAGACCTCCGAGGAACATTGAGCCTGTGTCGCCCATGAATACCTTTGCGGGATATCTGTTCCATACAAAGAAGCCTATGCAGCCGCCGAGAAGAGCTGCCGCGATAACGCCGACGCCGAAGCATTTGTGCATAACCGCAACGGCAATAAAGCTTATTGCCGCGGTAGCCGTTACGCTTGAGCAAAGGCCGTCGATGCCGTCCGTGAAATTAACCGCGTTGATTGCTCCGTAAAGCACGCATACGCCGAGAATCCAGAACCAGAAGCCGAGTCCCACTCTGCCGACAAAGGGAATGAACATATAGGGGTCCTTTCCCATGGCAAGGAAAAGACTTGTGAGATAACCCGCGCAGATAATGAGCTGCGCAACAGATTTCTGTGCAATTGAAAGACCGAGGTTGCGTTTCTTTACTACCTTTATGTAGTCATCGGCAAAGCCGACAAGACCGAAGGCAAGCGCCATAACAAGACCTGCCCAGAGCTTTGTTGAAATGTCACCGGTCAGCTGAAGGCTGTTGCCCGTTGCATAATTGATTATAAGAACTAACGCCGCCGAAACAAAGATGCCGATAATGAACATAATGCCGCCCATTGTCGGCGTACCCTGCTTTTTCATGTGCCACTTCGGACCCTCTTCAAGAATTGTCTGTCCGAATTTAAGCTTTCTGAGCCACGGTATCATTATAAAGCCCAGAAGTGCCGTTATTCCGAATGCGCCGACTGCGGCTAATATCAATGCAATAATGCTTTTCATTTTAACTACCCCTCTTTATTTTATTCTGTCATAAAGGTCATTTATTACATCCTCAAGAGCCATTCCTCTGCTCGCCTTGAAAAGAACGGTATCGCCCTCCTCAAGCATTTCAAAAAGCGCGTCTGCAAGCTCTTTTTTATCAAGGAAGCTCTTTACGACGGGAACACCGCATTTTACTGCATTTTCTGCGGTTGCAAGCGAGTTTTCGCCGTAGGTCATAAGCACATCGATTTTATTCTTCGCGGCAAGGAGTCCGGCATTTGTATGAGCCTCAACGCTTATTCTGCCAAGCTCAAGCATATCGCCGAGAACGGCGATTTTGCGCTTTGCCTTAACGCCCGAAAGCATTTTGAGCGCCGCACGCTGCGAGTCGGGGCTTGCATTGTAGCAGTCCTCGATAAACTTGATGCCGCCGACAATCTTCACTCTCTGACGCATTCCCGACGGAACATATTTCAGAAGTCCATCTGCCGCCTGTTCGGGAGTGACGCCAAGCTGCATACCCGTTGCAAAAGCGGCAAGCGCATTGTATACGTTATGAATACCGATTGTGGGTATCACGATTTTCTGAGTTTTTCCCCCGTCGAAAACAACGGTAAACGATGTTCTGTCCTCCTGCTGTTCAATGTCAGTCGCTCTGTAATTGCAGATGGGGTCATCAATTCCGTAATAGTATACGGGTCTGTCCTCAATCATCACGCTGACAAGGTACGGATCGTCGCCGTTGAGCATTAACGGGCAGCCGTCGCGCAGACCGTCAAGGATTTCAAGCTTCGCCTTGAGAATATTCTCTCTTGAACCGAGGCTCTCCATATGTGAAACGCCGATATTGCTGATAATCGCGGCGGTAGGCTCGGTTGTCTGTGAAAGCACTGAGATTTCGCCCGCGTTGCTCATACCCATTTCGATAACAGCCGCCTCGGTATCGGCCTCAAGTCTCAGAAGCGTTCTCGGCAGACCTATATCGTTATTGAGGTTGCCCTCAGTTTTGATTGTGTTGTATTTTTCGGAAAGAACAGCCCATGTCATTTCCTTTGTCGTTGTCTTTCCGACGCTGCCCGTAAGTCCGACAACGGGAATGTCAAAGGTACATCTGAACCAGTGCGCAAGAGCGATGAGAGCCTTTCGGGTATCTTCTACTCTGATAAAAATTCCGTCGCAGTCGACATCATGACTGATTATTGCCGCCTCTGCCCCGTTTGCAAGAGCGCTTCCCGTAAAATCATGGCCGTCAAAGTTCTCGCCCTTGATTGCAATGTAAAGCAGTCCCTTCTGAGCAAGTCTGCTGTCAATGCAGATTCCGTTTACAACTGCTTCGCCGCTGCATGTGCCTCCGACCGCCTTTGCTATCTCACTGATTTTCAACTGTTTCATTTTTAAAACCTCGCCTTGTCTTCCAGTAGTTTTTTTATTATTTCTCTTTCGTTGTAATATATTTTCTGCATGCCGAGAATCTGATATTTTTCATGTCCCTTCCCTGCCGCAAGCACGGTATCCCCTGCCCTTGCGGAAGAAACGGCAGATTTCAGGGCAAGCGTTCTGTCCGTTATTCTGTAGAAATTATTATATTCGAGTCCTTCTGTTATATCGTTTATTATCGCTTCGGGATTTTCCGTGCGCGGATTGTCCGAGGTTACGAAAACCTTGTCGGAATATCTGCACGCCGTTTCGCCCATGAGCCGTCTTTTTGATTTATCCCTGTCTCCCCCGCAGCCGAAGACCGTCAGTATCCGTCCTCCGTAAAGCTCACGGATGGTTTTCAGCACATTTTCAAGCGATTCGGGAGTATGAGCAAAATCAATTATGACATTTATTCCGAGACTGTTCGGAAGCTTTTCCATTCTGCCGGGGATTCCGTCGATTTTTGAAACGCACCGCACAGCCCTGTTCATGTCGGCACCGAAAAGATATGCCGCCGAAAGTGCCGCCGCCGAATTATAAACCGAAAATCTGCCTGTCATGCCGAGAATAACGGGATATTCTCCGCGTCCGGTATGAATGCAGTATGTAACGCCGTCACGGCTGAGCTGAATTCTGTCTGCGGTAATATCCGCTTTGCCGCCGATGCCGTATGTGAAAACCTTTCCGCCGCACGATTCCTTCATCAGTCCGGAAAAGCTGTCATCGGCGTTTATTACGGCGCATCGGGAGCTTCTGAAAAGCAGAGCCTTTGCGGCAGCGTAGTTTTCCATTGTCCCGTGATAATCGAGATGCTCGGGAGAAAGATTCGTGAAAATCGCGCAGTCAAATTCTATTCCGTAAACCCTCTGCTGAACAAGAGCCTGCGAGGAAACCTCCATAACGCAGGTATCGCACCCCGCAATGCACATCATCATCAGATACCTGTGCAGGTCGGCAGGGTCGGGAGTTGTCAGCTCGGCAGGATACTTTTCACTGCCGATTATGACGCTTACGGTTCCCATCAGCCCCGTTTTATATCCCGAGGCTTCGAGAATTTCTCTGAGAATATACGATGTTGTGGTTTTTCCGTTTGTCCCTGTTATGCCTATCATTCTGAGCTTTCTGTGGCTGTTTCCGTAAAATGCGGCACACATAAGCGCATAAGCCTTGCGGCTGTCCGGTACGATAACGCTGTTCTGAACACCGATATCACGCTCACAGACAATGACCGCCGCGCCCTTTTCAAGCGCTTTTTCGGCAAAATCATGTCCGTCGGAGCTTTCGCCCTTAACGCAGACAAAAACTCCTCCGCGTTTAATTTTCTCCGTGCTGTCCGTTATATTTGTTATTTCACAGTCTGACGCATAAACCTCTTTTGCTTCAACATCCTGCAACAAAGCACTCAGCCTCATTGTAAAACGCCTCCGAAATTTTCTGTTTAAACGTCCTTATGAAATGCCGTACTTAAATTAATGGTCGGTAACGCCTGTCGTTGTTCTGAAGTAAACGGTTACGGTCGAACCGCATTCAACCTCCCTGTCCGCTTCAACGCTCTGTCTGTACGCCGTAAGACCTGTTGCCGCAAGCGCGTTGCCGGATATTTTAACATTTATACCTGCATCAACCGCCTCGCTGTTAACCTCGGATACCGTCATGCCCGTGAAATCGGGTACGACCGCAAATTCACGCCGTTTGTCGTCATCCGCATACAGAACAACGACGCCTCCCTGCGGAATATACTGTCCGAATACAGGCATCTGTGAAACAACCTTGTCGCCCTCGCCGATGACCATAACATTGAGGTCGCTGTCGTAAAGAGTCTCTCTTGCCGAGGAAATGCTCTTCGCCGTCAGGTCGGGAACCTGAACATCAAGCTTATCCTTCTCGGAATCGTTGTACTGACGCTCAACATTCAGATAAGTAAGCGTTTCCTCAATGACCTCCGCCGCTACGGGAGCCGCAACCGCGCCGCCGCCCGTTACGCCCTGAGGCTTATCAACAACAATAATAATTGAAATTTCGGGATTGTTTGCGGGAGCGCAGCCTGCAAACGAAGCGATATAATCGCCCTTTTCGCCTGTCAGCTTATCGGATGTACCCGTCTTGCCCGCAACACGGTAGCCTGCTACATATGAGTTCTTTGCCGTTCCGCCCGCGGAAACCTGCTCCATTGATGCAAGAATTTTCTTAGCTGTGGATTCGGAAATAACCTGACGCTTTACAACGGGTGTTGTTGTTCCGATGACATTTCCGTCGTAATCAAGCGTTTTGCCAACAACATAGGGCTTCATAAGCTTGCCGCCGTTGGCAACGGCATTGATTGCCGTAAGCATCTGAACGGCGCTGACCTGGAAGGACTGACCGAACGAGCAGCTGGCAAGGTTAACCTTTGTCATGTCGTCCTTTTTGAAATATGTAACGCCTGCCGTCGGAGTTGCCTCACCCGAAAGGTCAATTCCCGTTTTCTGTGTAAAGCCGAAAGCCTCGAAATACTTGTAAAAAGTATCAACGCCGAGTCGCTGTCCTATTGTAATAAAGTACGGGTTGCAGGAATTCATAAGTCCGTGAGTAAGGTCCTCCGTGCCGTGACCCGAATGGTTGTGGCACCAGTAGCTTCTGTCAAGAACACGGATGCTTCCCGTACATGTAAACGTTTCGTTATAGTCAACAACGTTTTCCTCAAGTCCCGCCGCCATTGTGTTAACCTTGTAAACCGAACCCGGCTCATAGGTATCGCTGACCGCACGGTTGCGCCACTGCTGATATACCGCCGTGCTTCTGGCGTTTTTCTTTTCGGTTTCATCCTTGATTGCGTCAACCGCTGTCACGGCCTTCTCGTCGTAAAGGCTGTACGGATTATTCGGGTCGTATCCCGACTGGGTTGACATTGCAAGAATCGCGCCCGTTTTGACATCCATAACGATACCGTAGCAGGTATCGCACTGACTTGTCTTATAGCATTCGAGCAGGGCGTCGTCAAGATAACGCTGAATCGTGCTGTCTATTGTAAGAACAAGACTTGTTCCCTGAACCGCATTGTAGGTGGACTGATATTCAATATTTTTAATTGATGAATTGTTGGCACGGGCGGAAATCACTCTGCCGTCAATGCCCGTAAGAGTTGAATCGTATTTTGACTCAAGTCCCGCAAGACCGTTATTGTCACTTCCGATACAGCCGATAACCTGCGCACCGAGAGACGAATACGGATAGTAACGCTTTACATCCTCTTCAAGCGAAAAAACGCTTGCATAGCTGTATTCCTTTTTCTTTGTGTCGCCCGTTTCGGGATTCTTAACTGTTTCCGTATAGCTTCCCTTGAGGAATTCAAGCATCTTGTCGCGGTCGGCCTTTTCGATTTTCTTTTTCAGCGTAATGCTGTTGTACTGCGTATACGCCGCCTTTTCGTTAAGCTCCTCACGGGTAAGCCCGAGAATTTTTTCAAGATTCGCAAAAATATCGTTTCTCGCCGCCTCGGGATATTTTGCAAAAAGTTCAGGGTTGAAATTAACATTCCACACCGTTGCGCTCTGAGCGAGAACAGTCATATTGCGGTCATAGATTATTCCTCTTTCAGCAGGAATCGCGGTGTCGCTGAGCTGCTGACTCTGCGCCATCATGCGAAAGAAATCGGAGTTGGTTATCTGAGCCCTGCCGAGTCCGACAAGAGAAAGTCCGAAGCCGGCCGCAAGCAGAAAAATGAGTACGCCCATCATGCGCTGCTGAATACCCTTTTTCAGTATTCTTCGCGGTTTTGTGAGCTGTTTCAGATTTATATTCATGAAAATAATTCTCCTTCCGGGGCATAAACGGTCAGTAATTCATACCCCTATAAAAGCACTCTAAGGGCGGATAACAATCCGCCCTTTTCTTTCATTCTATGGTCTGTATCACAATTTTATTCATAGCAGTTTTACCTTACCGGGTAAGCTGTGCGCCGTCTTTTCCGGAGATATCAAAATATCTTATCTGATAATTCTCTCTCTTAACCATACCCAGTTCGTTTCGCGCATATTCCTCCACCTTGTCGGGAGCGAGTATGCTGTTGTATTTCATCTTAAGGGATGTATATTCGCTTTCCGAAGCCGAAAGCTCACTTTTCGCATTATTCAGGTCAACCTGCAGGTCCGTAAGAATTACTCTGCAGTAAATCAGCGAGCCGATAACCATGAGAAGCATAAAAGCAACCGCACATGCCTTTGCCGCTGCCGCACGGCTTACCTTTGCCTGTGCAGAGGCTGTTTTTCTGCTGATGGGCTTTTCCTTAAGGAGCTTGGGCTGCTGTGTTTTTCTTTCCGGTTTCAGCGCCGGTGCGTATCCGTTTTTTGAAACATCAAATAAATCAAGATCAAGTGCTAATGACTGATTAGCCATGACCGTCAGCTCCTTTCTTTATTTTACATCATTTATTTTCATATTTTCTCTATTGCGCGAAGTCTTGCGCTGTGCGCTCTGAAATTGCCTTCAACCTCCGTGGCGCCGGGTGAAACGGATTTGAACGGAAGTCTGCCGCGCGGAGTTTTTCCGCAGACGCAGACGGGAAATTCGGGAGGGCATGTGCAACCCTCGCAGAAGGAAGCAAAGCGCTTTTTTACAAGTCTGTCCTCAAGCGAATGGAAGGTTATTATCGCAAGTCTTCCGTTCGGATTAAGCACATCAAACATACTGTCGAGAGCCTTGTCGAGCTTATCAAGCTCCCCGTTTACCTCGATTCTCAGCGCCTGAAAGGTTTTGCGTGCGGGATGTCCGTCGCGTTTCGCCTTCATGGGCATTGAGGCTTTTATGATTTCCACTAACTGAAACGTGGTTTCTATCGGCTTTTCTTCTCTTGCCTTTACTATATTGCGCGCTATTGAAGATGCAAATTTTTCCTCGCCGTAGGTATATATGATTCTCTGCAAATCCTGCTGAGAGGCATTGTTTACAAGGTCCTTTGCGCTCATTCCGCTCTGACTCATTCTCATGTCAAGCGGAGCGTCCTTGTGGAATGAAAAGCCTCGTTCATCGGTGTCGAGCTGATGGGAACTAACGCCCAGGTCCGCCATCACACCGTCGACACCGATAATTCCGAGGTTTGATAAAACTGTTTCTATATTCACGAAATTATCGTGAACGATTATGACCTTACCGTTTCCCGCAAAACGCTTTTCGAGAGTTTCTATAGCGTCGGGATCCTGGTCTATGGCAATCAGCTTTCCCGTCGTCAGTCTTTCAAGCACCGCCGCAGAGTGTCCTCCGCCGCCCGCAGTGCAGTCAACATAGATTCCGTCGGGTCTGATATTCAGCGCATCAATGGTTTCGTTGAACAGTACGGGAATATGATTGAAGCCGTCCATTAATAGTCGGAATCGAAATCATCGAAATCGTTATCCGTGATACCGCTGAAATCTTCCTCAAGCAGTTCGGGATTCCAGAGTTCGATTCTTGTACCCGCGCCTATCATTCTTACCTCTTTGTCAATACCCGCAAGGTCGATAAGCTTCTGTGAAATCGTAAATCTGTTCTGATTGTCAAGCTCGCATTTAATCATGCGGCTGAACACATAGCGCTGACGGCGAAGGTTTTCCTTTCCGCCGCCGCTGGCGAAGAGCTTCTCGTTGAAGATACTGTTCAAATCTTCCTCATTGTAAACTCTCAGATAATTGTCGTTCGGAAAACAGATAACATAAAACGTGTCTTCCTTAAGACCTTCCTTAAACGCAGGGGGCATAACTATTCGGTTCTTAGCGTCAAGCGTTCTTGTGCAGTCACTTCCGCTGAATTGCATGGTGCTAATCACTGAATTTCTCCCCTTTCCTGGAAAAGTCTCCCACAAGTCTCTATTAGTTACCACAATTATACCTGTACGCCCATAAAATGTCAAGCGTTATTTTAATTTTCTTATGAAAAATAAATGGAAATTATGTCGAATATTTCCATATGTTTTTGTGCAGATTAACAGTCGCCGAAACGCAAAAAAGGACACCGAAAGGAGAACAAACTCCATTCAGTGTCCTTATATATTAATGTATACTATTTATGGTATTTTCCGCCCGTTGAAATCTGAAAAGCGCGGTAAATCTGTTCAAGAAGCATGACTCTCGCAAGCTGATGCGGAAATGTCATCTCCGACATTGAAAGTCTGAAGTCGGCACGTTTTTTCACATCGTCGCTCAGTCCGTGCGAGCCGCCGATAATAAACACGGCGTTGCTGAAGCCCTGCACACTGCATTCCGAAAGCTTCTGCGCAAGCTTTTCAGAAGGCATCTGCTTTCCCTCAATGCACATGGCATAAACCCTTGAGCCGTTCGGAATCTTTGAAAGTATCTCCGTCCCCTCGGCATTCAGCGCATTGATGATTTCGTTCTCCGACGGATTGTCGGGAATACGGTGAGGCGTAAGTTCAACGATGCTGAGCTTGCAGTACGCGCTCAGCCTTTTGCTGTATTCGTCGCAGGCATCGCGCAGATATTTCTCCTTAAGCTTTCCCTCGCAGATGATTGTTACGCCAAGCATTACAGCACCACCATTTCCGTTTCGGGTCCGCCCGCAACCTTCATTATGTAATCCTTAAACTGCACTGCGCCCGCGCAGTCAAGAGCGGCCTTTGAGGTCTGGAACGCAAGGTCGGGAATATTGTTTTCTCTGCTGAGATGACCGAGAACAAGGCGCGTTGTTCCGTTCTTCACAAGGTCAGTCACGAACTGACTGCATGCAAGATTGGAAAGATGCCCGACATCGGACAGGATTCTGCGTTTGAGCATATAAGGATAGCTGCCGTTTCTCAGCATTCCGATATCGTGATTCGACTCGGCAAGTATCAGGTCACAGCCGTCAACCGCCGTTCTGATTGTGTCGGTAATAATGCCTGTATCCGTGGCAACGGCAATTTTTCTGTCGTCGGAGGTTGTCACAACAAATCCGCAGCTCTGCGCCGAGTCATGTGATGTGGCAAACGACTTGATAAACTGCCCTGCGCACTCAATTCCCTCTTCGGGCATTTCGGAAATTCTGAACTTTCCGTTTGCGGTTCCGTTCTTTTCAAGAGCGGCAAGCGTGCCTGCCGTGGTGTAAACCGGAATATCATGTTTTGATGCAAAAACTCTCAGGCCTCCGATATGGTCGGAATGCTCATGAGTAATAAAAATTGCACCGATGTCAGCGGGGCTGACACCAATGCAATCAAGCTTTAATGTGATCTGTTTGGCATTTACCCCCGCATCCACAAGCACTCCGCCCTCAGACGAGCCGATGTATGTGCAGTTTCCGCTGCTTGAAGAAAATAGGGAACAAAAACGTGCCATTCTGTACCTCAGTTAATTATATATAATAGTATATCAGCCTGCTTCTGTTTCGGAAAGAAGTCTGGGCTCACCGTCATCATTTACGCGCCAGATATCTGCGCCGAGCTTCTGGAACTTTCCGACAACATTATCATATCCGCGGTCAATGTAAATAATATTTTCAATAGATGTTGTACCTGTCGCAACAAGACCCGCAATCAGCATCGCCGCACCTGCGCGGAGGTCATCAGCCTTGACGGGAGAACCGTTGAGCGTCTCAACGCCCTCAATTGTTGCCGCCTTGCCGTTTACGGAAATAACCGCGCCCATGCGTGTAAGCTGTTCAACATACTGGAAACGGCTGTCCCATACGCCCTCGGAAACAATGCTTGTTCCGTCGGCAATCGCGAGAAGCGTTGCCATCTGAGGCTGCATATCCGTCGGGAATCCCGGATGAGGCATAGTTTTAACATTGCACTTTCCGGGTCTGCCGTTGGCAACAACATGCACTGCATCGTCAAGCTCTTCAATCGAAGCGCCGCACTGAACGAGCTTTGCCGTGATTGATTCGAGATGCTTCGGAATAACATTCTTTATAAGAACATCGCCCTTTGTCGCAACTGCGGCAACCATGAATGTACCTGCCTCAATCTGGTCGGGAATGATTGAATATGTGCAGCCGTGCATATGCTCGACACCGCGGATTTTGATAACATCCGTACCCGCGCCCCTGACATCCGCACCCATTGAGTTAAGGAAGTTTGCAAGGTCAACAATATGCGGTTCCTTTGCGGCGTTCTCGATTATCGTAAGGCCCTTTGCCTTGACTGCCGCAAGCATGAGGTTGATTGTGGCGCCTACGGAAACGACATCAAAATATACAAGACCGCCTGTAAGGTCGGGAGCCTCAACATCAATCATGGCATTCTCTTTAAACGCCACGGAGGAACCGAGAATTTCAAAGCCCTTGATATGCTGGTCGATGGGACGCACGCCGAAATTGCAGCCGCCGGGCATTGCAACCTTCGCCCTGCCGAAGCGTGCAAGAAGTGCGCCTATAAGATAATAAGAAGCTCTGAGATGCTTGGTCATATCATGAGTTACAACATAGGAATTGATTGTTGAGGAATCTATTTCATAGGTTGTATCGTCAATTTTTTCTATCTTTGCGCCCAGCTGATGAAGAATTCTTATCATCATTGTGACGTCGCTTATATTCGGTATATTTTCAACCCTGCACACATCCTGCGCAAGGATAATAGCCGGAAGAATTGCAACAACGGCATTTTTTGCGCCGCTTACGGTAACTTCACCGTGGAGAGGCTTGCCGCCGTTAATGAATATTCTATCCACCGAACCACTCCTTAATTTTGTTTATATATGTAAATAGAAGAAAAAAATCTGTTTAAGGCACTTTTCCATTAAAATGCAAAATTACACCTTTGTGATTATATCATTAATCATGTGAAAGTGCAAGATTTTTTATTTTTCCGCATCAGCGTGTATCGTTATTATGCGAACACATTATATAGTAACACTTTGGTATATCACATACTGTATATTGTGTTTTCGGATGCCGATTTTTTATCACTTAAGAAAAAATTCAGCATATTGTACAAAAATTGTCAAATAACATAGTAAAATACAATATATTGATTAATAATTATGCAAATTTTCAGGTCTTGTGGTCATATTCATTTCCGGCAGAAAGCAAGGGCATAACAACGCAAAACAAAGCCTGAAATCAGTATTGTCAGCCTCCGTCATATTTATTCCGAGTAAAATTTGAGAAAGAAAAAGACAAAAATTGCTGTTTTAAAATCAAAACAGCAATCAAGCAATATAAATTAAATTTTTCCGCACAGCTTACTGTAACAAAAAGGCGGCGGATTAACCGTCGCCCTGATTTGTTAAGCTTTAACCGATATAGCCTGTGTCGGGTATTGTTGTTGAATCAACGCCGTAATCAACATACCCGCCGTCGTAGTAGTAATCATCTGTTGATGAGCCTGTGCCGTCTGCTGCCGTACCGTTATCAGCTGTTCCGCCGAATACGTTGTCAAAAACCTCGCCGGCCGCATCAAATGCCTGACCGAGCATCTCAGAGTCAACGCCGCAATCCTCAAGGAAATCGCCGACAAATGCCTTTGCCTTTTCCTTGTTCTTAAGGTCGTTTACATCGTAGCCCTTGCTGTTGATATAGGAAGCAAGTTCAAGAAGAAGAGCGTTGATGTCCTCATTTGCCGCGCCTTTCTTAACTGCGTCAACAAAATCATCAGCGATAGCCTGAGCCTGCTCGTCGTTTTCAAGAGCGTCAAGAACATCCTGAACATCACCCATAATTTCATCAGCGGTGATAACGGGAGCGGAAACATCCTCGGGTTCCTCGTCAACTGCAAGTGCTGTATACGCAGCTGTTGCAGCAAGAATGCCTGCAAGTGCAAGTGCAATTACTTTTTTCATAATCTTATTCCTTTCTGTTTTATGAATATACGCATTTATTCTATACTAAAATCCGTTTTTTGTCAACAGTTTATTTCCTGTAAAAAATTTACATTTTCCGTCACCAGACGAAGGTTACGCTGTACACGCCTGTCGGTTTTTTATTTTCATCTAAAATTGCTGTAGATGCATAATGACCGCTGTTTCTGAAGCTTGAAGCCTCACCCTCTGTAAATCCGCTTGCCTCAAGCGCATCACAGAAATCATTCATGCGGTCAGTATCAAGCTTTGTTGTTACCTTCATAACCATATCGCTCTGCTTACCGTTTACAAAGCTGTAATTCCAGTATGAGCCGCCTGCCGAATCCGTGCTTCCGAGTTTAGTTATTTCAGTTCCGTTTTTATTGAAAACTGTTGCCGCGCAAAGCATTCCGTCAGTGCTGTCACTGTTTAAAAGCACACCCGATTTATACAGAGCTATTTCACCGCCTACGGTTGTTGAACCGTAAGTACCCTTATGGAGTTCCAGAATGTACGGCTTTGATGCATCCTCATCTTTGCCGAACTGTACGCTGAGTGATTTTATATTTTCTCCGTTAAGCGCCTTACCTGCATCTTCATTGCTTCCGCTTTTCTTTCTGAGCGGAGTCAGCGCGGCAATAACGCCGTCCTTCTGAGATGTGGTAGTCGTTGTTGTAGTGGTGGTGGTTGTTGTCTTTTTGGTTGAAGGAATTGTCACCGTGGAATTCGGGACTACGGGTACGCCCGAATCGGGAATAACATAGGGTGAAAGCGCATCGTAAACCATGGAATTGCCCTCACCGTCAACAAGGTAGGACTGACCGTTGGAATCAACAACAATCTGGGAGCCTGCGGGAAGTTCTTCATAATACCCGTCAAGCTTTATTTTTCCGTCATCTGTTGTTGACATGTCGCCTTCAATTGCAATTTTTTCGCCGCATCCCGTAAAACCTGCTGCAAGAACAGCAATAAGTATACCTAATACAGCTGTTAATCTTTTATTCATCGCTTTTCTCCATATAAAATATTTGCCGCACAGATAATTGTATCACACTGTTTGCATTATTACAATAGAAAAATCAACCGTTTCCTGCGGCTGCAAGCATTTCTTTCGCACTCTGCCGCTGAAGCTCGGTAATCTCGATACCGCCCATGATTCTTGCAATTTCGTCTGTTCTGTCTTCCGAAAGAAGCGGTCTGATTTCAGTATAGGTCTTTCCGTCACGCACGGATTTGCTGATATAAAGATGCACATCGCCCTGCGCCGCAATCTGGGCAAGGTGAGTTACGCACAGGACCTGTCTGCCCTTTGACGCCTGACGCAGCTTCATTGCGATTTTCTGCGCCGCTCTGCCGCTGACGCCCGTGTCGATTTCGTCAAATATCATCGTTCCGACGCCGTCGCTGTCGGCAAGCACATTTTTTATTGCAAGCATAATTCTCGAAAGCTCGCCGCCCGAAGCGATTCTCGCAAGCGGCCTGGGTTCCTCGCCCGCGTTGGCTGAAATAAGGAATTCTATTTCGTCCTTTCCGTTTTCGGAAAGAGGAGTTTCATTTCTGCTGACGGCGAACTGCACATTGGGCATATCAAGAAATTCAAGCTCGGCGCATATTGCCCCGCTCAGATTTTTACCCGCTTCAAGTCTTGCGGCCGTCAGCTCGTCCGCAAGAGCTTCCGCCTTTTCAAAAGCACGTTTTTCTTCCTCAAGAAGCTTCTTCTGCTTCTCCTCTGAAAAGCTTATGCTTTCAAGCTCGTCCTTCGCCTTCTGCAGATAAGCGAGCATTTCCTCCTCGGTCTGACCGTACTTTCTCGAAAGACGGTAAAGCAGGTCAAGGCGCTCTTCGATTTCATTAAGCTCGTTTTCGTCAAAATCAAGCTGAGCAAGGCTGTCGCGGATTATCTCTGCGGCATCCTCAAGCTCATAGCGGATATCTGCAACCTTCTGAGCAGTCTCATTTATCTCTCCCATGTACGCCCCTGCTCTTTCAAGCTCGGAAGCAGCCGAAGCAACGCAGTCTATTCCGCCGTTGTCGCATCTGAGCATATCGTAAGCGGCGTTAAGATTTTCAATTACCCGCTGAGAATTATTGTAAAGTGTTTTTCTGCCATTGAGTTCGTCCCACTCTCCGACTGTGATATCGGCATTCTCAAGCTCGTCAATCTGATATGTAAGCAAATCTATGCGCTGAGCCTTCTCCTGCTCGTTGGTATTTACCGAACGCAGCGCGCTCCTGACTGAGCAAAGCTCAGAATAAGCCCCGGCATACCGTTCAATAAGCCCCTGCGTTCCCGCATAGCTGTCGATAAAGCCGCAGTGCTTTTCGGGTGACAGCAGAGCCTGATTATCGTGCTGACCGTGAATATCAATGAGCATTCTTCCGAGACTCTTAAGCATTGAAACCGTAACGGGAAAGCCGTTAACACGGCAGACATTCCTGCCGTCGCGGGTAAGCGTGCGGTTGATTATCAGCACTCCGTCATCGCATTCGATGCCGTTTTCGTCAAGTGCGGATTTAACCTCTTCGCCGATATCCTCAAACACGGCATAAACCCTTGCGCTGTCCGCACCCGTTCTGATAAGCTCACGGGAGGTACGCTCGCCGAGAACGGCGTTGATTGAGTCAATCACGATTGACTTGCCTGCACCTGTTTCACCTGTCAGAACATTAAGTCCGCAGCCGAATTCAATAGCGGCGCTTTCGATTATTGCAACATTTTCAATTTTTAAGCTTGTGAGCATAAAATCACATCCGCTGATATATAACTTACTTTAACATTCTGTCTATGGACTCTTTGAGTTCTTTCGCAAGAGCCTCGGTACGGCAAAGGGCAAAGATGGTGTCGTCGCCTGCGATTGTACCTACAAGTCCCTCCCACTGCATGTTCTCAAAAGTAGCGCATGCAGCCTGTGCCATACCTGTGTGGCACTTGATTACGGTTATATTACCTGCGTAATCCGAAGAAATAACCGAATGTGAAAAGATAACATTGAACTTTGAAAGGTATTCCTCTGTTTCGCTCTTGCCCTCAACATAGCTGTAGCCGCCGTTCTTGTTCATCTGCTTTACAAGGCGCAGCTCCTTGATATCGCGGGAAACGGTTGCCTGAGTAGCGTCAAAGCCGTTTTCTCTGAGCTTTTCAAGCAGCTCCTCCTGAGTAGCGATATCGTACAGGGCAATTAATTTGAGTATCATGCTGTGTCTTTTCTTTTTCATATTTACACTCCCAGTAACCACTGATTAAATCAAAGATGTGAAAATCAGTGAGAATATTTTTCGTCAGATGTTTCAAAATTTTTTGTCCAAAATGGCGGACAACAGTCCGCTGATTTTTGCGTTTTTGGTTTAATCAGCGGTTACCGTTATAAACGTCTTTGTTCGAGTTTGCTGTTGAGTATATCCAGAAATGTCTCGTTTTTTATTCTTATAAACTCTCCGCACATCTGTGCCTTTGTCACCTTTACGAAAGAGTCTCCTTTTACGGTAATTGTGTCCTCGCCGTCGCAGGAAAGTCCGATTTCGTCGCCGTAGGTGCTGTAGATTTTGAATTCGGAATCGGGCTTGAATATAAGCGCACGGGAGAAAAGAGAATGCGTACAGACAGGCGTAAGCATTATGCTTTCAATCTGAGGGTCAACAACGGGGCCGCCTGCCGAAAGGCTGTACGCGGTTGAGCCTGTGGGCGTGGAAACGATAATTCCGTCCGCCGTAAAGGTGTTCAGCAGTCTGCCGTTATGCTCAACGGAGATATCCTCCATTTTAATCTGTCCTCCGCGGGCGACAACAGCGTCGTTGATGCAGTAACGGGTTTCGGAAATGCTGCCGTCGGCGCTGCATATCTGAACCTTGAGCATCATCCGGCGGTCACGCTCATAGCTGCCGTCAATAAGACTGCTGAGCATGTCAAGCTCTGTCGGTTCAAGACCCGCCATGAATGCGATCCGGCCTGCGTTGATGCCGAGGATGGGCTTGCCGTACTTTGCGGCGCGGATAATTGTTCCGTCACCGCCCACGGCGATAATCACATCGCATCCGGCAATCATTTTTTCCTTATCCGCAAATCCGGCCCTTGTTGCCGCGAACTGATTTTTAAATTCAGCTTCTATACAGTATTCTGCGCCGAGGCGGTCGAGCTGTTCACAGACGGCAAGCGACACGCTGAGCGCGTTTTTTCTTGTAAGGTTGGGGATTAAAGCAATTTTCATTTATTTACCCTCTTGTCAGCTTCCGGTCAGGCCGTATGCACAGACCGACAGGCTGCTTATTTATCAAGTGTTTCATGCGAAATTTTCACAAGCTCCGCAGGCTCGGTTTCACAAAGCCTCTGCGGCTCGTCCGTCTTCATAATATGCATAAGATATTCAATATTTCCTTCGGGCCCTTTTATGGGAGAGAAGTCAAGATTTTTAAGTGAAAATCCGCTTTCAAGCGCAAAGGAGCAGATGTTTTCGACAACCTCCGCATGAACGGCGGGGTCGCGTACAACTCCCTTTTTTCCGATTTTTTCTCTGCCCGCTTCAAACTGAGGCTTGATAAGACAGACAGCCTCGCCGCCGTCCTTAAGAAGCTCCCTTAAAACGGGAAGAATGATTTTCAGTGAGATAAACGAAACATCGACGCTTGCGAAGTCGATATTTTCGGGAATCTGCTCATGGGTGACATAGCGGAAATTGGTGCGTTCCATATTTACAACGCGTTCATCGGTTCTCAGCTTCCATGCAAGCTGACCGTAGCCGACATCTATGGCGTAAACCTTTGCCGCACCGTGGCTGAGCATACAGTCGGTAAAGCCGCCCGTTGAAGCGCCGATATCCATGCAGGTGCAGTTTTCGAGGCTGATGCCGAATTTTTCCGCCGCCTTCTGAAGCTTCAAGCCGCCGCGGCTGACAAAGGGATTCTGACTGCCCCTTACCTCGATTTCATCCTCGGGCTTAACCGTCGCTCCCGCCTTAAGCTCCTTCTGACCGTTCAGATACACCTGTCCCGCCATAA
The DNA here is from genome assembly GCA_045639705.1 of Acutalibacteraceae bacterium. Taxonomy (GTDB): domain Bacteria; phylum Bacillota; class Clostridia; order Oscillospirales; family Acutalibacteraceae; genus CAG-488. The sequence goes on from JAZUDP010000072.1 coordinate 33,206, forward strand.
TAAGAGCCTTGGCTTTTTCACGCGAAGGAACAAGTCCGCGGTTTACGATTTCAATATCAAGTCTGATTTTCTCCGCCATGCTCATACCTCTTGCGCCTGCATGATTTTTTCCGTCATGCTTTCGCTGTCCATTCCGTGCATTCTGATAAGCTCGGGAACCTTTGCCTGCTTGACAAAGCAGTCCTCAACTGCGGTGAGGTCATAGCTTCCCTTATATCCGTTCTGCAGAAGCGTTGCGGCAAATTTCTCGCCGACTCCGCCGCTTCTGACGCCCTCTTCAAAGAAGAAAATCTTTTCCGCATCAAGCACAGATTTTATCGCTTCTTCATCTATGGGCTTGATTCTGTTAAGCTTGAGAACCTTGATTTTCACGCCGCTTTCCATAAGAGACTTTGCAGCTTTTGCCGCCTCGCTGAACAGACGGCCGTAGGTAACGATAACCGTCTTCGCGGAAAGATATCCGTAAAGGTCATAAGTTCCGAAGGACGGCTCAAAATCGTCGGGCAGCTCAGGCTCGCCGCCTCTCGGATAACGCACTGCAACAACATCGCTGTCGCGGTAGAAAGCGTTTCCGAAGTCGATTTTCATCTCGTCATAGGTGCAGGGTGAATATATTGTTACTTTGGGAATACTGCTTAAAAACGCCACATCGTAAAGTCCGTTATGGGTTTCGCCGTCATCGCCGACAAAGCCCGCACGGTCAACGGCAAGAACAAGCTTCTGGTCCTGAAGCGCGCCGTCGTGGATTATCTGATCATAGCAGCGCTGAAGGAATGTTGAGTAAACCGCGAACACGGGAAGCATTCCGCCCTTGGAAAGTCCAGATGCAAAGGTTACGGCATGCTCCTCGGCAATGCCGACATCGAAAAAGCGTTCCCTGTACTTTTCGCTGAATTCCGTAAGTCCCGTGCCGAGACTCATTGCCGCGGTGATAAGGGAAATGCGCTTATCCTTTTCCGCCATTTTGCACATGAGTCTGCCGAATTCGTTGCAGTATGTATCGCCGCCGTGATTCCATTCGCCCGTGTCTATATCGAAATTTGAAATACCGTGGAAATGGCTCGGGTCCTTTTCGGCGTAGTCATAGCCCTTGCCCTTGACGGTGTTGACATGAAGCAGGACGGGGCCGCGATGAACCTTTGCCGCCGTAAGAGCTTCCGTCAAAAGCTCGATATTGTGTCCGTCAACGGGACCCATGTAGCGGAATCCCATTTTTTCAAAAATCGTACTGCCGTAAAGGAAGTTCTTGACGGTTGTTTTGATTTTGAAAAGAAGCCTCGCCATTTTATGACCGATAAGCGGAATTTTATCAAGGAATCTTTCGATTCTCGCCTTCATGCTGACATAGCGGTGCTTTGAACGCAGAACGGCAAGATGCTTTGCAAGCGCGCCGACATTGGGCGAAATTGACATGGCGTTGTCGTTGAGTACAACAATAAGATTGCTGCTGCTTCTGCCCGAATTGTTCAGAGCCTCATAAACCATACCGCCCGTAAAGGAGCCGTCGCCGATAACCGCAACTGTAAAATTACCGTTTTTCTTTATTTTATTCGCCTGAGCAATACCGTATGCGGATGAAACGGATGTACCGCTGTGTCCGCTGTAAAACGTGTCATGCTCGCTTTCATTCGGGTGGCAGAAGCCCGATATGCCGTCCTGCTGACGCAGGGTGTCAAAGGTATCAAGTCTGCCCGTTATAAGCTTATGTGTATACGCCTGATGACCGACATCCCAGACGATTTTATCCTTCGGAGAGTCAAAAACCCTGTGAAGAGCAATGGTCAGCTCAACCGCGCCGAGGTTTGACGCAAGGTGGCCGCCCGTATGGGAAACGGTGTCGATAAGCACCCGTCTTATTTCCTCCGCCAGCGGTTCAAGCTTTTCCTCGGGGAGCTTTTTCAGGTCATCGGGTGAATTTATGTTTTTAAGAATTTCGGTTTCGATATCCAAAAAATCACTTCCGTTATATCTGAACTGCAATATGCAGAAGCCTTAATTTTTACGTTTTTCCATGCTGTCGGCAAAAGCCTTAAGCGGATCGGTATCACCGTCAAAGCCGTCGAGCGCCTTCTTTGCCGAAACGGTAAGCTCCGAAACAATTTCTCTTGAACGGTCAAGTCCGAGCAGAGAAACGTATGTGCATTTTTCGTTTTCATCGTCGCTGCCGACAGGCTTGCCGAGAGTTTCAGTATCGCTTGTAACATCAAGAATGTCGTCGACAATCTGAAACGCAACGCCAATGCAACGCGCATATTCGGCGGCAAAGGGTATTTTTTCGGGCTTGCCCGCCGCCATGCAGCCGAGTACACATGCGATGCGGATAAGCTCGCCTGTTTTCAGAGCGTCTGTCTTTTCGATTTCGTCAACCGTTACGGTTTTACCCTCGTTCTGCAGATCGAGAACCTGTCCGCCGACCATGCCTGCCCAGCCAGCCGCTTTTGCAAGCTCTCTGACCGCGGAAACCGTGATTTCGGGCGGAAGCTCCGCCTTTGCTGCCGTTTCAAAAGCAAGCGTCAGAAGAGCGTCACCTGCAAGCAGGGCGTATTCATAGCCGAACTGCACATGACATGAGGGCTTGCCCCTGCGGAAATCGTCGTCGTCCATGCAGGGAAGGTCGTCGTGTATAAGCGAATATGTGTGAATCATTTCAAGAGCGCAGGCAAGGGGCAGAGTTTTCCGTACATCGCCGCCGCAAAGCTCGCAGAAGCCGAGCATAAGCGCAGGGCGCACCCTTTTGCCTCCGTTTTCAATGCTGTATCTCATAGCCTGAGAAACTATATCGCCGCTTTCGGGCATATAGCTCTGCAGGGCTGAATTTATCATATCAATATATTTTTTCATTCCGCAAGCTCCGTTACCTTAAGTTTTGCTTTTTCAAGCGTATCGCTGCAGAAAGCCGCAAGCTTTGTGCTTTCCTCAAAAAGCTTTATTGAATCCTCAAGCGGCAGACTGCCGTCGTCCAGCTTTTCAACAATTTCCTCAAGCCTTTTCACAGCCTGCTCATATGTCATTTTTGCCGCCATTTTACAGTACCTCACATTCTTTTTCTCCGTCGGACAGCTTCAGGATGAATTTATCCCCCGTGCCAAGCTCCGACGCGCTTCTGATTATTCCCTTTTCCGTTTCAGCTATTGAATATCCTCTTGACAGCACCTTAAGCGGACTCAGGGCGTCAAGCCGTCCTGCAAGGGAGGCAATGCGGCTCTCTTCGGCACTGATTCTCCTTTCAACGCTCACTGCTGCCGAGGCAAGCAGTGCGTCCACGGTTGAAAGTCTTTCGTCAATTATCGCCGCAGGACTTCTGTATTTAAGTCTTTCTCTGATTATTTCAAGCCTTGCTTTTTCTTTTTCGATTCTGTCGAGCAGATAAGCCTCGCACTGATAAGGCACGGTGTCGATAAATGCCTTGTCCTCTCTCATATCGGGCACGGCAAGCTCCGCCGCCGCTGACGGCGTGGGGGCGCGCAGGTCGGCGACAAAATCGCAGATTGTGAAATCCGTTTCATGTCCGACTGCCGAAATAACGGGTATGCGGCTTCTGAAAACGGCACGCGCAACAAGCTCCTCGTTGAAGGCCCATAAGTCCTCAAGGGAACCGCCTCCCCTGCCGACTATAAGCACATCGGCGTTATCGGCGGCATTGAAGCGGTCAATCGCCTGCGCTATCTGAGGAGCGGCGTTTGCGCCCTGCACCTCGACGGGACAGAGAATAATCTCTGCCAGCGGGAAACGGCGTGAAACAACATTTCTGATATCCTGTATAACCGCGCCTGTCGCAGAGGTGACAACACCTATCCGGTAACATCTGCGCGGAATCGGTTTCTTGTACTGCTCATCAAAAAGTCCCTCGGCGGCAAGTCTGTTTTTAAGCTGCTCAAATGCAAGATTCAGTGCGCCGAGTCCGTCGGGCTGCATATCCTCGATATAAAGCTGATAAACGCCGTCACGTTCGAAAACGGAAATCCTGCCGCGGACAATAACGCTCATTCCGCTTTCGGGCATGAAGCGAAGCCGCTGATTTGCCGTGCGGAACATTACAGCCTTAATCGCCGCATTTTCGTCCTTAAGCGTCATGTAATAATGACCCGTGCGGTAGTGGTTGGTGAAATTCGAGATTTCGCCGACAACAAACACATTGTGAAGCAGCATATCACCGTCGATTATCGACTTAACGTAGGTATTCAGTTGTGATACGGTAAGTACGGTTGTATTTCTCATTTTATCAAAGTGACGCAAGTATTGCCGTGCCTGCGGCGTTATCCGCCGAAAAAACGGGTTCGGCAAAATACGCTCCCGGTTTTTCTGTAAATTCCTGTTTTATTATGCTGTTGGACATTACGCCGCCGGAAAAAACTATCGGTAAATCGCCGTATTTTTCCTTTGCCCACAGAGCCATCCGATAAAGGGCGGTCATAATGTAATCAAGGCAGAAGCGGCAGATATCCTCGGGCTTTTCGCCGTCGTCAAGCATCTTTCTGCACTTGTTTTCAACACCCGAAAGACAGCAGTTTCCGTCCTTGAGCTTAATATTTATTCTGTATTTTTTATCGCTCTTCCGTGCAAGCTCGTCAACATACCTGCCCGCGGGGAACGGAAAGCCGAGCATAACGCCCACACGGTCAACAGCCTGTCCCGCCTTAAGGTCAAGAGACTGAGCGATGAGCTTCGCGTCAAGCATGCCGTCAACATAAAGAGCCTGCGTTGTGCCGCCCGAAACATGGAAGGCAAGAAACGGGCTGCCTAAAAGCTCAGTTTTTCCCGATGAATACAGCGCCGCCATAAGATGACCCTGCTGATGAGAAAAACGTTTAAGAGGTATATTCTGTGCCGAGGCGACAGCAGACGCTGCATTTATTCCTGCGAGAAAGCAAGGCATATACGAGCCTTTTTCGCAGGTGGGAGAAACAGAGACTCCGACTGCGGAAAGTCTGCCGTCAAAGTCGTCGAAAAGCTCCGTCATAAGTTCGGGAAGCTGCACCGTATGGTGAAACACAGCGTCGCTCTGACGCAGTCCGAGTTCGCCCTGCTTTACGGGAAGCAGCTTTTTCTTCTGCACAATCTCACCCGTATCGCTGTTGTAAATCGCGCACGATGTGGTGTAATTGCTTGTATCAATTCCGAGAAAGTACGGCATTTTTACGCCTCTTCACTTCTTGAAACAGAGCCGAGAATTCCGTTAACAAAGGACTTGTCCTCGTCAGAGCCGTAAATCTTGCAGATTTCAACAGCCTCGTTGATTGAAACTCCTGTCGGAATATCCTCAAAGAATTTCATTTCGCAGATTGCCATACGCAGAAGCGCAAGGCTCACCTTTGAAATTCTTGCCATTGTCCAGCCCTTGAGATTCTTTTCGATAAGAGCGTCAATGGCACCGATGTTTTCAACAGCGGATTTTGCGAGCTTCTCTGTAAAGCTGTCCTTTTCTATTACCTCGGCTTCAACGGCTATATCAATAATCTCCTCGACTGTCATGTCATCGTTAAATGACTTTTCAAAAAGAATGATAAAAGCCTGTTCGCGTGATTTGCGTCTTTTTTCGGATACTGCTGCCATATTAATCGTCCTTTCGTATTTGCGGAAAGCTTATATAAGGTTAATTTTATACATTATGTTGTCAAAGGTTCCGTCAGCCACAAGCTGAGGCACTCCGGAATCAAGCTCGGAAGCATAGGTCTCATGCAGATGCCCTGCAAGCACAAGTCTGAGATTCGTGCATTCGTTGCATAGCTTCAGGAATTCAAGCGTTGTTCCGTCGGCGTGCTGCTGTCTGCGGCGGTGGTCGCTGAGCTGACTGAGAAGCTCCTCGGGACAGCCCGTCAGATACGGCGGTTCGGTAAGCGGTCTGCCCTTCATAACCTGAGCGTACAGGTCCTCGGAATAAAGCGGATTATGCAGAACAAGCACAAAGGGTCTGCCGTCTGAAATTTCTTTTCCGAACGCTTCAAGCTGTCCGGGCAGGATATAGTAATAGCCGTCGTCAACGGTGATGAATTTAAGCCCGTTTATATATTTCACGCCGTATTCCATTCCGTCGGGGAAAGCCTGCCGAACGGCGTCAAGACTCTGCTTTTTGTAGTCCTCATCCTCCCACGCTTCACCGACATAAAGGCTGAATTCGTGGTTTCCCGCACTGAAAACGGTTTCTATTCCGCGAAAGGCTTCGGCGGCATATTCAAGATTCTTTTCGGAAACAAAATCTATCAGGTCGCCCGTATGCACAAGAGGCAGTCCGCTCTTCCTGACATAATCGAACATAGCGGAATTAATCTGCTCCTGCCTTTCGGGACAGTTTGAGGTGAAGCTGTTAAGCCTGTTTCTGCAAAGCTCGGTTTTCCGTTCACCGTCTCGTTCATCGGCAAGACAGATATGATTATCGGACATATGAATAACCGAAAACGGCCTCTCTGCGCCGACCTTTACCGTATATTCCCGTATAATCGGTTCAGTATTCATAACACAAAAAATCCCCCTGCAGATATACAGAGGGTCAGCGGTTTATGCGTTAATATATTCTGGTATAAAGGTACACTGACCTATGTATATTTGCATATATACATAAATTTATGCATATTATACCACTGATTTTTTCATTTCTCAAGTACTTAATTCAATAATTGTTATATTTTTCGCCGAAATCTGCGTCTGATTTACCACAAGCTCCTTAATCTGAAGAGATATATTTTCGTTCAGCGTTTTTTTCGGAACAATGACCTGACAGACATCAGAATCAATTATCACAACGCAGTCCTTTGATATCTTGGCTGTTATCAGATTTTCAAGGTCCGCCTCGGTTTTTATTGACGCCGAAAGCTCCTTCAGTGCCGCCGATGCCTCTCTGACCGCGTCCGCCGAGGATTTGCTGTCCTTAATCACCTTGTCAAGCGATTCTTCAGCCTCACTGCGCGCGGTATCGCGCTTGACCTTAAAGCCCGCAAGCGTCTCCGCGTCAGCCTTTGCCGTCGTTGCCGAGACATACTGCGCATCGCCGAGATTCTCCTGCTCCTGCACCTTTGTTGTCTGTACGCGGTCAGCCGTCGGCTTTGTTTCGGGGCGCGAATAGTACCAGTTCACAAATACGGCCGCTCCGAGCGCAAGCGCAAGCGTTGCCGTTACAAGCTGTTTTTTCTTTATCACCATAATTATCCTCCGTCTGAAATTTTCATTTTTGAAATATTAACACGGTTTGTGCCGACATTCAGCACAGCCGTGACGGTATTTATTATTTCCTGCCGCACCTCCGCCGAGCCTGCGCCCTCGCAGACAACGGCAACGCCGCGTATTTCGGGCTCCGCAATTTTCAGAAGTATTCCGTTTTCGTCACCGTTCTGTTTTATCACAACGTAGCTTTTTTCATAGCTTTTTTCGCCGCTTTTGTCCTCGGTGGCGTAAACATTCTCGTCACCCGAGTCAAGCGTTATCATCACCTTCGCCCTCCCGGCGCCGTCGATTGAGGAAATAAGCTCCGAGAGCCGTGCTTCAAGATTTTCCTCATACTGAGAAATATCCGCGGTCTTATCCGGTTCGTCAGACTGCTGCGTCTCCTTTGGCTTAAGCTCTGAAAATGTCAGCAGAAGTATCCCCGAAAGACCGAGCAGAACGATAACCGTCAGGCGTCTGTCAGTTTTTATCCTGTCTAAAAGCTCCTTAATTTTTCCGTTCATCCGCTCACCTCGATAACAACCTCCGCTCCCGTTTCACGGCTTATCCTGTTCCTTACCTCCGAAATATTTCCGCCGTTTTCTGCCTTTATCTCTATTTTCTTTACCGTTATTTCATTATCGCTGATATTCATATCTATATTAATCTCAAGGGCTTTTATTCCGTTTTCGGAAAGAATTTTCTCAAGCTCCGTTTCAAGCGCCGTCCTCATCTGCTCCTCAACCGATGCCGTAAGGTCGGGCTGTCCTGCACCCGTATCGGGAACAATATCCTGCACATCAAAGCTGAAGCCTCTGACAAACGGCATAACCATTGTGGCTGTAAGGAACAGAGAAACGGCTGTTTTCACGCTTTTATTTACGCTTCCCTCGGGGGAAAGCATAAGAACAACCGCTCCCGCCGCGGCGGATACCGCAACCGTAAGCACCCACTGCCTTACCGTATCCATTTTATCCCGCCTTTATCAGAAGAATAAGCGCCGTTGAAATTATGAAAAGAACCGCATTGAAAAGCAGAACCACATTCAGAAGAGTGATTGCGGAGGCTATTGATTTAAGCAGGCCTGCCGTACTGTTCTGTCCGAAAAGCTCTCCTGCCGCCGCTCCGAGACGCAGGGCAAAGGTCCAGAAAAGAAGCTGAATGCATGACGGCAGATTAATCAGAGCGATTGCCGCTATTCCGAAAATGCCGACCGTGCTTCTTGCAAGCACAAGGCTTCCCACAACGCCGCTGTAAGCCTCGCTCAGAGCCCCTCCGACAACAGGAACAGCCGTACTGATGGCAAGGCGTATTCCTCTTGAAGCAACGGTATCGGCGGCATTGGCAAGCGCGCTTTTCAGTCCGAGGAACGAAACAAACAGCGTTGCCGCAAAGGAAAGCACCGCGGTGAGCGTCTTTTTCACAAGCTCCGTAATGCTGTTCAGTCTGAACGACGGCATCAGCGCGCTGACAATGTCAAGCGAAAGCACGGCTCCCACAAGCGGAGTTATCTGCTTTTCCGATATTCCCGAAATCACCTGTGCCGCCGAAAAGGCTATTGAGCGGAAGCTGAGCGCAAGCGCGGGATTTCCGGCGGCTGTTATTATTCCTGCAAGCACGGGTATAAGTCCGAGCATGAATTTTCCGCTGACGGTTATTGAGGCAACCGATGAGGATATCGCGACAGTGAGCGGCGAAGCGACCGAAACAATACAGAACATCGCTCCGGCCGTTTCTGTCACGGGCTTTATCTGCCCGTCGTCGGGCATAAAGCACTCGCACACTGAAAGCAGAACGATTACCGCGATAAGTCTGACAAGCGACCTTGCGGGTGCTTCAATTTCTCCCGTTATCAGCTTTTTGAAAAGAGACGCAACGCTTTTCGGCGTTACGGAAAAAACGCTGTCAAAGCTGAGTTCATCTATTCCCGTTTCTCTGAGCAGCTCCGCCGTATCCCCGGGCAGAGAGGAATACAGCTCATCGCCGCCGCCCGCCTTTATCATGCTGTCGGAGCAGTCCTCCGCAGAAACGTACAACACCGAAAAACAAAGTGCGAACAAAACCGCGGCAGCTGTTGCGGCAGATTTCTTCAAGTATTTCATAATCATTTCAGCAGACCGCCCGCAAACCTTACAACAGCCTCAAGCATCGGGAAGCACATTGCAAGAATCAACACCTTTCCCGCAAGCTCGACGCAGGATTTAAGCGCGGAATTCCCGCAGTCGGCACACATATCCGCTCCCGTTCTTGTAATAACCGCCACGGCAAGCACCTTGACGAGTACATTCACATAAGAGGCGTCGGGGACATCATAGCCTCCAAATATTTCTGCCGTTTTTCCGAGCAGAGCTTTCATATATGACGAAATCATAACAGCAATAACGATTATTCCGCCCGCCTGAGCAAGCGGCGCAAGCTCGGGACGCAGCTGACGGATAAGAACAATCATAACGGCGCAGATTATGCCTGCCGCCGCAATTTTTACAGCCTCGCTCATAATTCAAAAACCGAGCCGAGGGAATCGTACATTTCCTTAAGCTGCGGAATCAGCATTGCCGTAACCGCAAGTATCCCCGCAAGCACCGTCAGCATCGCGTATTCATCCCTTCCCGAGCGGATGAGTATTTCATGCAGCACGGCAACGATAATTCCGACAGCCGCGATTTTTATAACAAGCTCCATACGCCGCTCCTAAATCAAAACTATTATCGCTCCCACGCCGCAGACAATTCCCATTCCGCATGAAAGCGACGCGTATCTGTCACGCGCTTCCGCGGCTTCGTTCAGCCTTGCGGCAGCAAGCTTTATATGCATACGGCAGTTGGCAATCTGACCCTCGGCATCTGTTATACCGAAGAAGCTTCCGAATGAAATCAGCAGAGCCTTGTCCTCCTGCTTCAGATAACGCACATCCGACTTTACGGAATTCAGCCACGCGCTGCGGAAATCTTCTCCGCTCCGCATTCTTTCAAGGCAATTGTCAAGGAATCCGAGCATTTTAAGCTCGGGATTGCCGGCAAGAGCGGAAACAAGCTCGCAGGAGGTTGCGCGAAGATAGCTGACGCTGTTTTCGGCGGCAGACAGCATAAGCTGAACCTTTTCAAGCATCCGCACACGCATATTCATCAGAAATGCTATGTACTGACCCGTCATAGCACAGCATATGCCCAGAGCCGTAAGCGCGGCAATTTTCATTTTCAAGCTCCCTTGCTGACAGAATTTCATGAATTTCCCCGACATTTTTCAGAAAAACGCACCAGTCAACCGCATGTGCGGACATAAGCAGACGGAACTGCGGCCTTCGCAGAAGCTCCGTCCTGTCGGCGCAGTGAGCCGTCATCACAAAGCTGACTCCGCTGTTAAGTCCCGTCACAACCGCCTCTGCCTCCTCCGCCGTGCCGATTTCGTCAAACGCAATAACCTCGGGCGAAAGCGTGCGCACGGCAATCTGAATTCCCGCGGCCTTGGGATAGCCGCTGAGAACATCTGTATTGATGCCCGTCCGGCAGCCGTCAGCCTCGCACCGCTCATCAACAAGGCAGACCTTAAGTCCTTTTTCATCCGAAAGAATACGGCAGAAATCTCTGAGAAGAGTTGTTTTTCCCGAGGACGGAGGACCGCAGATAAGAATATCGGCTCTTTTTCTGCCGCTTATCAGCCTTGCCAGCGGTTCGGCAATTCCGGGATACTCTCCGCTTACGCGGATGTTCATTCCGCGGATGCTGCGGACGGAAATTATCCTGTTTCCGTCGGTCACCGCTCTGCCGTATATTCCGACGCGGCTGCCCCCCTCAAGTGTGACAAAGCCCCCGGCGATATCGTTCGAAAGACTGTGAACAGAGTAACGGCACATGGAATTGAATACGGCTTCGGTTTCCTGTGCGGTAAGCTTCACAAGGTCGTTTGAAATAAATTCCGTCAGCCGCCCCGAAGAGGTAATAAATCCGCGTCTGTCAGTAAATATTAATACTGCCGGTTTGTCCGTCCTGATTCGTATTTCACACAGCCGGCGCACATATTCATCGGAAAGATTTTCCAGTGCCGAGGACAGTCCGCAAGGCAGATAACGGCAGATAATTCCGAGCCTTTCTCTTTTTCTGTCAGTCATTTTCATCACCATTTATTTCATATGACTTCCTGTCCCGCAATAGAACAAAAAGTTTGAAAAAAATGTAAACAATTTTACATAGATATTGAAAGAGTTAACTTTTAGTGGTAATATATATTGTGTATAATCATGATTAATGCCGTATGGCATATTTTATATTGCGAAAGGATGAATAAGATGAAATCTTCAGATAAAAAAGCTCCCAAAATAAAAAAAGAAACCCCTTTTTCGAGGTTTGTCGATAACTGGATTTATGTTTTTCTTGCGTTTCTCTGTTCGGCAGTTCTTATGCTGCTTGTGTACTACTGCTACGATATAATTCCCTTCGGCGGAAGAACCGTTCTGCGAATGGACCTGTTTCATCAGTACGGACCGCTTTTTGCAGAATTTTTTGACAGGCTCACACATTTCAAAAGCTTTCTGTATTCATGGAATACGGGCGGCGGCGGTGCCTTCCTCGGTAATTATTTCAACTATCTGTCAAGCCCCGTCGGCGACCTCATCGCTCTTATCGCAGGACACAAAAACATTCCCGAGGCAATCGGAACAATGGTGCTTGTCAAGAACGCCCTTGCGGCTGCCGCTCTTGCCTTTTATCTTAAGAAAAAGCACGGCAGAAACGATTTTTCAATCGCGGCCTTCGGTATGCTTTACTCCTTCTGCGGCTTTTTTATCGCGTATTACTGGAACATAATGTGGATAGACGCGCTGTATCTTCTGCCTCTTGTTGTTCTCGGAATTGAGAACATTATCAATGAGCGCAGATGCAGACTTTACGTTATCGCCCTTGCGTTTTCATTCTTCGCAAACTATTACATGTCATACATGATATGCATTTTTGCGGTGCTTTATTTCTTTGTTCATTTTGTCAGCACATCAACCTTCAAAGACACTTACTCCGACATTCCCGTAAAAACAGATGAAAACGGAAACACCTCCTCCACCGCCTTCAACAGATTCATCTACAACAAATTTTTAAGAAGCGGCTTTACGTTCGCTGTCTGCTCCGTTCTCGCGGTCGCCCTTGTTGCGGTTGCCGTTATCCCCACCTATTTCTGCCTTAAATCCTGCTCGGCTACCTCCGGAACCTTCCCCGAGGATATTGAGTATTACAACAATATTTTTGATTTTCTCGCAAATCATCTTGCTTCGCTTGAGCCTACGATCCGTTCAAGCGGCGACACTGTTCTGCCGAACGTATACTGCGGAATCCTCACAATCATGCTTGTTCCGCTCTACATTTTCTGCGACAAAATCTCTTCAAAGGCACGCGGAGCGCATATTATTATGCTCGCGGTACTCTTCGTCTGCTTCAATCTCAATTCCGCGAACTACATTCTGCACGCATTCCATTTCCCGAATGACCTGCCTTTCAGATTTTCATTCCTGTATTCCTTCCTGCTCATCAAAATGGCTTATGAGGTTCTGCTCCATATCAGAAGCATTTCCGCAAAGGCTCTGCTGGGCGCAGGAACGGGCGTTATGCTTCTTGCGGTCGTAATTCAGCGCTTCGGAATGGACAATGTTTCCGATGAAACAGTATATATCAGCATCGGCTTCGCGGCGCTCTATACTCTCGTTCTCGGGCTTATGAGAAAGAAGGAATATGCGCAGACGGCGGTTTCGCTCCTGCTTATGTGCAGCGTATTCGCGGAGGTTGCGGTTGCGGACACCGGTCATTTCAAAATCACACAGGAAAAGGTTAACTTTGTAAACGGCTATAACGATTTCAGGAAGCTTAAGGATACTCTTGACAAAGCGGAAGAAACCGACATGTACCGTCTTGAGGTTACGGATATCAACACGCTGATGGACGCTTCATGGTTCAATTACAACGGTATTTCAACATTTTCATCAATGGCTTATGAAAAATCGGCAAACCTTCAGAATCAGCTCGGTCTTGACAGCAACTATATAAACAGCTATATTTACTACTCTCAGACCCCTGTCTACAATGCAATGATGGGACTTAAATATCTTGTAAAAAACGATGAGGAGACGCCTGTCAACGACGAATTCTTTGAATTTGCCGGTCAGTGCGGCAAATTTACCGCTTATAAAAACAAATATTTCATGCCGATTGCGTACTGTGTTGATGACGATATGCTGAAGCTTGATTCGGAAGGCAGCAATCCGTTTGAAATTCAGAACAGCTTCTGGACTTACGCAACCGGCACATACGGAGTGCTTAAGAAAATTGAGCCTGTCGATTACGAAACCGACAACATCTGCGAAAGCGACACCTATCTTACCGACAGCTTCACATGCTTCAAATCGGATTATGACGGAGAAGGCACGCTGAGCATTAACTTTACCGTCACGGAAAACCAGAATGTTTATCTCTATCTCAAGTCACAGGCGCTTGAAACCATCACAGTTCATGACGCCGATTACGAATTCAATAAAAATCAGTCAATTAACGAGCCGTACATTCTCGACTGCGGCTACCGCAAGGCCGGCGAGGTTCTGACGGTTGAGCTTATGCTTGACGGCGAAACGGATTCCTGCGACGCCACCTGCTACATGTACGGAATCGACAAGGAGATTCTTGACGCGGGCTATGAGGTTCTCAGCCACAGTCAGATGGACATCAGCGAATTTGACGAAACTCATATCAAAGGCACGGTTAACGCCGCCGAAGGCAAAATCCTGTATACGTCAATCAACTATGACGAGGGCTGGACGGTCAGGGTTGACGGCAAGGTACAGAAAAAGCAGAAGGTCTGCGACGCACTTATCGCTCTGAAGCTTGAACCCGGAAAGCATGAAATTGAATTCAGCTACATGCCGCAGGGTCTGATTCCCGGCGCGGCGGTTTCGGCGGCAACAGCGGTACTTCTGATAATAATCCTTATCGTTAATTCGGTTAATAAGAAAAAGAACGGAAAGGTCAGAAAAGAGCATACAGCCAGAATCCATGCAAAGGCAGAAAGCAGCGCGGATGAAGATGCTCAGCCGACAGGCCTTGACGCCATTATGGCCGAGGACCTCGGCGAAAACGCAACAATTGAGGACGCCGAGGCACTTCTTGAACCGATTGATATTTACGAGGGTCAGCTTGAGAAGAACGCAGAGGGGCTTTCAAAGGCTGATGAAATATTAAATACGCAGAAGCTGAATCTTAAAGAAATTCTTGCCGAAGCGGAAAATGATACTACGGAGGAGTAATATGAACAGAACAATTATCACGGTTATCGGAAAGGACCGGGTAGGCATTATCGCGAAGGTCTGCACATACCTTGCGGAAAACAGCATAAACATCCTTGACATCAATCAGTCAATTGTGCAGGGCTTCTTCAACATGATGATGATTGTTGACGCACAGAACGCGGAAAAGGAGTTTTCAGTACTCTGTGAAGAAATCGAGGCCGTCGGAGACGAACTCGGAGTTAAAATCAAAATGCAGCACGAAGACATTTTTGATGTTATGCACAGAATCTGAGGTGCCGGCATGATTAATATGTTTGAGGTTCGTGAAACGAACAAAATGATTGAGGAAAACAACCTCGATGTACGCACAATTACAATGGGCATCAGTCTGCTTGACTGCTGCTCCGACGATGTAAAGAAGACATGCGACAGAATCTATGCCAAGATTACCGAAAAGGCTGCGCGGCTTGTTGAGGTCGGCAGAGAAATTGAGCTTGATTTCGGTATTCCGATTGTCAATAAGCGTGTTTCGGTTACTCCGATTTCCCTTGTCGGCGCTTCCTGCTGCAAAACGGCATCCGATTACGTTGAGATTGCGAAAGCGCTTGACAGAGCCGCTCACACTGTCGGCGTAAACTTTATCGGCGGCTTTTCGGCACTTGTATCAAAGGGAATGACAGAGTCTGACAAGCTGCTTATCGAGGCTGTTCCCGAAGCTCTTGCACAGACCGAGCGTGTGTGCAGCTCCGTAAATGTCGGCTCAACCAAGACGGGTATTGACATGGATGCCGTTAAGCTTCTCGGTGAAACGGTATGCAGAGCGGCGGAGCTGACAAAGGACAGCGGCTCAATCGCCTGTGCAAAGTTTGTCGTATTCTGCAACGCTCCCGACGACAACCCGTTTATGGCGGGCGCGTTTCACGGCGTTACCGAGGGTGATACGATAATAAATGTCGGCGTAAGCGGGCCGGGCGTTGTTAAAAGAGCTATTTCAGAGGTTCACGGTGCTGATTTCGGAACGCTCTGCGAAACAATAAAGAAAACAGCGTTCAAGGTTACCCGCGTAGGTCAGCTTGTCGCACAGGAGGCCTCAAAGCGCCTCGGCGTACCCTTCGGAATCATCGACCTTTCCCTTGCCCCCACTCCCGCAATAGGAGACAGCGTTGCCGAGATACTTGAGGAAATGGGACTTGAAAGAGTCGGCGCACCCGGTACAACGGCGGCACTTGCGCTGCTTAACGACCAGGTCAAAAAGGGCGGAATCATGGCTTCGTCATATGTCGGAGGTCTTTCGGGCGCGTTCATTCCCGTTTCGGAGGACCAGGGCATGATTGATTCCGTAAACGACGGCGCCCTTACAATCGAAAAGCTTGAAGCCATGACCTGCGTCTGCTCGGTAGGTCTTGATATGATTGCAGTTCCCGGCGACACAAAGCCTTCAACGGTTTCGGGAATCATCGCGGACGAAATGGCCATAGGCATGATAAATCAGAAGACAACGGCAGTGCGCCTTATCCCCGTTTACGGTAAGAATGTCGGCGATACGGTTGAATTCGGCGGACTTCTCGGCTACGCTCCGGTCATGAACGTAAACCGCTTTGACTGCTCGGAATTTATTGAACGCGGCGGACGCATTCCCGCTCCTGTTCACAGCTTTAAAAACTAAAAGCAGGGCAGATGCCCTGAACTGTACGGTGTTGCTTATAATATGAAAAGCTTTGAAATAAAACAGAACGACGCGAACCAGCGTCTTGACAAATTCATCAGAAAAAGCCTGCCTAATCTTCCGCAGTCGCTGATGTACAAATACATAAGGCTGAAACGGATTAAGGTTAACGGCAGGCGTGCGGAGATTTCCACAATGCTTAAGGTCGGCGACAGAATCGACATGTATATCAACGATGAATTTTTTGTCAAGCCCGAAACACGGTACGACTTCACGGGCGCGTCGAAGAGTCTTGATATTCTGTATGAAGACGAAAACATCATGCTTCTCAACAAGAAAGCGGGACTTCTCTGTCACCCCGACGACAGGGAGTATGTCGACACTCTGATTACAAGAATCAAGCGTTATCTCTACGATAAGGGCGAATTCAATCCCGACGACGAAAACTCGTTTACTCCGGCGCTCGTCAACCGAATCGACCGAAATACGGGCGGAATTGTAATAGCGGCGAAAAACGCCGACAGTCTGCGCATACTGAATGCACAGATGAAAAAAAGGAACCTTAAAAAGACCTATCTCTGCGTGGTTCACGGTATACCGAAGCCCGAAAGCGGACTGCTTGAGGGGTATCTTGTGAAGGACGAAAAGAAAAATCTTGTTAAGGTTATGAAATCGCCCTGCGAGGGTGCAAAGGAAATCAGAACCAGATACAGGGTTCTGCAGAAGGATACCGAAAACGATTTAAGTCTTGTCGAGGTTGACCTGCTCACCGGCAGGACGCATCAGATAAGAGCGCATTTTGCTTCAATCGGTCATCCCCTGCTCGGCGACGGCAAATACGGCACCAACAAGCTCAACAAAGAATTCGGCTATAAAAAGCAGTTCCTTTATTCGTACAAGCTTGTTTTTGCGCTTGACGATGAGGCCGAAATACTATCCTACTTCAAAGGCAGAGGATTTGAAGTAAAGGATGTCTGGTTCAGGCGCGAATTTGAAAACGGAAATCTGTAAAACGCATAAAGAAAACGGAGTCTCCCGACTCCGTTTCTTCTTTATGTGCAGGCCTTATGACACTGCATCAATTATCTCTTTAATATCTTTTTCAAGGTTGTTTGAGTCGAGCTTCGGCAGCTTCTTTTCACCGAGCTTGATTACGATTACTCCGTCAAGGTTCTGAATGTACCCTTCTTCGGGGAACGACGGCATTGCCGCAACCCTGCTGTCATCGCTGTAATCCGTATCACTGACATTTGCGGGATAGTTCAGATAATATCTGAAAAGATTATCGTAACCGTTGAAAAAGCTTGTATATGCAACCGCTCCCGTTGTTGTCGTAAAGCGAAGTCCTATCATATGGCTCACCTTTTCGAAGCCGGGATAAAGCTTATGGATTTCGGGATAACCGGAAAATGCAATCTCACTCTCTCCGACAACATAATCCTCCCGCTCCTCAAGGTCGTCAACAATTCTGTTTATCATCGAAAGCGTTGCCTCCTGCTCCATATCCTTTTTCAGATACGCAGTGTTTGAGACAAGAATATTGTTCCAGAGCAGAACTCCCGCAAAAACAAATGACGCAGTCTTATACAGTGTTTTTCGGCTTTCTTTTCTGAAGGAAAACGGATTTCTGAAAAAGAGGGCAACCGCAAACGCATAAATCATCCAGAACGAGAAAATCATTACGTCGTGAACATTTTCATGCGTAAACAGGCATACAAAATTCATTCCGGCAGGAAGCATGGCAAAGAGCAGAAGCGTGAATACCTTTCCGCCTGCCGCAACCCTGTTTTTCTTCCACAGAACAATTACAGCCGCAGCTATGCCTGCAAAGACAAGAACGTTTACGGCGGCAATGACAACCGTGGAAATTACCGTTGACGGCGTAAAAAACGCAATTGCAATGGACTTGAACATCAGATAAACACGCTGGATAAAAGATTCCTCATATTCAGCGGCAACATTGACACGGTCAAGCGTTTCCGTTTTGAACAGCACGCACATCAGCCTGTTAAGAGCGAAATAAATGCCTGCTCCGAGGCCAATTGAAGCCGCACCCTTGACGCCTCTGACAAATATCTCCCCTGTTTTTCCGTTTTCAAGAGTCTCAAGAACAAGCTCAAGAATTATCAGGGTAACGGTAACCTCGGCATAGCTCTGATAAATTGCCATTGACATTACCGAAAGTATCACAACAGGTATCAGACCTGTTATTTTTTTGCTCTCCTTCCATAAATACGCCGCAAGGCAGGACAGGAAAAGCGCAAACATATCGATATCAAGCTCATGTACATAGGTTGCCGTAATTGCCGTAACCGTCGCATTCGTAACCATAAATCCCGAAAGAATTACTGCGGCGGGCTTTGACCTGACATCAAACATTTTCAGAATGATGTAAGTCGAAAGCGCAATCCAGCACATCGCAAGCAGACCGATAACCCACGGAATCGCAACGGGTCCGCGGAAGGCTCTGACCGCGGGAACAAGAAAACGTCCTACTGAAATCTTGGACATATTCTCGGTTGCTCCCGAGTACAGCGCGTTAAGAGAATCGTGTGAAAAAATATCGTTCAGCAGTCCGTATGCATGAGCCGCTATTCCGAAAATGAAAGTGGAAACAAAGCATAAAAGCAGATTTTTCCTTTCGTTTTCGGGAAACTTTTCAATCAGTTTATTTTTTATCATAACTGTTTTCACCTCGGATACAGCGCGCCGGGCACTGTCTCTTCTGATTATTTAAGGTTATAGCAGATTTTTATTTTGTGTCTGATGACCTCTTTCATATCGTCTATTGCTCCGCGCATATAAATTTTCGGGTCAAACAGGTCGGGGTCCTTCGCAAATTCAGCCTTGATTCCGTTTGTGTATGCCTGACGCAGCTCGGTGGCAAAATTAATCTTGCTGATGCCCGCGGCAATACAGTCGCGCAGGACATCGTCCGAAAGTCCCGAAGCTCCGTGAAGCACAAGCGGCGTATCAATCGCGGAATGAATTTCGGAAATACGCTGAACATTGATTTTCGGCTCGCCCTTGTAAACGCCGTGAGCAGTGCCGACTCCGATTGCAAGCGTGCTGACATTGGTGCGGCGCACAAACTCTTCAGCCTCGCTGACCTTTGTGTAAGAGGACTCCATATCGGTGTCGCCCTCCTCCTTGCCGCCGATTGTACCGAGTTCACCCTCAACGGAGACATCCATGGGAAGGGCGAAATCAGTAACTTCCTTTGTAAATTTCACGTTATCCTCAAAGCTCATAGCGCTGCCGTCAAACATGACGGACGAAAATCCGCTTGCGATACACTTACGGGCAAGGCTCAGTCCGTTGCCGTGGTCAAGATGCAGAGCGTAATCAACGGGACAGTCGGCCATAAGCTCGCGCATCATTGCGGGATACATGGCTATTCCGCCGTAATTGAGAGTTCTCGGAATCATCTGAACGATAACGGGAATACGCATTTCGTGCATGACCTCGGAAACCGCCATTGCGGATTCAAGATTATCAATATTGAATGCGGGAATCGCATACCCCTCGCGCGAAGCCCTTGACATAAGTCTTGCAGATGAAATTACCATTTAAACCACCCTTTTATGTGTTATTTCTTAAAGTCGATAACCTTGCGGCTGTCAAGTATGTATATAAGTCCCGAGATAACCGCGGCAGCCGCAGTTATGCCGAGCAGAATATTTGAAATAAGTGCAAGCGGCATCTGAACGCCGAAGGCTGCATTAAGCTCGCCGAGGCACATTATCACAATAAAAGATACCATCTGGAGAACCGTTTTGATTTTGCCGCCGATGTTTGCGGGAATAACAACTCCCTGCGCGGAAGCGATGAGACGCACCGATGTGACGGCAAATTCACGCGTGAGAATAAGCATTACAATCCAGATATTGCACAGCCCGTCTTTCATAAAGGCAAGCAGTCCCGCCGTAACAAGCATTTTATCGGCTATAGGGTCAAGGAGCTTGCCGAAGTTGGTAACCATATTGTTTTTGCGCGCAAGGTTGCCGTCAATCGCGTCGGTAATTGAACCGACGGCAAATATAATTGCGGAAATCAGCATTCTGTGCTTAAGCCCGAGAAAATAAATCACAAGAAAAAGCGGGGCTATAAACATTCTGCATACTGTTATTTTATTCGGTGTATTCATTCTGTTACTTCACCTATCAGATCATATTCTTCAACTTCAAAGATTTTTACATTTACAAAGTCGCCGATTTCGTGGTCTCCCGATGAGGTGAACTTTACAAGTCCGTCAATTTCGGGAGCGTCCATGTAGGTCCTGCCCACATAGCTGTCGGTATAACCGTCGTATTCCTCAACGACCGTTTTGTAAACCTTACCTATTTTTCCGTTGTTTTTATCCTCAACAATACTCAGCTGGTCCTGCATGAGGATTTCTCCGCGGCGCATTTTGACATCCTCTTCAACCTGTCCGTCCATATCATACGCAGGCGTTCCCTCCTGCGGACTGAACGTGAAGCAGCCCATGCGGTCAAACTCCATTTCGTTGACAAACTCGGCAAGATTCTCAAATTCATCCTCGCCCTCGCCCGGGAAGCCGACAATAAATGTGGTACGGATAACGACATCGGGAATTTCCGCACGGAGCTTTGAAATAACCTCGCGTATCTGAGCCTGCGTTCCCCTGCGGTTCATTGCCTTGAGAATGCCGTCGTCGGAATGCTGAAGCGGCAGGTCTATGTAATTGACAACCTTATCGTTGCTTCTGATTTCGGCAATAAGCTCGTCAGTAATTCTGTCGGGATAGCAGTAAAGCATTCTTATCCATTCGATTCCGTCGATATATGAAAGCTCTCTGAGCAGTTCGGGAAGCTTAAGCTCGCCGTAAAGGTCAAGTCCGTAGCTTGTGGTGTCCTGAGCGACAAGGATGATTTCCTTCACGCCCGTTTCCGCAAGCTGACGCGCCTCGTCAATAATATTTTCCATTCTGCGGCTGCGCATGTCGCCTCTGATATACGGAATTGTGCAGTAGGTACAGCGGTTGGAGCAGCCGTCGCCGATTTTAAGATAAGCCCAGTGTTCGGGTGTGGTGAGTATGCGCTGACCGTCAAGGGGCAGCTCGCTCTGAGGCGGAAAGACCTCAACCGTGTTGTCTTCTGCAAGAATTTCTTCAGCAATTTTTACAATTTCGTTGTTTGCGCCGATTCCGACAACCGCGTCAACCTCGGGAATTTCCTGCATGATTTCCTCTTTATGACGCTGAGCAAGACAGCCTGTAACGATAATCTTCTTTACAAGTCCCTCGTTCTTAAGCTCGACTGTATCAAGAATGTTTTCAATAGCTTCCTTTTTTGCGTCGTCGATAAAGCCGCAGGTATTGATAACAACAACATCGCAGCCGTCGACATAGTCAACTATTTCCCAGCCCGCTTCGTCAAAAAGAGCAAGCATATGCTCGGCGTCAACCTGATTTTTCGGGCAGCCAAGAGAAATCATACCTAACTGATAACCCATACTTTTCACCTAATCTTCGTAGTATTCATCGTCTGAAAATCCACTCATCGCCTGCCGGATATCGGAATATCCGTAGCCCAGACGCATAAGCGCGGCAAAAACCTTTCGCCGTGAATTCTCATCAATCATTTTATTATAATATTTTTTGTTGATAATATCAACTATTCTTTGCACATTATCTGTCTCTTCCGCCTCAAAAATTTCATCCAGCACATTATTTATTATGTCAGAAGCGATTCCGCGGCGGTAAAGCTCCGATTTTATGCGGCTTCTGCCGTACTTTTTATATTCAAAAAGCTGCCGCGCAAGATTTTCAGCGTAACGTTCATCGTTGATTAAGCCAAGCTCAACAAGTTTTTCAACCGCGCTTTCGGCTGATTCCGCGTCAAACTTTCTGAGCAGCTTCGTTTTCATTTCACGGGCAGAATGGTCACGCAGGTCAAGGCTGTACATTGCACTGTTAAAAGCAATACGGGAGCCTGCCGCCCTCTGAAAGGCAGCAAGCTCCTCCTCGTCAAGTTCATCACCGGAGACATATCCGCTGCCGAGCCAGAAATCCTCGTCAACCGTCAGCAGATACTCCCCGTCAACGCTTATATGTATTTTATTCTGCCGTCCGTGCTTCGCTGTAATTTTCATCAGTCATCAACAGCTATATCAAGCTGTGCTTTGGCGGAAGACCTTGTAACAGGAGCATCGTCCTTTGCCGGCGCGGGAACCGGCTTTGCAGGTGCGGCAGGCTTGACTCCCCTCTTAGCCGAGGGCTTGTTAAGGTCCTTGAGCTGCTCCATGTTCTCCTTAACCTTTGCTTCGATTTCATCGCAAAGCTCCGGCTCCGACTTGAACAGCTCCTTGACATTGTCTCTGCCCTGTCCGAGTCTGCGGTCACCGTAGGAGAACCATGCTCCGCTCTTGTTGACAATATTGAGCAGTACGGCAGCGTCGAGAATTTCTCCTACCTTGGAAATGCCTTCGCCGTACATGATATCAAATTCAGCCTCTTTAAACGGAGGCGCAACCTTGTTCTTGACAATCTTAACCTTTGTTCTTGAACCGATAAACTCGTTGCCCGCGCCCTTGATTGACTCAACGCGGCGTACATCCATACGCACGGAAGCGTAGAATTTAAGCGCACGGCCGCCTGTTGTGGTTTCGGGATTGCCGTACATAACGCCGATTTTTTCACGGAGCTGATTGATAAAGATAATGATTGTATTTGACTTGTTGCACGCGCCCGCAAGCTTTCTTAATGCCTGAGACATAAGTCTTGCGTGCTGACCGACATGATTGTCGCCCATTTCGCCCTCAATTTCCGAACGGGGAACAAGAGCCGCAACAGAGTCAACAACAATTATATCAATAGCGCCTGAACGTACAAGAGCCTCGGCAATTTCAAGAGCCTGCTCGCCGTTGTCGGGCTGCGAAACAAGAAGAGAATCTATATCAACACCGAGATTTGCGGCATAAACAGGGTCAAGAGCATGCTCCGCGTCAACAAAGGCAGCCTCTCCGCCCGCCTTCTGAGCTTCTGCGACAGCATGGAGCGCAAGCGTTGTTTTACCTGAGGACTCAGGTCCGTAAATCTCTACGATTCTTCCCTTGGGAAGTCCGCCGATACCCGTCGCGACATCAAGCGTAAGCGAGCCTGTTGAGATAGCCTCAACGCTCATGCCCGCGTTCTGTCCGAGGCGCATAACCGTACCCTTGCCGTACTGCTTTTCAAGCTGAGCAATAGCTGTTTCGAGAGCCTGTTTTTTATCTGCCATTTTCATTACCTCCGTATACATCAACCGTACATTTGTTCGATGGTTGTATTATACATTACATTTCCGATAATTGCAACAGTTATTTTTAAATATTTTCAAAAAAGCGGGGTAAAGTACCGATTGCTGTACTCTGCCCCGTTTTTTATCTTACTTTCAGTATTTTTTTCAGTTTTTTCTGCCATTTGCGGTAATAAGTCAGCTCAAACATTTCAAGCGCTCTGTCATAAAGCAGGAACGCCGCGAGTCCGAGAACATAAAGCACGGGAATGAATACCTTTTCCGTTTCCTCAAGCATTTCCGAGGAAATCCCGAACGCAAAAATCATAACAAGATACGCACCCGTAATTATCGCAAGGAAAAATACCGACTTTACCGCTATTCTCAGCGGTCTGATTTTTATTCTGTCTATCACCGTTTTAAGCACGGGATAATACCCGAGAACAGCTATGTAAATAGCAACTGCTTCCTTTTCGGGTACAAGTATCGCCGTAACGGCGCAGGTGCAGAAATATACGCCGAGCGCCCACTTTTTGCTGCATTCGTCCATCATGAAAAGAATGAGCAGCGATGCAATTCCCGGAATGGCGTAAATCATAAACGGTATTACCGATGACATAAGCATTAACGCGGCGGAAAGCGCAACACACATACCGCCCAACGCGGTTTTGACCGAAACTTTCATTGTATCAACCTCAGCAGCAGCGTATCAGGTCGCCACCCATGCATTCGCAGCAGCAGTCGGCACACATAAGCGCTTCGCACATGCTGCACGGGTCGGAGCAGCCCTTGTTTTCACTTTCCCTGCGTTCAGCTCTGTACTGACCCTTTTTAGCCTGATTAAGCTGACTGTACGCCGCCTGATACTCGGGATTTGACGGTTCAAGCTCATAAGCCTGCTTAAAGCTTTCGGCGGCACTTTCAAGCCAGCCGCGGCGGTGCTGAATCGTACCCTTGATATAATACCACTCGGCATTTCTGCGCTGATAAGGTATTCCGTCAAGCAGCATTTCCGCGTCGTCGATTCTTCCGCTGTTGAGCTTCGCGCGGATATCGCCGTATTCGGAATTCTGATTTTCAGCGTAATCGTAGGAGGCATAATCGTTGCTGCCGTAATTTCCGCCGGAGCCGCTGTTTCCGAAATTATTGATTATCGAGTCGTATGCCTCGTCAAGCTCCTTCATTACAGACGGATTTCCGCCGCACTGTCTTGCAGCTTCTCTGTATGCTCTTTTTACATCGTCAAGACCCGCACCTGAGTCAAGACCTAAAACCTCATACGGATTTCTCACAGGCACACCCCTTTTTCAGTACAGTATTCACAACAGCCGCGGAGCCATCATACAGTACATTTTCTAATATATCATTAAAACGGTAAATTTTCAACTTTTTATAATTATTTATTGCTTCACCCATTGTAAGATTAAGCATTTCCTCACAGTAAGCGCCGAAATCCTCTTCTTCAAATCTTTTTTTCAGCGGATTAAAGCTTCCGTCCTTTATGTCGTCGGCACAGTCGTCCGCCGCATCGATGATATAAACCCATCTGCCCGTCATATATCCGAGCTGTTTAAGATTTTCAATGTTTTCGCAGTCGATATTCAACGCGAGCAGAAGTGAAAGCATTTTCGCGCTCGGGTCGGCGGCCTCGTCAAGTCCTGCGTTTCTTTTTTCAATTTCTTCCTGTCTTGACATCTGCTCTTCGATTATTTCAGCCGCCGCAGGCTGACGGAGCTTCGCTTTTTTATAGACACGCTTTGCGTACGGCATTGCAAAAAAACACAGCAGTCGTCTGAAGAATCCGCTGTCGGCGATATTGTCCCGAAGCTTATGATACATCATCAGCATGGAAATATCGGCGGTGTACGCCGTGTCGGCATTGTCTTTGCCGCAGTCGAGGCATTTCTTAGCGGGATTGAAGGAACAGCGGGAACTCCTGAAGCTGATACAGCCCGTCCGCACAGCCATGCGCACCATTGCAAAAAAAGTAAAATCATAAGAGAGTGTAAGACGCGAAATCAGTCCGTAACGCTTTCCAAGCTCCTTGCAGAGCGAACAGTATACGCCCTTGTACATGTCATAGTCTTTGAACTTCATTTCGGGCTTGTACGCTCTGATGTAGCCGAACAAATGCGTTCACTTCCTTTGGTTTATTCCTGCTCTCTGGCAGAAGCCGCGATAATATCCCACGGAGTTATTATGCCCTGAAGCCTGCCTTCAGATGTACCTGTCAGGGTGACAAAAGCCATTCCGATTCTTCTGCCCTTTCTGTGTGCGGCTTCGAACTGATTTTCAAGCTCCTCCACATGCTCGTTCGGGCGGAAGAAAATGAAGCTTTCCATCTCCCTGTCATGCAGAGCGATATATTTCGAAATGTCGGAAAAAGTAAGACTGCCGTTTATTTCAACCTTTTCTTCATCGGCAAGAAAATTAAAAATTGAATTTTCATCGAATACGCCGATTACGCAGCCGCCGTCATCAAGAACGGGAACATAGGAAAAATGTCGCTGACGCATGGTTTGCATCGTTTCCCTGACATTGCCGTTCATGGGCTGCCAGTATACATTTTTCAGTGTAACCTGAATATCGGAGCATCTGGTTCTGTCTCTGATTCTGTCAATAAGGCTGTCAATAAAACGAATCATTTCTCCGCTCGGTTCGATGGCATAGCTGCCGTTTATTTTCTTCTTATGGCTGAGAAGATTTCTGACCTCCTGACAGTATTTGATATCGTCCTTGTATTTCTGATATTCCTTCTGTCCCGTCAGATAGTACGATATGGAATCGCTTTCCTTAAGGTCATAGGTAATTCTTACGGCCTCTTCAAGCTCCTTGTATTTTTCAATGAATTTTCCTGCAGTATCCGACATCGAACATCCCTCTTTAATAAATGTCATTTCACTTTATTATATATTTCTTTGCCGAGAATTTCAACTGTTATTCCGTCTTCATATTTCTCAGGTGATACTATACGGTGAACATCGGTTACGGTGTAAAGCACAGCTATATATTCCGTTGAACCGCCGTCCTTTAGTCTGCACGGAACAGGTATAAGCAGAATTGCAAGAACGAGGACTGCCGCAATGATGATTTTCTTCTTCATAATGTCCTCCGTCAGGCCGGATTATTGTTTAGAAAGATAAATTGGGATTTATCGAGCTGAAATTCTGATGTTGCCCCGCCTCCCTTGCCCTAAAGGGCATCCCCTGCAAGGGGAATGTCACGAAGTGACAAGGGGTAGGACCGCCGAATGGCGGTGGAGGGATTCTTTCTCAGTTTTCATCAGACTT
>JAZUDP010000073.1:0-2131 GCA_045639705.1 Acutalibacteraceae bacterium
TGTCAATATCATATCGTAATAGTGCCAAAGTATAGACGAAAAGCTATATATGGAGAACTGCGAAAAGATATCGGAGAGATACTTCGAAGATTATGTGAATACAAGAAAGTAGAAATAATAGAAGCACATGCAATGCCGGATCACATACACATGCTTTTGTCAATACCACCCAATATATGCGTATCTGAGTTTATGGGATATCTGAAAGGAAAAAGTACCTTGATGATATTTGAAAGACATGCAAATATGAAGTACAAGTATGGAAGAAGAACATTTTGGGCAAAAGGGTATTATGTGAGTACAGTAGGAGGAAACAAAGCGGCAATAGCAAAATATATCCGAGAACAAGAAACTGAGGATATGATTGCAGACCAGTTGAGTTTCAAGGAATACGAAGATCCATTTAAGAATTTAGGAAAAGAGTAAAGCAACACCAATTTGCAGTTGGTGTTGCTTATATGCGCCTTTAGGCGCTGCTGGTATTATGCCCTTATAGGGCCATTATTCATACCACGTCCTTTCGGGCGTGGTTTGTGATTTTTATCTTTATTGTAAACAATCCGTAAACTTCATTGACAAGAATTTAAAAGCGGTATATAATATTATAAAAATAGCGCAACGCTTGTTGCATAACCATTGTTGCAAAGGAGATTGTATAATGCCGCCCAAGCCTAAATTCGACAGAGAAGAAATAATAAACGCAGCGTTTGAAATTGCGCGTGAATACGGAATAAACAGCGTAAAGGCGCGTGATGTCGGCGAAAAGCTGGGCTGTTCATCCCGTCCGATATTTACCTTTTTTGACAGCATGGAGGCACTTCAGCAGGCTGTGACAGAAAAGGCGTGGACTTTGTTTTTTGATTACATCAACATCGCCGACAGCTATGTTCCATCCTTTAAAATGCGCGGAATACAGATGATAAAATTCGCTCAGGACGAGCCGAAGCTTTTTCAGGATCTGATGATGACAGAACGAAGCCCGCTCGATTTTGAGGAACTGATAAACATCAGCATTAATAATTTCAAGGAAGATTTAAAATATATCAAGCGCGATTACAACGCGGATGACGAACAGTCACGAAACCTTTTCAGACACCTGTGGATTCACTCTTACGGTATCTGCGCACTTGTCGCAACCGGGGTCTGTACCTTCACCGCAAAAGAAATCAACAGTCTGCTCGGTCAATGCTTTACCGCAAATATTATGTATATCAAAAACGGAAGCGGTAAATTTGCCGACCTCGCTCCTGTACTTAAAGGAACACCCGAAGCTGAAATGATGAAAGGAATTATGCCTGATTTAAAATGAAAGCTGTAATTTACATACACGGAAAAGGCGGAAACGCCGGAGAAGCGGAACACTACAGGGAGCTGCTTGCCGGATATGATGTTTTCGGACTTGAATACAGAGCCTCAACACCGTGGGAGGCGAAGGAAGAATTCCCGAAGATATTTGATGTTATTGCGGGAAAATATGATTCCGTTATTCTTATTGCAAACAGCATCGGCGCATTTTTTGCCATGAGCGCACTTTCAGAGAAGAAAATTGAAAAAGCCTTCTTTATCTCCCCTGTTGTCAGCATGGAAAAGCTTATCCGCGACATGATGGCATGGGCAGGCGTTACCGAAAAAGAGCTTGAGGAAAAGAAAACGGTCCCGACGGATTTCGGTGACGGTTTATCGTGGGATTATCTCTGTTATGTTCGTAAAAATCCGATTGAATGGAATGTTCCGACTGAGATACTGTACGGCGAGAAAGATAATCTGACTTCGTTTGAGACGGTTTCGGATTTTGCCGAAAAAAACGGTGCGGTGCTTGTTGTTATGCCCGGCGGCGAACATTGGTTTCATACCGAAGAACAGATGAAGTTTCTGGATGAGGCATTAGTGAGGTTTATCGGATAAATTATAATTTGCGGAGTGCCTCCGCGCCCTCGCCGGGTCGGCAGTTATCAGAGTTCTGTTACCCTGCGCGAGCAATGAGAATTGAACAAATTACAATTTATCGATGAGATTGGATGGAGCAAGCGCCCCTTGTCTAAAGGGGAGAGGGCCAACGATAGTTGGCGAGGGGATTCTATAAAAAGTCTGATGAAAACTGAGAAAGAATCCCTCCACCGCCATTCGGCGG
>JAZUDP010000074.1:0-9828 GCA_045639705.1 Acutalibacteraceae bacterium
AACAGTAATGACGATTGCCAGAATAACGCTTAAAATCTTTTTCATTTTTAAAATCTCCTTTTCAGTTTATTCTTTTATATATAAACCAATATATAAGCAACTTTAACCGACTATAATTTCTATGTTGTTTGAATTTTCATCGGGCAGATGACCGTCAATATATATTCTGTATTTTCCGTCGAAAACTTTTCTTACGCCGCTTTCATCAAACAGAGAGAAGCTCTCGTCATTCAACGTGAATTCAACAACAGCGCTTTCCTGCGGCTTAAGATGAATACGTTTAAAGTCTTTCAGTCTGTATTTCGGCTGATTGAGAAGTCCCACGCTGTCAATATAAAGCTGAACAACCTCGTCAGCCTCATGTTCACCCACATTTTTTACGGTAATCTGCACTTTTTCACTGTTACCTTTTATATCTGAATATTCAAACTTCGTGTAGGAAAGTCCGAAGCCGAAATCATAAAGCGGCTTTATTTTTCTGTACATATATGTTCTGCCGTGTTCCATTTCATAGTCGTCAAATGGCGGCAAATCCGCTGTTTTTTCAGGGAATCCGAGGGGAAGTCTGCCTGAGGGAGAGACGTTTCCGAAAAGTATATCCGCTATTGCGTCACCGCCCCTGTCACCGGGATACCACGCTTCAAGAATTGCCTTGGACAGTGCGGCAGGCTCTTTAAGTTCAACAGCACTTCCGTTTTCAATAATAAGAACAATATTCTTATTGACTTCATATATTTTCCGCAGAAGTTGAAGCTGCTCTTCGGGAAGGCTTAAATCGGTTTTGTCGTTGCCCTCGCTTTCATATTCAGTGCCGAGACCGAGTACGGCAATAACGATATCAGCCTGCTTTGCGGCTTCAACCTCAAAACAAAACTTTTCGTCTTCGTTGTCACTCGGAATTGTCCATTGAAGCTTAACAAACGGCTCTCCCGAGGTTTTGGAATACCTTATAAGAAACGGCAGTTTTTCGCCTTTTTTTAAGTGTATCGGCTCGCCGTTATATTTAAGACCGTCAAAAATCAGCTCGGGCGGCGTGCATTTCGGAAATCCGCCTGCCGAAAGCCTGAAAGAATATTCTCCCGTTTTCGGAGCGGATATGTTTCCTCTGAAAACACAGGAATATTCCTGCGTTGTAATAAGTGGGTCGGGATATCGGTCAAGCCACGCATAATTCACAGCCTCATCAATTCTTTTCTGAGGCAAGCCCTCAAAATAAGCGTTATCGTAAAAAGATGCTTCGATTCCGATTTTTCCGTTATCAAGAGAATAACAGAAAGCGGGTATTTCCGTAAACGCCGTACTTGCCTTAACATAGTCCCAGCGGATATGTTCAACATTTTCTGAGTGCTTTTTAATTCCGTCAAGCGGTGTAACAGGCTTGTTTTTCGGATTTCCTGAATAATCGCCGAACTGACAAACCTCGGCGTTATTGCCCACAACAAGAATTTTTGCATCCTTTTTAAGCGGAAGTATGCCGTCATTTTTCAGAAGCACCATTGATTTTACCGCCGCCTCATAGGAAAGTGCCGAATGTTTTTCGCAGCCGATAACATCAAGCGTTATATCCGAAAAAGGCTGTTCATTTTCAAACTGACCTGCCTTTATTCTTGCGATAAGTACTCTGCGGACTGCCTCGTTTATCCTTTCCTCTGTGACCTTGCCCGCTTTCAGCTGTTCTTCGAGGAAACAGGCATAAAAATGCTCATATTCTGAATATCCGCCGCATTCAAGGTCTACACCTGCATTAAGTGCGGCAGAGGCGGCGTTTTTCGGCTCGTCGTGCGTTTTGTGATTGAGCCACAGCTGTGCGATGCCGCTGCAGTCAGACACAACGTAACCGTCAAAGCCCCATTCATCACGGAGAATATCTGTAAGCAACCGTCTGTTTTCGTGGCACGGCACGCCGTTTATCGCATTGTAAGCCGCCATAACAGCCTCGGGTTCAGCCTCCTGTACTGCCATTCTGAACGGCTCAAGGTGATACTCACGCAAAGTTTTTTCACTCATTTTTGCGTTGCAGGAAAAGCGGTTATGTTCTTCATTGTTAGCGGTAAAATGCTTCGGAGTGGCAACAGCTTTGAGAAAATTTTTATCCTTTCCCTGTAAGCCTCTGACAAACGCCGCACCGTTTTTTCCTGCAAGGTACGGGTCTTCGCCGTAGGTTTCTGCGGTACGTCCCCACCTCGGGTCTCGGGCAAGATTCAGGTCAGGCGACCAGAAAGTAAGAAGCCCGTTGTATCTGCCCTCAAACTCACGCTCGTCAAGTCCGTCAGCGCATTTGCCGTTATACCTTGCACGGGATTCATCCGAAATTGCATCGGCAATCCTCTCTAAAAGCTCATCATCAAACATTGCACCGAGGGCGATTGCCTGCGGAAAAACCGTAAATCTTCCGGGACGGATAATCCCGTGAAGTGCCTCGTTGCCATGATAATATTTCGGAATACCCAGCCGCTTGTTTTCGGATGAGGTTTCTATAAGTATATTCAGTTTTTCTTTAACCGTCATTTGAGCAATCAGCTCATCTGCACGTTTTCTGACTTTTTCGGTTGTTTTCATTTGAGTTTCCTTTATCCGAAAATATTTATTTTTCGCATTATTCTGTTTATAACAGGCAGTATTGCCGACTGGAGCTGAACGGATTTCGGCACATTGTTTTTATCAGAAAACCACCATGTAGGTCTGACTGTAAAGTTCGGCTCGGCATCTGTGAAAGGAACTCCGCCTCCCTCACTTAAAAATCTGATACCGTATGCTCTCATATCGTCATAAAGCTTTGCCGCTTCTTCTTCGGGATTATTCTTAAACGATAACCAGTTAAATTCCCCTGCGAATGTTCCGCACTTAAAGAAACGCCAGCTTATTGAAAGACCTTTCAGTCTGTATGCTTCATCTTCGCTAAGATTTCTGCTTCCGGCACGCGCCATAATTTTATCAAGCTTTTTAATTTCAAGCTCAGTCAGTGCTGTATGATTTTCAAGTGCTTCGCCGCCGTCCTGACAGGTCATATGAGTATTTATTCCCTTTACGGATTTTTCAAACTTATTGATAAATTCAACAACATCTTTTCCCGCTTCACCGTAATACGCATTGCAGAATTCTGTAATGTGACGTTCAATATCCGTGTCGGGATTCCACAGGAGCTTGAGAACAAGATATGTTTTCAGGTCGTGAAACTCGCCTGCAACCATATCCTCGCCGCAGCCGTTATCGAAAACGGAAATAACATTATTATCTCTGAAATACTGATATCTTTTCTGTAAAGTTGTTATGTTCGGGAACAGGGCGTAATAATACTGGAAATCCGTGCTGTAATTCCACATATAAATACTGTCGGTGAGCTTTGCCCAGCCTGAAATTGCCTTGTCAAACTTCTTATTTTCACGGCAGAGAGGCTCTCCGAAATCGTGAAGCACACAGCCGTTAATCGGACACATACGGATAACAACGCCGTCTGCTATGCTGAGATTTTTCGGCGGTGTGAGTGAATCCTGATACGCAAGTGTTTCAAAACGTGCATCGGGATATTTTTCTCTTACTTTTTCGGCAACTCTGTTTACAAAATTTATCATCGAGGCTGAATCCGTATTGCCGTGAGCTTTGTTAAAGGCTTTGCATTTGTCGCATTGGCAGAACTGCATTCCGTCATTTTGTGAAACGCTGAAAATATTGTTGTACTGTGAGAAGAAATTTTCCGCAAATTTAACCGTAAGATTCAAAACATCCTCGTTTGAAAGACAGGGCTGACGGTTCATACTTCTGTTGCCTTTATCGTCACAACCGAAATATTCGGGATGCTCAGTGAACATATCACGGGTGATTATCCATTGAAGTGAATGTACGGTATGTACACAGTATTCGGTCGGACTGCCGCCCCAGTCCTCGTTAATATAAGCCATATAGCTGTGGAGCTTGTGCTTCACGCAGAAATCCGCATACTTTGTTGAAAACAGCCAATAGGTCTGTCTTAATTTGAACGGCGGAACAAATGAATAATCAATCGGTAAAATTGCAAGATGTTTCGCTTCGGGGACAACTGTCAGTTCTTCTGTGAACCATCTGCAACCGAGCCGGTCCTCAAGAAATGTATAAACCGCATATAGTGCGCCTCTTTCCTTACCGCCTGTGAGAAAGAGCTTGCCGCCGACTGTAAGAATACGGACTCCGTCCTGCTCATATTTTGAACGGTCAATGCTGATTTCTTTATCACGATTTGTAACACCGACTACAATTTCTTTTTCGCAAGATGAATTATCGTCCGTTACAATTTCAAATTTTGCAGAGCTGATTTTTTCAAGATATTCTGCCAACTCCCGTGCGGCATTTTTCTCAACTTCTTCGGCATTTGCGGAAATAACAATTTTATATTCCGTTAAACCGTTTTCAGCAAGAATGATTTCAATTTCTGTTTGTGCAAACGCAGGTGTCAGAGTTAAAACAGTCAACAAAAATACCAGTAACATTGAAACGTATTTTTTCATAATTTCAGCTCCTTTTATTCGCAGACCGAGAAAGAATCCCTGTCCCTGTTTATTTTCATTATGATTTCTTTATCTGCAAAGGTCAGACGCATTTCGCCTTTGTTACCGATAAACTCTTTAACATACTCTTTCAGCTTACCTGTACGGTAACTTTTAATAACAATCCATTTGCCATTTCCGTCAGTCACTTCGCTGATTTTTCCTTTTGCCTGTGAAGCAATTTCATCGGGAGCAAAGCGTTTCGGGGTAACAACAGTCATACCGTTTTCCCTTACGCAGTCACGGACTTCTTTGAGCGTATTTTCAGAAATATGTATTCCGCAAAGGAAACAGAGCTTGAGTGAATCCAGCACTTTTCTGTCCGCATTATGGTCAAAAACAGCCGTGCTGTTGAGGGAAACAAACGAAAAATGTCTGTGATTTTTGACAGACCACGGAGAAATTCTGCACCACGAAATTCCGTTTTTGCAGGTCTCACCGTGAGTGAGAATATTGAAAATTCTGAGATACTCCCTTGAACGGTAATCGGGTTTTATTTTCGGATTTCCGAAAAGACATTTTTTGAAAATAATCGGATACCACTGTCCCCAAAAGCCGTCATCATAGCGGATTATACCGATTTCGGGACGATAATCTTTTATTGAATATCCTCTTTCTTTGTCCTTGTATTCTTTACAGAAACGTCTGAATTTTTCTCCGTGTTCGGTAATTTTGCCGTTATCGGTCATCACGTTCACGCTTTCCACATAAGCACAGTCCACACCTGCAAGATAAGCGAACAAAAGATTATAATACATTTCTTCCGCAGAATGTCCCGGATTAGTCATCATAAACCAGTTGTCAATGCAGTTATATAGCGGTAAATCATACTGCATTGCCGCACCTGCTGCGATTGAAAATGCAACATCAGAAAAATTTTCTTTCAGCGATTTGTAATTGGGCGTTATGCCGCTTTCGGCAAACTTATGGAAAAATATCGGATAAACATGCTCACCGAACATAGCGGGAGCACCTTTTTTTCTGAATGAACCCGCATATTCCGTCAGCTGTTCTTTCAGAAACTCGCCCTGCTTTACGGCATCCCGCTCTTTTAAAAGCGGAAAAGCGGGAATGATTTTTCTCAGCTTTGTTATAAGCTGGATTGTCGGGTTGCGGTTAGTTATTATATGCTCAAATTCGTCATACATAATTCCCTTAAAGCGTTTACTTTCGCTGAGGGCATTCAGAAATTCAGCAGGCAGTTTCACACGGTGACAACCGTCACTTTTTTCCGCCCATTCGGTTCCGTCGGCGGCGGTGCAGTTTTCATTCCAGTTTGCATATTCGAAATTAGTGATAAAATCTGTATTTTGTTTTTCAAATTTCTCCGCAAGAGTATGTGCAAGTTCAACCGATTGAGCGGCAGTATAGTTTTGCCCGTCAACATGACATACAGTAAAATCAATGAGTTCGCCGTTATCGGTAACGGTATCCGCCGCCTTGTTTCCGTTCACAATCTGTTCGGCAAAAACGTTCAGTCCTATTTTCATTTTAGTTCCTCCGTCAGCTTTTCATTTCAAAGGCTTCAAGGGGCTTATCGCTGTTTTCAACAGCATATTCGTGTTCCGCTTCTGTTTTAAAAATTATATCTCCGTCCGATTCGTTGAACTTGATTTTTTCTCCTGTTTCAAGGTCACGGACAGATATTTTTTCACCGAAAACATTCATAAATCTGCACTCATTTCCACGCAGACTTCTGACAATCGCATAAGCAGGCAAGCCTTCACGCATCTCTGCCGAAACAAGAAAAGCTCCTCTTGCTCTCAATGAGAAGAATGCCGCATCACCGATATCCTCTGGATATGCGGGGAAAATTCTGATAATTCCGCCCTGCGACTGCAAAAGCATTTCTGTTATGACTTCGCTCAGATATGCTCCGCCTTTGTCAACAAAGAACGAGTGCTGTCCGTCCGGCTTCATCTCGTTGTTTTCGTCATAGTCACAGGCATCGGAGCGGTTGAGATTGCCGCCCTCTCTGCATTTCGGCAGAAGCTCCAGCGTAAGTCGGGCATAGTCCTTGTCACCCATACGAAACCTTGAAATAATACCGTATGACATATCCCACGGCATTCTGTTTTTATCAACAAATTTATCAACGCTCTTCTGTGCCGCTGTTTTCATTGCTTCACTTCCACGCCACTTGTCCACTTCATCTGTAATGCAAATCGGACACAAATCCGAAACAGGAGGATTACCGTAGCCTATGGAAATATCGTCAATATCCTCGGCGGTTTTCCACGTTCCGTCAGACCATACGGCATAATCTTTTCGGAGCGATTTTACATCGTTTTCCCATTCTTCACGAAGTTCGGAGTCAATGCCCAGTATTTCTGCCGACTTTACCGCACGGCTTAATACAAATTTGAAAAGAGCGAGGTCAATCAGAGAATTTGTCATAAATTCATTGAGTGTTCCCGGCGGTGTTACACATTCCTGCGAACGGGACGGGAAAATATATTTTTCGCCGTTTTCGTCAGTTAGCAGATAATCGTGATAGAAAAGTGCGGCTTCTTTCAAAATCGGATAACCCACATCACGCAGATATTCTTTATCACCCGTAAAGTCATAATAATCCCACGCATATTTTACGGTTTCACCTGTTGTGGATATATTCATTATTGTTCCGTTAAGAGTAATTGAAGAAGCGATAACAGTTCCCGTACCCGATATTGCGTGCGGATAGGCTGTTCCTCTGCATTTATAAAAATCTGTTGCGTACTTCTGAAGCTTTTCTTTTGAATCAAAGCACAGCTTAAACCATGGCTCAAGAAGCTCTGCGTGGTTTGTTGCAAGCAGACCGAGATTTGTTTTCGGCTGTTCATATGTCAGAATATGATGCCCCCAGTTGACACAGTTTGACTGATACCACGGGGCAACATAGCCCGCCGCAAACTTTGACGGTCTTCTTGCACTCATTGCTTCATAAATACCCCAGTACCATGGCGTTGAGTATTCCTGCTTCGGGAGCCTTATCCATGAACGGCAGACATCGTGCATTGTAATCTGCTCACAATTTGAAAGGACGTAAAATGTGTCTCTTGCGAAAGCGTTTTCAAGTCTTCTCTTTGCTTCAGCGTATGTATCCTCGGCATCATAGGTGCTGACAACAGTAAGAATAATTTCAAACTTTTTGCCGAATTGACCGTTGCCGAGAACGGAGTATCCGATATCGGAAAGCTTCGCTTCACCGCCGCCGACTCTTGCCATTACGGTGTAATGAACATCGGGAGAACTGTTCGGGTCTTCGCCTGCTCTCAGGCGCATATTAAATCCGAAATATTCGCCGTCGGTAAAGCAGACAGGTGAATAGAAATCCGCAATTTCTTTTTCAAGAAGTTTTATTTCTTCTTCATTTTTACAACCGTTTACCATAGGAACTTCCATCGGGTCACGGGTCAGCTCAAATCGTACCGTACCAAGGGCAGGCCTTTTTGCCGATGCAGGAGCTTCAACTGAAACTCTCATAACCTCATCAACTCTGCTGACATTCGCCGTCACGCAGTAGTTCCAACCGTTGATGCTTCCGTTCTGATTATCGCAGGAAAAATACTGCCTTGCCAAAGCTCTCGAAATGTCAAGCTCCTCACGGATATTATGCCCGAAGCCTCCGCTGAGAAGATGAAGCGTGAGCCTTGCGGCTGAAGTTTGAATTGGAAGATTAACTCTGCGATTTGACGCTTCAAACATATCAAGCTTTATGCTTTCGTCACCCGACGAAACTTTTTTTCGTACGTTTTCTATTCCGCCGTCGGGATAGCAGGGCTGAGGTGCATCGAAATCGTCCCACCACAAGTCATTTTTAGCTATATTAAATGTAAGATTGTCGGGCATTCCGTGCATTGAAGCACCGAAATCTCCGTTTCCTATGGGTAGCCCCGAACGAAAATCCGAACCGGTACCCTTGCGGATAAACTTATGCTTTTCCGCTTCGGCTCTGCCGTTTGTGCTTATTCTCATTCTGCCCTGAATCATTGTTTCATTGGGCATATTGGGGAGCAGTCCGCTGCACGGATCTTTTCTGATTTTTCGGTTCATTTTTATCTCCTTTTTATCACTCAGTTACGTCCTCAGCGGCAAGCATCTGTGCAAGCTCGTCAACCTCATCGGTTTCTTCATTATCCTGACTTGCAATAAGAGCACGTCTTTCATTAAGAGCAATATACATTTTCTCTCTCTTTTCACCCTCAAGGTCATAGAAAAAGAACGGAATTATTTTAATAAATGTAGGCAGAAGCGTAATACCGTTAAACAGGAAAAATACCTTTCGATAAACCGTCTTGCTTCCCTGTGACCAAGGCTTCATCGGAATTGTGGGGTCGTATCCCGACCACTTGAACAGCTGAACGGTAAGAAGTGCATTCAGCGGCGACGTTACTTTTGTAATAAGTCCCGTCAGAATACTGATTGTACCGTCAGGACGCTCGCCTGTAACATATTCTGTGTAGTCATTGATTTCACGTCCCAGCTCCGCTTCAAATACATTTGACGGACCGTTGTTGATACCGTTGATTCCGAAGAAGAACGCATAAACTGCCACAGTGAGCCATTTGTTGCCGACAAGCGGACAGCCGATTGCAACCATACCTGCACAGCAGAATAAATCCCACAGGCGGAGCCATATAACTGCTTTTTTGTTGTTATTCTTAAACATCTTCTGAAATTTCGGAATAAAAGTAACGCTGAGATAGTTAAAAATATTATTGGGAAGGTAGGCGATAAATGACGGAATTGTTCCTCCGAAAATTTCCTGCTGGGTAACAACATCCCACTTGTAGCCGCCGTCTGCCCACCAGCTGACTGCAAAGCCCGCAACGAAGTTACGAAGCAGGTATTTGTTCTTGAGGATGTAGAACAGCGATTTGATAACGGGCGCGGGCTTTTCCTGAAGCATGATGCGCTCTTTGCAGTTTGCTGCCATTGCCATATTGCCGGCAGCGCCGATTATTGCCGAAACGAGCGACATAACCGAGAAAATCATCGGCATCGGAACATCGATATAGCCCTTGTTGTTGAGCTCCATAATCGGCAGGAAGATGATGAAGATAAGCTGTGCGCCTATGTTGCCGATATATTCGTTAAGAAGACCGACGGTGATTCTGTCTTTGGGGTTAACCGTCTGCAGCGTGAGCATATTGTCACGCGGAATCGAATAGATTGTCGAGAAGGTCTCCTGAATGAAGAGCATAACGAAAACGAAGATAATCTTCTTCGGGTCGTTGCCTGCCCTGTCGCCTAAGAACAGCGCGCCGCTGTACATTATGGCGGTTGAAGCAAAGAAGGGAATTGCACCTAAAAGGATATAGGGTCT
>JAZUDP010000075.1:0-3242 GCA_045639705.1 Acutalibacteraceae bacterium
GAAAATCAACAACTCAAGACTTGCGTCTACAATCAGCAATACGATATATTACATGAGATACAGAAACAGTGCTTTCTCTCTCAATACGGGCACAAACTATTCAACGCTGTATCTTTTTGAAAAGAAAACTGTGTATGAGAAGACAACAACTCAGAGTGACTCCGGATATTACCTTTATAACGGTCAGACTGAGTTTACTGTTGAAAAGGGCAAAACATTCAACGAAGCGACAGTCCGCAATGCAATTTCCGTTCTTCACAAGGATACCGCAGACGGTTCTGTTGATAAAACACTCACAATAAACGATTCGGAAATCACACTTTCTTGGAACACCACGGTAGATACATCCAAAGAGGGTACTTATACCGCTGTGGTTTATGCTGAGGGCACAGCCATAGAAACTCTTACCGTAAAGGTAACCGATGAAGATCCTGTTCTGATTGGCATTGCAGATGACCCCTCAACGTCGAATCTCAAAAGTAAATTCCCCGGCGTTTCTTCCGATGACGGTAAGGTTCTTACGGATAAAACCGTTCAGTATTCGGACGATGAATTCAATGCATTCACAACATACGCGGATGACGAATTTTCAATCGCGCTTTCCGCTCTCGGTCAGTCCTATCAGACTGTTGAAACCGAGGAAATTGAGACAAGTGAAGTTCTGCATCCAGATGTTGTTTTCGTTCTTGACGCTTCAGGTTCAATGAGACAGTATAACGTTAAAGGCGGCAGCATAAGCCGAGCACAGGGTACGGCAGTTGCTCTTAACGAAGCAATCAAGCAGCTTTATGAAGCTGACCCCGAAACAAGAATAGGTATTGTAACATTCGGTTTCGATTATCTCGACGGCGCAGTCATGCTTCCTCTTGACAAATACACACTTCCCGAGGGACAGACAGACTATATCCTCTGGGGCGGTAAGAATAATGTTGAACAGTCCAGTTCAGGCACTGCAACGGGAACATTCCGGCGCAGAGTTGAATCCGCTTCCAAAAATGTTACAGGTATTAAAACCAGAAGCTACTGGCATATTAACCTCGGCAACAAGACAGATCCCCTCAAGCTTC
The DNA here is from genome assembly GCA_045639705.1 of Acutalibacteraceae bacterium. Taxonomy (GTDB): domain Bacteria; phylum Bacillota; class Clostridia; order Oscillospirales; family Acutalibacteraceae; genus CAG-488. The sequence continues at coordinate 1,068 of JAZUDP010000075.1, forward strand.
CCGCATACAGCGAAATGACGCTTATTACAACCGTAAACGGCGTATCGTATTATGCAGACGTCAGCTATAACGATATGTGTATCTGGAGAAGCGACGCGGAATTTCCCGTTGCTTACATGCAGTACGGAAAAAATGAAAACGACGAGTACTCAAACGACTATTACGACAATAATATCCATATTACCGTAACAGGCGCAAATTCACTTAAATATTCGACTTATTCATATCAGAACGTAACAGGCAAGGTTAATTTTAACTTTGAAAGCGGTCAGTATATGATTTCCACCAACTACCTTATCAATTCGGCAGGTCAGTCGGTTGCTCCTACATTCTATCAGTACAATGCAGGTACAGGTACATATACTCAGGCAGGTCTTCAGGCTGCAGAAAACGTTTTCGCCGCACAGACTGATAAGGAAAAGCGAGTTCCGAACATCATCCTTATTTCCGACGGTGTTCCGACGGTTGCCGACAGCAATGTAAATAATCCCAGCCTTAAAAAGGAGACCGGCGTAACACTCGGTCACGGTGTTACATATTCAATCGTTGATTCTCAGGACCTCTGCGATTTCGGTCTTTATACGATTGAAACGGCGATGAAGGTAAAGAATAACGTTGAAGCAATGTATACCGACAAGGGCAGTTATTCAACGATGTTCTATTCAATCGGACCCGGTGTTGACTATGTTTTCGGTCAGACGATTCTTGACCCCTCGGAAGAAAATCTCAACAAGGCAAAGCTTGACACAAACGCGGGCAGTGAAGAGGAAGACGACAGCGAATACGGAAACGGTGTTCCCGCAGACCTTTACAAAACAATTACAGGTAAATACAGCAATCTTGATTTTGTTGACTTTGCCGACTGGTCATATACAGGCGATATGTCGAGTACAGAGCTTACCGAAGCATTCACAAAGATTGTTTCCTCTATCGCAACCATTTCAACGCCCATCAAGTCCGTTACAATGAGAACAACGGACGGCGAGGTGTTTGAAGAAACGGCAGGCATGAAGTTCACCGATACAATCGGCGACGGCATGGAACTTCGCGATGACCCGATTCTTTCGTACAACGGCGTTAATTACAGACCTACATCGCATTTGGAAAGCAGAGTTTCAAACAGAACTACCGATACATACAAATACGATTACAAGGTTGTTGACCCCAATACAGGTAAAGCATATTCTCTCGGAGGCGTTATTGCAAACGTAGACTGTCTGACAGCCTCTGACGGAAAGAAAACTTATACCGTAACATGGTATATTCCCGCTGACATTATTCCCGTTATCATGTATGACAAGGAAACAAAGACATATTCCGATACAGAGGAAATCAGACTTATTTATAAGGTAGGTATTGCGGATAAATCCCACAGCGGCACATATTACGCAAACAGCGTTGAAAATCCCGCATCGTCAGAATTTACTCCCACAGTCGGCAATCCTTATTACTATGATAACGAAAAGGGCGAGGACGGCAAGATGCACTCCACCCTTAAGACTGACAGTGATAAGGTTGTAAACAAGACTGCGAACGAAACCAATACACGTACGTATGCATGGGATATTGACATGCAGGAAGAAGACAATACTTCAACTTCAGGAGACGATACAGGCAAGGTAATAACCTCTCTCGGCAACAACGGTGTTGAATCCCTTATGTTCACTCAGCTTGACCTTACAAAGGTCTGGGAGGACAGCAACAACATCACCGGTCAGCGCCCCGACCATATTACAATTCAGGTTTACAGAAACGGAGCGGCTTATAAAGAACCGAGAGATATTTACGCTGAAGACTGCGAAACCTACGTTGATGAGCAGGGCAGAGATATATGGCATATCGTAGTTGACGGACTTCCGTACAGCAATGAATTTATTTACACAATCGACGAAATCGAAATTCCCGACCATGATACTTACATAACAAATCAGGAAAATGCAACAGTAATCACAAACACACTTAAACACGGCAGGATTGAATATGAGCTTTATCTTGTTGACATTGACGGTAATCCCATCGATGAAGACGGTGAGAAAGTAACCTTCGAAAACAGAACAGTCATGAGCGACCTTGTTGAGGTTGAAGCATATATCAACTCAACAACAGTAATTGATTATGACGAGCTTAATAAGCTTCTTCCCGACGGATATTACATCTACAATCCCGATACATCGT
>JAZUDP010000076.1:0-5300 GCA_045639705.1 Acutalibacteraceae bacterium
CGAAGACAAGTCGCACCGCCAACACCTTGGCTCACAGAACGACATGGCTACGATCCGACTTGGCCGCGGGTTATCAGGGCAGAGCCCTGAGACGCACTCCGCAGAGTGCGGAACTCCCAATACACACAAAAGCGCAGGAGGGGAGACAAAACAATTATTAATTGTATTGCCGTAGGGGACCCTCGCCGGGGGTTCCCTGAAACAGGTAAAGAAATTCAGGCACTTTCAGACGGAAGTGCCTGCTTTGCATTAAGGAGAAAAAATATGCTTGGATTAAAACACGGAACGGTTGCGCTTTGCCCGCACGAAACTCAATGGGAAAACGAAGCCGAAAGAACCGCCGGAAAACTGAAAGCCGTACTCGGTGAGACTGCCGTTGATATTCAGCATGTCGGCAGCACGGCAATAAAAACAATAGCGGCAAAGCCGATAATCGACCTCGCCGTCGGAGTAAGAAATTTTGACAGTATTCTGAAATACGAAAACGCACTGAAAGAACACGGCTTTTATCTTCGCAATTCAAAGCTTGATAATCAGCTCCTTTTCGCCTGCGGAAGCTATTATGACGGAACGGGCGATACCCAGACCCATTTTATCCATGTTGTGATATACGGAAGCCGTGAGTGGAATAATTATATCGGTTTCAGAGACTATATGAATGAGCATCCCGACAAGGCCGAAGCTTATGAAGCGCTTAAATACCGCCTTGTGAAGGAGTGTCCCGTTGATGAGGGAAGAGCGAATTACACAGACGGGAAGTGCGCTTTTATTCTTGATATTCTCGATAAAATCAATTCGAAAAGAAATCTTACTGTTCCCGTTGCCGACGGATTTATAAATATCCGTGTCGGCGCAATAATTATGAAAAACGGAAAATTCCTCATGGTAAAAAGCGGTGCGCCGTACCTTTATTCAGTCGGAGGCAGAATCCAGTTCGGTGAGAGTGCCGAAGAGGCGGTTGTCCGCGAGGTTGAGGAAGAAACGGGCGTGAAGCTTGAAATTGACCGCCTCGGCTTTGTGGACGAGAATTTCTTTACGGGCGACGGCGAAAAAACATACGGCAAAACAATTTATGAGATTTCGTTTTACTTCTACATGAAAACGCCCGAGGATTTTGAGCCTGTGTGCAACAGCTGCAATACCGACGGCATAAGGGAAAATCTTGTGGGGATTTCACCCGATGAGGATACTGAATATTTCCCGAAATTTTTCCGCAAAGAGCTGAAAAATCCCGTTAATGAAATAAAGCATATTTTTACCGATGACAGAAACACCGATGCCGGATGTTGACAAAGCAGACAGAAGTAAATATAATTATATCCAAAAAGAAAGGGGATAGCTATGGACGAAAAAAAAGCTTCCGCGGCTGAAAAACGCAAAAATCTTCTGCCGCTGTTTCTCACATTTCTTAAAATCGGCGGCTTCACCTTCGGCGGGGGCGACCCCATGGTAACGATAATTCAGCGCGAAATCGTTGAAAAGAAAAAGTGGATAACCGACGAGGATATTCTCGAAATCATAGCCATTGCCGAGTCTACTCCCGGCCCGATTGCCATAAATTCCGCGACCTTTGTCGGATACCGTGTAGGCGGCTTTTTCGGGGCTTTGCTTGCAACCCTCGGCGTTGTGCTTCCCCCGTTTACAATAATTTTTATTATTTCATTTGTACTCCGTCAGTTCTCCGAGCTGAAGGCGGTTCAATATGCCTTCTGGGGTATCCGCGCGGGTGTGCTTGCGCTTATCTGCAAGGCTCTGTGGTCAATGTACAAAAAGGTTGATAAGGGACTTATCCCGTATATCATCATGGCGGCGGCATTTATTGTTACCGCGGTATTCGATATAAATGTGATTTTTGTCATCATCGGCTGCGCTGTATTCGGTCTTGTGACATCGCTGATTGCGGGGAGGAAGGGCGTATGATTTATTTTACACTTTTCTGGACATTCTTCAAAATCGGACTTTTCACCTTCGGCGGCGGCTATGCCATGATACCGCTGATTCAGTCCGAGGTACTCGCGCACAAATGGATGGCACTTGAAGACCTCGTTAATTTCATCGCTGTCAGCGAAAGCACTCCCGGCCCCTTCGCAATTAACATTTCCACATACATCGGCGCGGAAATGGGCGGATTTTTCGGTTCGGTATGCGCAACCTTCGGCGTTGTGCTTCCGTCGTTTGTTATAATTCTTATTGTTGCAAAGATTTACGATAAATTCAGACAGAGTAAAATTGTCAGCGGCTGTATGACGGGACTCAAGCCCGCGGTTATCGGACTTATCGGCGCGGCTGTGATTTCCGTCGGAATAAACGTATTTTTCCATGACGGATTTACGCTTGATGTTTTCAGAACTGTTCCGTTTTATGTATCGCTTGTGCTGTTCCTCGGCATGCTGTTCCTGATAATGAAGAAAAAGCTCCATCCGATAGTAATCATCTGTATTTCGGCCGCCGTCGGCATCGCCGCAGGCTATGCGCTGAATCTGCCCGTATAAAAATCTCAAGGATGCAAAAATATAATGGAACTTTACAACTCGACAAAATATAAATACCGTGTCATAGTTAACGGTGAATCATTTAATCTTAACGAGTGTTCAAGCATCTTTTTTGACTGCCCTATTGGCACAAAAATTGAGCTTATCGCTCTTGATAAGCCGTCAGTTCATATTGATTGGCTTGAAGTATTAATTTTTCACTGGTTTTTTGGTTCGTCGACTACAACCAAAATCTATACTGACTATTCTTTTGTTGTTGATGAACCGAATGTCGGAAAGATTACTCTTGATAATAATGACTGGGCAGTAAGATTACAGATAACCGTTAAAGCACCGTATATAAAAGAACACGTGTCAAATGAAAGATATTCGCTTTCGGAATTTGATAAGATAAAAAAGAAACACAGAAATCTTCATTTGTTTGTATCAAGTGCATGGCCGTTAGGTGCTGCAATGTCAGCAATGTGTTTCATTGCAGACCCGCCGTACCTTTTTATATTACTGTTCCTTTTATGGATATTGCTTTTTGCCGTGCCGAGCCTGAAGGAAATAAAAAGATTTAATGAGGTTATGCAGGACGGTTTTATAAACGATAACCTGTGCGAATATGCAAGAAAAAGAAGAGCAGGCGAATTTTTATTTACCGACGATACCTCCAAAACGGGAAGATTTATTACCAAAATGCTTAAAAAAATGTTCGGAGACGAATAAAAATAAGAATAAAGAACAGCCCGACAACGGATTTCTTTCCGCCGTCGGGCTGAGTTTATGTAATTATAACACTATTATCCCGTTTGTTTTTTCTCTTCCGCAGGGGAGGATGACGGGCGATGACAGGGAGAACACATCGGTACACATATCCTCAAGATTGAAAACATGCTTTCCGTACTCGTCAAGCTCATCAAAATCAGATGCCTTTGTAACAATCGGAAGCTTAGCGATGTCCTTGGCTTCCTTCAGTATTTCCTTTCCGCTGTCATTCATTGCCAGAACATGAATGTACGGCGGATTTCCTTTATAATCGTCTGTTTTGAAGCCCATGAAAGCGTGAAGCACAATGCGGCGTATTCTTGCGTGTGAGTAACGCTTTGTCTTTGCGAGAGCGTAAAGCTCCTCAAGCGAGCTTGCCTTCAGCGCGGCATCATGTATTCGGTATTCGATGCCCTCGCTTACATCGGGTGAGAGGGCAATCTGCTCTGCGCTCAGCTGACGCATACAGCACAGAATGCTGAATTCAAGCTTTGAATTGCAGCAGGGGGCGGTGAGATTTTCCTTTTCACGGTTGTAAATTTCAACAACTGACTGCGGTACATATCTTTCCCATTCCCTGTTGTTTTCAAGCATAAGACGGCGTATTTCCGAGGCGGAAGCGAAATTCTCACTTCTCATAACCGAGTCATGACTCGCTCCCGTGCGCTTGATTGTTATCGGATTCATTTTTGAACCGAGTCTGTCAAGCGCGTTCAGATATTCAATTCCGAGCGTGTTGTTTGCTCCGTCAAGCATGTCGAAAAATCTGTTTCCGCAGACATCTCTCAACGCCTCGGCTCTTGCACTTGCAAAGCTCAGACCGTATTCAAGATTTTCCTTCAGCTTTTCTGTAACAGCTTCACTGTTTATTGCGTTTCTGCATGCGATAAGCTCGTTGATATCGCCGCACTCGCTGCCGAAAACAAGCGTGCTGACGCAGCTGAGAGAATCAAGCAGCGAAACGCCGCCCTCAGCAAACCGCTGAGCGTATGAGGTACTCCAGAGAGTCGGCAGCTCAATAACAAGGTCAACGCCGCTGCGTACAGCCATTTCGGCTCTTGCCCACTTCGAAACGAGTGAAACCTCTCCGCGCTGAACATAGTTGGAACTCATTACAGCGACAATGTGAGTAAGCTCTTCCTGTTCCTTTGCTTTCTCTATCTGATATTTATGTCCGTTATGAAAAGGATTGTATTCCGCAATAATTCCGCCTATTTTCATATTTATCCTCCGAAATCGAAAATTTCTCTTGAAAAACAAAGATTATATGTTTATAATAGTACAGAATTATTATTAATACAATATGTTGGAGGTATTATTTTGAAAATTCTTGTTGTAAACGCAGGCAGTTCCTCACTTAAGTATCAGCTTATCGACATGGAAAACGAAGCTGTTCTTGCAAAGGGCAACTGCGAGCAGATCGGTACAGAAAGCACATTCACACATAAGGTTCCTGCTGATGAGAGCAAAAACATCAAGGCAAAGCCCATGGATATGGCTGACCACGGCGAAGCTCTTAAGATAGTTCTTGACGCTCTTGTAAGCGAGGAGAACGGCGTTATCAAGTCAATGGATGAAATCGAAGCAGTCGGTCACCGTGTTCTTCACGGCGGCGAAAAGTTCAGCGGCTCCGTCCTTGTTGACGATAAGGTTGAAGAAGCAATCACAGAGTGCTTCGACCTCGGACCTCTTCATAATCCCGCAAACCTTACAGGCATCAAGGCATGTCAGAAGATTATGCCCGGCGTTCCTCAGGTAGCTGTTTTCGATACAGGCTTCCATCAGACAATGCCCGACTATGCATATATGTATGCTCTTCCGTATGAATACTATGAGAAGTACAGCATCCGCCGCTACGGCTTCCACGGCACATCCCACCGCTTTGTTTCAAAGAAGTGCATCGACCTTCTCGGCAATCCCGAGCACAGCAAGATTGTTACCTGCCACCTCGGTAACGGTTCTTCAATTTCCGCTGTTGTTGACGGAAAGTGTTTTGATACAACAATGGGTGTTACACCTCTTGAGGGTATCATGATGGGTACACGCTGCGGTTCAATC
>JAZUDP010000077.1:0-3121 GCA_045639705.1 Acutalibacteraceae bacterium
AACAGAGCAAATAAATAGTGCATATTCTACACAGTAAAAAAGTGCTAAGCGCCTAAGAGCATAAATTGATAAATCGTGATTCTTGAAATATAATGCTTTTCGGAAAGATTCACTATTTCTTCTTCCATGAAACAAGTTAATTATCAACAAAGCCTGCCGAGGCAATCACCCCGGCAGGCTGTTTCGTTTATCACCCTTCGATTTCCGCTCTTTAACAGAATTCAAAAATCAAGGTGTCATTATTATTTATGAGCTTTATCAAAGTCTATTGAAATTATACGAATATCCCTATATAATGTATTATGTAGTTATAAGTTTTGAAGGAAAAAGGAGATAAATATATGCGTCAAGCTCTGATTAGCCTTATCGTTTCTGTTCTGACAACATTTTATTCATTATTCCCGGGTGCGCCGCTTCCCGATATGTTCAGAAAGTATTTCCCGCCAGAGGACTGCGTTCAGATATATCAGCTTGCTCCAGACCCTAACAGCCTTATTGAGAGTTATGTAATCAAGACCGCCAATAATAAAATAATCGTTATTGACGGAGGCACTGACGGAACAGGCAAAGAAAACGAGCCTTATCTGCCGTCTGCAATCCGCGCAATACTCGGGCTGAAACCAAATGAGTATTTTGAAATTGAAGGCTGGTTTGTTTCCCATGCTCATTCCGACCACTTCTATGAACTTGCAAAGATGCTTAAAAGCTATAACGAAAAGTCAAACTATAAAATCAACAGCTTCTATTTTAATTTCCCGGACATTGGTGTTGAGTGGAACAGCGTCAGTGAGACCGATGCCGAATTGGACTGCATGCAGGTTCTGTATGACGGGTTTGACAATTATTTTCGTGTGAACGGTCTGATTGACGATTCGATTACGGACAGGAAAGCAGCATATAAATCCGTTAACGGAAAAGTTATAAATGATGAAGCAGTCGATAAAGGACTGACCGTTGAGATTGACGGCGTATGTATTGATGTTCTGCTGAACTGGGACAAAAACGACCTCATAGTCAACAGCACAAGCGTAGTGTTAAGACTGCGGTACAAAGAACACAGCATTCTTTTTCTCGGAGACAGTTATACTGATACAGAGAAGCGTCTGCTCGAAAAGTATTCGCCTGACGAGCTGAAATCCGAATATGTGCAGATGGCTCATCACGGTCAGAACGGCATAAGCAAGGAATTTTATGATGCCATAGATATTGAAAGCTCAATCCGTCTGTGGCCCGCACCTCAGTGGCTGTGGAATGCGGACGAGAATACACCGTATCAGATTAACCAGGTTAAGCAGTGGGTCGGAGCATCGGCGGATACTGTCGGGACAAAAGATATAGTAGCAGGCATATATGACTGTTACCCGAAGAAACCGACAAAAACAAAATACTGGAACAAGGCTGTCCTTGATGCACAGCGGGTGATCAGCTTCACTTAAATCAGAATATTGTATGAAAAATCCGACCTCGCATGAGATCGGATTTTGCTTTTAATTTCTATATTATATTTTATTTTCTTTCAGTTCTTAATTATATTTTTTAAAGTTAAAATTCCATTTCAAACAGAAAAACAAGAGAACTGCTGCCTGTAAATTCTTGCGAAAACGATATATAAATGTTATACTGAAAGTGCAGCCAATTACACAGGGGCTGAAAGGAGAACAATAATGCCGCATGTATTTTCAAAAGAAGAAATCTTCGCTCAACTTTGCTTTCTCGGTGTGCCGACAGATAAGCCTGTTACCGTTCACACCTCACTGAAGGCAATCGGTAATGTTAAAGGCAGAGGCGAAGGCTTTCTTGATATACTTATTGAATATGTAACCTCCGACGGCGGTCTGCTCTGCATACCTACTCATACATGGCACCGCTGCGGCGACAGCGGTCAGATAACACTTGATGTCCGTTCAAACGATGTCTGCATAGGCACACTTGCCAAAATTGCTTCAACCTATAAAAATGTTCACCGTACCTTAAATCCGACACATTCACTGGCTGTGTTCGGTGATGATGAAAAGGCGACGGCATTTGCGTCTCTTGACGATTCGCTTGTCTCATCGTCCGACCCGAACGGCTGTCTCGGAAGTTTTATCGGACAGAACGGTTATATTCTGCTGATTGGTGTCGGGCAGGAAAAAAACACATTCCTTCATATCGTTGAGGATATGAACAATGTTTCAAACCGCCTTTCAGAAGAGCCTTATCCCGCTTCCGTCAGACTTGCGGATGGAAGCATAGTTAAAAAACCGCTCAGACTTATTGCTCCCCGCGGCATCGGCGATGTTTCACGGAATTATCCGAAGCTTGAGTCTGCATTCCGTCTCGGAGGCGCAATAAAATACGGCAGAATCGGTTATGCCGACGCTCAGCTGTGCGATGCGGCAAAGATAGCTGAAATATTCTCGGATATTATCAGGAAAGCTGACGGCAAAGAGCTTTTTGCGGATGATGCTCCGCTGTCCGAAGAACTGTATAAGCCGTATGATATTAAAAACAAGTCAGGAGAATGATGAAATATGCTTGCTGCTCAGATTTCGATAGACAATCTGAAAAAAGACCAACTTGAAAGCTATTACAGTTATCTGAAAAAATGCGGACTGGATATTCTGCTTATATCGTGCTGTGAGTTTTTCTGTGAGGGTGAAGAACGTACGGAAATTCTCACAAGGATGCGGGAGGCAATAAAATATTATGAAGAAAAAGGTCTGCAGGTCATCGTCTGGACAAGTTCTCTGGGCTACGGAGGCAAACGCGGTAAGGATTTTCATTCTCTTTTTCCGACATTTACGGGACTTACGGATTTCGCGGGCAGAAGCGTGGATGCGGTCTGCACGCTTGATGAAAACTATGTTTCTTACATGAAACGCAATGTACACGATTTCATAAAAGCGGGCGCAAAAACCATCCTTTGGGATGATGACCTTGTTCAGTCTGTAAGACCCGGGCTTGTATGCTGCTGTGAAAAGCATTTGAAAGCGTTTGAAGAAAGAACGGGGAAAAAGCTTACTCCGCAGGAATGTGAAGCTTTGTTTACAGGTGAACCGTCGCCCGAAAGGACTGCTTATCTTGACCTGATGGGGGATTCGCTGAACAGCTTTTGCCGTGCAATGCGTGAAGCCGCTGA
>JAZUDP010000078.1:0-5768 GCA_045639705.1 Acutalibacteraceae bacterium
GGGACATTCGTGAATGTCCCCTACAAGCTTTAATTTAAAAAGGTGTCATTCTGAGCAAAGCGAAGAATCTCTGCCTGCCGTTTTTGAGATTCTTCGTCGTTCCTCCTCAGAATGACATTACATGTTCCAACTGCTCGCGCACGGTAACTTTATTTCTGCTTACCGCTAACCCGGCGAGGGCGCGGAGGCACTCCGCAAATTGTGATTTGTACATTTCCGACGGCTCGCGCAGGGTAACAGAACTCTGATAACTGCCAACCCGGTGAGGGCGCGGCGACACGCCGCCAAATTGTAATTTGAAGGTGCGTTTTTGCTCTGTTGTCGGGTGGAATCTAATCTAATTTAATTTAATTTAATACAGTTTCATACGCTGATTGTAAGAGGCAGATTTTGTAATTTATATAATTATAATTAATATTGAAAATTCTGATTTGTATGGTATAATATACACATATTAAAAACAGGAGGTACAAATTTATGTCCGCAGCAGCAACATGGCTCAACACAACCTTTGCAGGCTTTGACCATGCGATTTTTGAATTTTTCCACAATTTACAGGCAGGTCCTATGGGCGGCTTCTTCAGCGTATTTTTCAAAGGCATTACGATTTTAGGTGAGGACGGTCTTTTTCTGATTTTCCTTTCACTTATCCTTATGCTGTTTAAGAAAACCCGTAAGGCAGGCTCTGTAATGCTTTTTGCGGTTGCAATAGGTGCAATCTTTACAAACGTAACAATCAAGCCTGTAATTGCCCGTCCGCGCCCGTATGTATGGTATAAAGGACAGGATGTTTACGAATGGTGGAAGGCGGCAGGCTCCGTGCTTGAAAGCGAATTTTCCTTCCCTTCGGGTCACACCACAGCTGCCATGTCCGCTATGACAGGTCTTTTCTTTATCGGAAATAAAAAATACAGCTGGACAGCTTTTATTTTCGCAATCCTTATGGGTATGTCACGGGTTTTCCTCTGCGTTCATTTCCCGTCGGATATCCTCGGCGGATTTGTAATCGGTTTTATCGCGGGTCTCATTTCCTCCCTTATTGTCAAAGCTGTTTACTCAAAGTACGAAAATCCGATTAATAAGAAAATTATTGATTTTGATATTATCAAAGTAATTAAAAAATAATAAAAATTGCTCCGAGATAACCCGGAGCTTTTTTCAGCCTTTTAATTCGATTATTTTTTTCAGTATTTCCTCATCGGCAGGGCAGAAATCATATTCGGAAATTTCTGCGGGCGTTATCCAGCGGATATCGTTATGCTCAAGCATTTTCGGCTCGCCTTCGGCAATTTCAGAATTGAACAGCGTAAGATGAACTGTCAGGTCGGGGTATTCGTGAATTACATCCATAAACATATCGTTGACTTTTAATTCAATGTCAAGCTCTTCTCTGCATTCGCGTATGAGCGCCTGAGGCTTCGTTTCGCCCGGTTCAACCTTGCCGCCGACAAATTCCCATAATAAACCTCTTGCCTTGTGTGCGGGGCGCTGACATATCATAAACTTGTCTCTGTCCCATATCAGTGCGGCAACTACCTCTGTCATTTCAGTTCCTCCAGAGCCTTAAGCCATTCCTCGGCGATAACGGCATGTCCGGCAATTGTCGGATGTGTACCGTCCCATATAAAGTATTCGGGCTTCGATTTTGCCATCTCTGCTGAAAGCCTGTCGGACAGAGGAACAAAAATATCCGCTTTGCTTTCGGCAACCTCGCGTGCGGTTTTCTGAACAGCCTTCATAACCTCAAGTCTGTATGCGCAAAGTTCGTCAGTGTCATCTCTGTCGGGACGCAGAAATTCCGGCTCGCAATCCGGATGAGGGGTGAAACGGTAATCAAGATATGTTTTGTCAAGAGGGAAGTAGAAGGGCTCGCATAACATTATTCTGACACCGGGACAGGATGCTCTTGTAATTTCAATCGCTTCTGTTACGCTGTTCTTATATTTTTCAGCTATTTCATCAATGCTCATGCCCTGATTGCATCCGCTGTGACAGTCGTTTGTCCCGATAAGAATACTTAGAAGCGTAGGCTTGTTTGCAATGACATCCTCCTGCCATTTTTCAAGCAGCATAGGCATTGTATAACCCGAATACCCCTTGTTTATAAAACGCGGCATTTCAGCCGAATATTTCAGCGCAAGCTGTGCTGCCGCAATATACTGATAGCCGTGTCCCATGATGTGATTGCAGTCCATGCAAAGCCCTCTGTTGCCGTGAGTTATTGAATCTCCCGAAAATAAAACAGTGTCTTTGGAGTTTAATTTCATTTTTTTCAGCCTTTCGATACGGATTATAAAATTATTATAGCATAATGATATATTTTTGCAACAATTCATGCAATTTATTAAACAATTTATAGTTTTTTTTACAATAAGAATATTCCTAATTCGAATTACATGTAGCATTTTGCACAAAATTTCCAGGTGATTGGTGCAATGTTTATATTATTATCTTGAAAAATATTTTTTTATTATTTTTCTATTGTTATATGTGATTTTTTGTGTTAAAATGTTGCGTAAGCAAAGGGTAACCGGAGCTTTATAGCACAGTTTTTTAGGAGGATGTTTAACGCTATGAGAATAAGAAAGCAAGAGCTTGGTGATATGAATATCATCGGAGGTAAGGTAGAGAAACAACGCAAAGCAATCGGCATGAAACAGAAGGACTTGCTTGCACAGCTTCAGATAAGAGGCGTTGATCTTAACGCTTCCGGTCTGTCGAAGCTTGAAGGACAGCTCAGAGGTGTTTCTGACTACGAACTTAAAGCAATTGCGGAATCCCTGGATGTTAGCGTTAACTGGCTCCTTGGCATAGACGAATAATGATAAAAGAATTAAGCTGCTTCGTTTGAAGCAGCTTTTTTTATTTTAGCTTAGCGTTAATATATTCAAACGGTTTGCGCATAAGCTTGCTTTTTAAACTGTTGCCGCCGTAAATCTCAAGTGTTTTTTCAGCTGAGTGTTTTTTATAGTATTTCCAGAACATATCATTGATTGTCGAAGCACGAACGGGATTTATCAGTCTCGGCATTCCCTTTATTGTTTTCTCTTTGTCTGTTTCGGCAGTTTCCGCAATGCTTTTGAGTTTTTCTGTAATTTTGTCTCCTTTTTCAGTATTGGATGTAATCAGAGAAACGCCAGTTTCATCTTTAAAATCAGGCTTAATCCAGTCGATTGTCCAGAAATCACCGACTGTAATATCGGCAGGACGGGAAGCTGAAGCAAATTTACAGCTGCTGCACGATACTCTTTTACCGATTGAACGGTCAAGAAAATTATTGATGTATGAAATGCAATTTGAGTTGGTGTTATCATCGCATTTAATTACAGGTATTTTGCTGTTTTCCCATGAGTTGTTTTCTTTACTTCTGAAAGCAAAGAAAGATACTCTGCTGTTATTACTCAGATGAATAATATAATCCTTAAAAATCTTAGGGCTTACTAATCCGTTGCATACTAAATCCATTGTTAACAGATTATCATAGGGCTTTGACAGAAATGCTTTCAGCCCTGCAACCTGGCACGGAGTGCCGGTGAAGAAGACTTTTTTGCTGTTCTCAAGCTCTTTTTTTATTTCGGGATATATTCCTTCAAGACTGCTTTCGACATATTTTGAGATTCTCATTCTGTTTCTGTCTTCTTCAGCGTAAGAACCGATATGCTTTACATAATGAAAGCTTTCGTCAAAAACAGCGCCGTAAACCTTATAGCCTTCGTCCATGAGGTAATCGGAAATTGCCGTAAAAGCACCTCCCGAAGAACTCTGCTTTCTTGTTTCCGTGTTTTTATGTTTAAGGGCAAAGGTACGTTTTACAGGTGAAACGATTGAATCGGCGGTATCGTTCGGGCAAACCTTACTGCATTTATCACAGTTGATACATTTTTTGGTGTCAACTGTCGGAAAAGCAAACTCGTCAAACCTTTTTTCAATAGATATTGCGCCTGTCGGACACGAATAAACACATGAAAGACAGCCGTAGCAGTACTGCTCTTCCTTTGTTGTAAGGTATGTGTTCATATTTAATGCTCCTTTTTTACCGCAACAGCAGTATTTAGATAATCTTTTGATTCTGAGGTAAAGCGTTCGATTTTTCTCTGAAATTCAGAGTAATTGATTGTTAATCCGTTGTCTGATTCTGATGCTGTTTTTCCGTCAACCAACAGTCTGTCTTCCAGTCCGATTTCACCGAGCATCGAACTTAATCTGTTATTTGAACCCGTCGGGTTTACTGTATAAAAATCTTTTCCGTTAATTAAAGAAAAACATGTCCCGTGGAAAGAGTTTGTTACAATAAATTTTGCCTTTGAGTATAAATAAAGAAATTCCTCGGGAGAAATATCGTTAAGCAGTTTACTGACATTTCTGTTTTTTCTGAGACTCGGAAAAATCTGATAGATTTTATAATTGTTTTCATCTGCAACTGTTCTTGCAGTCTGATAAATTTCTTCTGAATTGCTGAGATTATAAATCAGAAGAAAATCTTTTTCGGCGAGCTTCTGGATTTTCTTTCTGACTCTGCCTTCAAAAAGCTTTGCGTATGCTTCTGCCTGTATCAGCAGAGTAGGGTCGCATACCTGAACGCATTCTCTGCCTGTCAGATGTTCAATATACTCGCAGCCGTCCTTTTCGCGGCAGGAAAGGAAAGAAAAACTGTTAAGAATTTCAGCAATTTCCGTTTCTGAGCTTTTATAAAAACGATAACTGCCGAGACTTGAGGCGTATGACATTTTAATACCTGTAAATTTGGGAAAATCAAGGAGATATGCCTTGTCTCCGCCTGTAATATAAAAATTCCAAATCTGGTCGCTTCCTGAAATCAGTATATCATAATCTTTTACGGTTTCATATATTTCTTCCTTTGTTCTGCATATATTCGTAAGGCTGTCGTTCCGGTTAATAAAGCTCTCAAACGCTTTGTCACGTCGATTAATCTTATTCCGCATTAAAAGCCTTTCAAATTCAATGAGATCGGCTCTGATATCCTTCGAAAATCTTATTTTCTTTTTATTTTCAAGAAAAGCGGGGACATAATTTATTACGTTAATATAATCGCCGTCGGAGAGTGACTGCCGCAGATATTCCTTTAATGCAAACGCCTGAAAGACTGCACCGTAATTAATAACGTTATGAACTGTTATGATACCGATTTTCATGATATACACCTCATATAGTATTATATCATTATTTTTCCCGAATGTCTACAGTGTAAAACGGACAGCAGCTGCTGTCCGTTCGTTAAGATATTCAGTTTGCCTTTGTTTCGCAGTAGATGCAGCGGTAAATTTTATTTTCCTTATCGGTGAGCTTGAACACATGCGGAAGCTCCTGCTCGCAGGAGGTTATGCATCTGGGATTTTTGCACTTTATAACATTTGTGAGTATTTCGGGAACCTCGATAACATGCTTGTCAACAAGCTTGCTGTCTCTGATGATATTAACCGTTACATTCGGGTCAACGTAGCCGATTACATCGAGATTTACTGGAATATCGGCATCTATCTTTATGATGTCCTTTTTGCCCATTTTACGGCTTGTAACGTTCTTTATGATAGCAACAGAGCAGTCAAGCTTATCAAGCCCCAGAAGGTCGTAGAGGCGCATTCCCTTGCCTGCGGTGATGTGGTCGATAACAACGCCTGTTTGGATGGAATCTATATTCATATACTGCCCGCCTCCCTGAGAAGCTTGATGATAAGCGCCATGCGCATGTACTTGCCGTAGAGCACCTGCTTGAAGTAGCAGGCGCGGGGATCGTCGTCAACGGCAAC
>JAZUDP010000079.1:0-3823 GCA_045639705.1 Acutalibacteraceae bacterium
GACGAACCCTTGCGTAAATGCCGAGCATTGCCTTGAGCGCGGCAACAAGATTCTTTTCCATTTCGGTGATTCTGCCGAGGTCGTCGGAGAACAGCTCGGGAGTCATCTCAACAAGAACCTCGATTGTATCGGAATTGTTGACACGGTCAACGATAATCTGATAGTTCGCGGCGTAACCCTGCTCGATAAGAACGGTCTCAATCTGTGACGGGAATACGTTGACGCCCTTGACGATAAGCATATCGTCGCTTCTGCCCATCGGCTTGCACATTTTGACAAATGTGCGTCCGCAGGAGCATTTGCCTCTTGTCAG
This sequence comes from Acutalibacteraceae bacterium, assembly GCA_045639705.1. GTDB lineage: Bacteria > Bacillota > Clostridia > Oscillospirales > Acutalibacteraceae > CAG-488. The sequence goes on from JAZUDP010000079.1 coordinate 314, forward strand.
CACGCAGATATCGCGCGTGCGGTAACGGAGAAGCGGAAAAGCCTTCTTTGTAAGTGAAGTGAAAACAAGCTCGCCCTGCTGTCCGTCAGGAACAGGTTCAAGCGTTTCGGGGTCGATTATTTCGGCAATGAAATGGTCTTCGTTGATGTGCATTCCGTTCTGCTCGGAGCATTCAAACGCAACGCCCGGGCCGCTCAGCTCTGTAAGTCCGTAGATATCAAAGGCTTTTATACCGAGCTTATTCTGAATGTCCTGACGCATTTCCTCGCTCCAAGCCTCTGCGCCGAAGATACCCGACTTAAGATGAATCCTGTCCTTAAGTCCCTGCTCTTCAATGCTTTCCGCAAGATAAGCGGCGTAGGACGGAGTACAGCAGAGAACCGTTGTGCCTAAATCCTCCATAAACTGAAGCTGTCTTTCGGTATTGCCCGAGGACATCGGAAGCGTAAGGCTGCCGATTTTATGGCTGCCGCCGTGAAGTCCCATACCGCCTGTAAAAAGTCCGTAGCCGTAGCAAATCTGGCATACATCGTCCTTTGTCGCGCCTGCGGCAGTCAGCGCACGGGCGCAGCAGTCCTCCCACAGGTCAACATCAGCCTGCGTATAGAACGCAACAACACGCTTGCCCGTAGTGCCTGAGGTTGAATGAATACGCACGCATTCTGACTTCGGAACAGCAAGAAGTCCGTCGGGATATGCGTCGCGCAGGTCGGCCTTTGATACAAAAGGAAGCTTGTGCAGGTCGGCAACGCCCTTTATATCGTCGGGAGTCACGCCCTTTTCTTCCATTTTTGCACGGTAATAGGGAACATTGTTCCAGACATGCTTTACCTGCTCAACAAGGCGCTCATCCTGCATGGCTCTGAGCTTTTCCTGCGGTGCGCATTCAATTTCTTTCTGATAATAATTTTCCATCGGAATCATCCTTTTATCCGGATTTGCTTATTCTGCCTTGCCGAGCAGAAACGCCTTTTTGTTTACCTCAAGGAATTTTTCGGGAACGCTCTTTTCTATAGCGTCCATCCATTCCTCTTCGGTGAAATCAAAATACTTTGAAAGTCTGCCCATAAGCACAAGGTTGACAGCCTTTGCTGTACCTGCCTCGTTGGCAAGCTTAAGAGCATCCATAGCGTCGAGATTTATTCCCGCCGCTTTTATTTTTCCACACAAATCCTCGGGATATTCAGCCGCACCCGTAATTACGGGCATGGGATTTGTCTGCTGTATATTTGTAACGATTGTGCCGCCCTCACGGAGGTACTCCGTCCAGCGTGCGGCCTCAAGAAGCTCAAACGAAACGATGACATCGGCCTCGCCCTTGTCGATGATGGGAGAATTGACTCTGTCGCCGTAACGGACATAGGTTACTACGCTGCCGCCGCGCTGGCTCATGCCGTGAACCTCGCTTACCTTGACATCAAAGCCCTTTGTAAGAAGAAGTCTGCCGAGAAGCTTACTTGCAAGCAGCGTACCCTGACCGCCGACTCCGACTATCATAATATTTTTTGTCTGCATAATTAAGCCTCCTTCTTTCCGAGAACATCAAACCTGCAAAGCTGTGAGCATACTCCGCAGCCTGTGCAGAGAGTTGCGTCAATCTTTGCCTTGCCGTCAACAATGCTGATTGCGGGGCAGCCTATCTTCATGCATGACTTGCAGCCGATGCACTTTGAAGCGTCCGCGGTAATGGGTCCGTTGTGTTTGACATATTTAAGAAGTGCGCACGGACGGCGTGAAATGATAACGGACGGCTCGTCAGCGGCAAGTTCTTCCTTTATAACAGTGTCGCATTCGCTGAGATTGTACGGGTCAATTACGCGTACGCGTTTAATGCCGACTGCATGACAGAGAGCTTCAAGGTCAATCTTTGTACACGGGTCACCCTTAAGATTGAAGCCGGTTGTGGGATTCTGCTGATGACCTGTCATGCCTGTGATTGAGTTATCAAGAATGATAACGGTTGAATTTGATTCGTTGTATGCAATATTGATAAGACCTGTTACGCCTGAATGCATAAAGGTTGAATCGCCGATAACCGCAACGGTTTTGCCGTCGCTTGCGCCGCCGTTTGCCTTATTGAAACCGTGAAGACCCGAAACGGACGCGCCCATGCAGATTGTGGAGTCAATAGCCGCAAGAGGTGCAACTGCGCCGAGGGTGTAGCAGCCGATATCGCCGAGAACGGTAAGCTTGTTCTTCTTAAGCGTATAGAACAGACCTCTGTGTGGACAGCCTGCGCACATAACGGGAGGACGCATGGGAATGTTTTCCTCAAGAGCCTTGCCCTTCGGTGCTTCAAAGCCGAGCTTTTCGGCAACGATGTTCTGACTGAGTTCGTCAATGCAGCCGAAAATTTCCTTGCCCTGAACTCTGACGCCGATTGAATTACAGTGAGCTTCGATAATTCCGTCAAGCTCCTCGATAACGATAACCTTTTCCACGCCTGCCGCAAAATCCTTTATCTTCTGAACGGGCATGGGGTTAATCATACCGAGCTTGAGAATCGGATACTTATCGCCGCAGACCTCTTTGGCATACTGATAGCTTGTCGAAGAAGCGATGATGCCGACTGATTTGTCGCTGCCGTCCTCAATTCTGTTAAGCCATGAGGTTTCGGCGTATTCCGTAAGAGCCTTTGTGCGCTCCTCAACAACCGGATGACGCTTCTTTGCGTTGCCGGGCATCATAATGAATTTTGCGCCGTTCTTTTCATAAGGCTTTTCGGGCGCTTCAACTCTGTCTGAGGTTTCAACAACCGACTGGGAATGCGCAACTCTTGTACACATCTTGATAATGAACGGTGTATCGAATTTTTCGGAAAGCTCATAAGCAAGCTTTGTAAACTCAAGCGATTCCTTCGCGTCGGCAGGCTCAAGCATCGGAAGCTTTGCCGCGATTGCGTAATGACGGGAATCCTGCTCATTCTGTGACGAGTGCATACCTGCGTCGTCGGCAACAGCGATAATCATGCCTGCGTTTACGCCTGTGTATGAAATTGTGAAAAGCGGGTCGGCGGCAACGTTAAGACCGACATGCTTCATGCCGCAGAAGCTTCTTTTGCCCGCAAGACATGCGCCGAAAGCGGATTCCATTGCAACCTTTTCGTTGGGCGCCCACTCGGCATAAACTTCCTTATATTTAGCTACGCATTCGGTGATTTCCGTACTCGGTGTACCCGGATAGCTTGAAACGAATGAGCAGCCTGCTTCATACAGACCTCTGGCAACAGCCTCGTTGCCGAGCATTAACTGCTTCATTTTGTGTGTCCTCCGATGTAAAATAACTTTAAAGTAAATTATACTATAAATCCGAATAGCACGCAAGTCTGCGTGCCATTCTTTTTTATGACATTTTCGGTAAAATGTAGTTAGCCTGTAATCTGAGCCTCAACAAGTCTGCCGTGACAGTACTTCTGACGAAGTACAGGCTTTTCAATCTTGCCTGTGGGATTGCGCGGTACCTTCTCGAAGATAATCTTCTTCGGACGCTTGTAACGGGGAAGGCTTTCAC
>JAZUDP010000080.1:0-9706 GCA_045639705.1 Acutalibacteraceae bacterium
CGGACGGAAATTCATTGCCTATTCCGAAAACGGAAAAACCGGCGAGTGGGATATTCCCGACGCCGAAGACGGCGAGGCGTCCGTGTTCAGGATCACCCCCGACGGCAACGTTCCGGCAGGAAAAACGTCGATACGCGGCGGCAAAGTGACTCTTTCAGTCGGCAGCGGCGAGGCGTATGCTCTCATAACGGAATAAAACACTCATAAGAAAAAACATACGAGAACAGAGGTAGTATTATGGGATATTCGGATCTTGTTTTTCAAAAGGACACGCTGTTTCTGGTAACGGGCGGCGCGGGCTTTATCGGCTCCAATCTCTGCGAGGCGATACTGAAGCTCGGTTACAGGGTCCGCTGTCTTGACGACCTTTCAACGGGCAAGCAGAAAAATGTTGATATTTTTCTTGATAACCCGAATTATGAATTCGTCAAGGGCGATATAAAGGATTTTGATACCTGCATGAAGGCCTGCGAGGGCGTTGATTATGTACTTAATCAGGCTGCGTGGGGAAGCGTTCCGAGAAGCATAGAGATGCCGCTGTTCTACTGCGCCAACAATATTCAGGGTACGCTGAATATGATGGAGGCGGCAAGACAGAACGGAGTTAAGAAATTTGTATATGCTTCAAGCTCATCGGTTTACGGCGATGAACCCGTGCTTCCGAAGACCGAGGGCAGGGAGGGCAATCTGCTTTCGCCGTATGCTCTTACAAAGCGCTGTGATGAGGAATGGGCAAAGCAGTATACAAGACATTACGGTCTTGACACATACGGACTTCGTTATTTCAATGTTTTCGGAAGAAGACAGGACCCCGACGGAGCCTATGCGGCGGTTATTCCGAAATTCATTAAGATGCTTATCAACGGTCAGACACCTACCATAAACGGTGACGGACGGCAGAGCAGAGATTTTACATATATCGAAAATGTTATTGAAGCTAATCTCAAGGCCTGCCTTGCTCCGCACGAAGCGGCGGGAGAGGCGTTCAATGTCGCTTACGGCGGAAGAGAATATCTTATTGATATTTATTACGGTCTTACAAAAGCTCTCGGCGTTGATGTTGAACCCAATTTCGGTCCCGACCGCGCGGGAGACATAAAGCATTCAAACGCCGATATTTCCAAGGCAAAGAACCTGCTCGGATATGACCCTGACTGGAGCTTTGAAAGAGGAATTGAAGCCGCAATTGAGTGGTATAAGGAGAACTTATAATGGAATCGGAAAAAATTTCCGTCTTAATGGGTATTTACAACTGCGAAAAAACGCTCGGAGAAGCAATAGACTCAATTCTTGCCCAGACATACACCAACTGGGAGCTTATCCTCTGTGACGACTGTTCGACGGACGGCACATACGCAGTTGCAAAGGAATACGCCGACAGATATCCCGATAAGATAATTCTGTTAAAGAATGAAACGAATTCACGCCTTGCGTTTACACTCAACCACTGTCTGCAGGCGGCGACAGGGGAGATAACCGCGCGAATGGACGGAGATGACAAGTGTACACCCGACCGTTTTGAAAAGCAGCTTGCTTATCTGAAGGCACATCCCGACGCGATGCTGTGCGGAACGGCAATGCAGAGATTTTCCGATGACGGAGGTCTCGGAGGTATTGATGTCAGACCGTCTGAGCCCGATAAATTTACTCCGCATAAGAAAGTGCCGTTCAATCACGCGACAGTGATGCTGTATAAAAGCGTTTACGATGCTCTCGGCGGCTATACCGTCTGTCCGAGAACGGCAAGAGGACAGGACAGAGATTTATGGTACCGTTTCTTTGCCGCAGGATACAAGGGCGTTAATACCGACGAACCGCTGTATCTCGTTCGCGAGGATGAAAACGCGATAAAGCGCAGAACCTTCAAGGTAAGATTTAATTCGTTTAAAACAGATATGCTCGGATATAAAATGCTCGGATATCCGCTTCACTGGTATATTACACCTGTGCTGCGCCTTCTTAAGGCTTTCGTTCCGACTAAGCTTGTTATGATGTACAGAAACACTCAAATAAAAGATTAAAAAGAAGAATTAATTATGACATTTATTAAAAGAGTAAAAGGTATCATAAAAAAGAATCCTATGTTGTTGTATTTGATTTCTGTCCGTAAACGGATTCGCTTTCAGAGACTGACGGAAAAATATGATGATAAGGAATTTATAGAAAGACTTTACAAAAAGGATATCGGAAGAAATCCTGACCTGAGTAATCCGAAGTATTTTACCGAAAAGCTTCAATGGCTTAAGCTTTATTACAGAGATAAAAGAATTCCGATATGCTCTGATAAATTCGAGGTTAAAAATTATCTTTCTGAACTCGGATATTCCGATATGCTGATTCCTACTCTTGCAGTGTATGACAGTGTCCGGGAGTTAAACATTGATGATTTACCGGAAGAATTTATTATCAAGGCTACTCATGGCAGCAGATGGAACCTGATATGTCGTGATAAGAAAAAGATCGACTGGTTTCATGCAAAAAAAACAATGGAAACATGGCTTAAACAGAATTTATATATTTACGGCAGAGAATGGAATTATAAAGAGCAGACACCGAGACTTATTGTTGAACCTCTTATGGATACCAAACCGCTGATAGATTATAAATTCATGTGTTTCAACGGAAAATGCAGAGCAATGCAGGTTAATCACGACATTAAAAATAAACATTATGTTGATTTTTATGACGGTGACTGGAATCTGATAAAAGGTATGAGCTGCGGCGCTGCTGCTTATAGTTACGGTATTTCTATTCCAAAACCCGATAAATTTGAAGAGATGAAAAAAATTGCAGAAACTCTTTCTGCATCATTTCCGTTTGTCAGAGTCGATTTATACTATATAAACGGTAAAATATATTTTGGTGAAATGACATTTTTCCCGGGAAGCGGTTTATGGCATATTACTCCGGAAGAAAAAGATCGGGAATTTGGTGATTGGCTGGATTTATCAAATATAGATTGTCTGGAAATGAATTCAAATGATTAAAATTTTATTTTTAATAAATACGCTCGGCGGCGGCGGAGCAGAGCGAGTGCTTGTAAATCTTGTAAACAATATGGACAGGTCCGTTTATGATATTACCGTTGAAACGATGTTTGATTTTTGATAATTTTGAGGATAATAACAGTATGTTTAATTCATTACAAAAATACATTGATTTTTTACCGTTGAAAGTTCAAAGCTTTAAAGTTAAATATTCTGAACAGATTGCAATTATAAAAAAGACGAAATTTTTCTCAGATGTAAAATGGACGGAAAAACAGCAGAAAGAGTTTGATGAATACTGGATAAATAATTACGGTAAAAAAATTAAACCGTGGTGGAACAAACTCTATGAAAGTATGAACGGAGTATATCATAAAGATTATTTCCCTGAAATTCTTTATTCAACAAAGCTTGAACCCTTGCTGAATTCTCCTGACTATTGCAGGGTTTTCAATGACAAAAGCTTAATTTCATTATTATACGGAACTGCTGAAAAAATTGTTTTCTCAAAAGCTTTTCTTGTTTGCTGCAACGGAACATTCTGCGACGGTGAACATCGGTTAATGGGCGAAAACGATGCGCTTCTGGCCATTAATGATATCGGTGAATGCGTAATCAAACCGACAGTTGATACGGGTTCGGGACACGGCGTACATATTTTAAATATTGTTGGCGGAAAAGATATCAAAACCGGAAAAACAACAGAAGAAATAATCAAAACAAGCGGCAGAAATTTTATTATTCAGAAAAAAATACATAACAGCGAAAAATTTTCACATATCTATCCCGCTTCGTTAAATACAGTAAGAATAATTTCTTACATAGTTGATAATGAGGTTCATTGCGCTCCTGCTGCAATGCGAATCGGTGCAGGCGGTCAGGAAATAGACAATATTCATAACGGCGGATTATGTGTCGGAGTCAATAATGACGGAACTTTGAAAAGTACGGCTTATCAGCTTGGTTACGGAGATAAACTGATTAAATATTCAACTCATCCCGATACAGGAGTAGTTTTTGAGAATTATTATATCGGAAATGTAAAAAAATTATTAGATGCAGCTGAAGAGCTTCATTTAATGACTCCTTATTTAGGAATTATTTCATGGGATCTTACACTTGATGAAGAAGAAAATGTTGTTCTGATAGAGGCCAATTGCAGTAAACAGTCGGTTTGGTTCCCTCAGATTGTAAATGAAGAACCTCTTTTCGGAAAAGATACACAATATATGATTGAAAAAATGAGAATAATCAAATGAAAAAGATACTGTTTGTAATAGAAAATTTAGGCGGCGGCGGTGCGGAAAGAGTACTTGTTAACCTTGTCAACAATATGGACAGGACAAAGTATGAAGTAACTGTTCTGACTCTGCTTGATAAAGGAATTAATTCGTCTAATCTTAAAAATGATGTAAAATTTATTAATTTGCACAGGAAAAAGTTTAAGGGAATGAAACTTGTATATGAGTTTATGCCCAAAAAGCTTTTATACGGTTTATATCTGAAAAAAACGGTGAAAAGCGGCAGTTATGATTTGATTGTTGCCTATATGACCGGAATTCCCGCCTTTATAGTTTCAGGAGCAAAACTTCCTAAGATTGCCTGGATTCACGGGGAATATAAAAAATCAAACAGTTTTTTATCGTGGCTCAAAATTGCAGGCTTGAAACGGATTTATAATAGATTCGACTGTATTGTCGGAGTGTCAAAGTATGTTTGCAGTACGGTGGATAACATTATCGGAACGAAAAAAAAGTCCACGGTAATATATAATACAAACGATGTTGAAAAAATAAACAATCTGTCCTCAGAAAATTACGAATTTAAGCATCCTGACAATTCGATTGTTTTATCAACTGTCGGCTGTCTTGAAAAGACAAAAGGCTATGACAGATTAATAAATATATGTAAAAAGCTTAAAGATGAAAATATCAGTTTCTTTTTGCAGATACTCGGAGAGGGAATAGAAAGAACGAATCTCGAAAAGCAAATTTCTGATTTTGGATTAGAAAATTATGTTGGGCTGCTTGGATATTGCAAGAATCCGTATTGCATTGTTAAAAACTCGGATTTGTTTGTTTGTTCCTCAAGGACGGAGGGGCTTTCTACAGCTGTTTCGGAAGCGGTTATCCTCGGCGTACCTGTTGTATCAACTGATGTTTCAGGCGCTAAGGAAATACTCGGTGAAAACAATGAATACGGAATTGTTACCGGAAACAGCGAAGAAGCACTTTATGAAGGATTAAAGAAAATGATTTCCGACAGTAAACTGCGTGAGCATTACGCTGAAAAATCAAAAGAGCGTGCGGCGTTTTTTGACACAGATGCTACTGTCAGGCAGGCGGAAGCACTGTTCGAAGAAGTAATAAAAGGGAGGTAAAAGTATCATATGGTATTCTGGATAATGCTTTTGTGGGTTTTTGCCATATGGTATTTTATTCAGCCCGGCATGTCGTCCCGTGTGCTTCGCTCAGACGGAGTTTACGATGAAAAGGTCAGCACCGGATACTGTATACTGATATTCAGTCTGCCTCTGTTTTTTATAGCAATGAGATCCGGTTTTCAGGATACAGGTTCATATATCGGTATATTCAAAGGTGCACCGTTGGTAATGAGTCGATTTGATGAATTTGTAAATACCCGCGACCATTCTCAGCTTTATTACGGGTTGATGATGCTGTTTAAAATAAACGTTGCTGATGATTATCAATTGTGGCTCGCATTAATTGCAGTTATACAGTCTGTGCTGATGATAAGAATTTTAAAAAAGTATTCTGTTGATTTTGGAATGAGTATGTTTCTGTTTGTTGCATCGGGAATGTGCGTTATGTGGATGTGCAACGGAATGAGACAGTTCCTTGCCGTAACAATGGTTTTTGCCTGTACAAGATGGATACTTGAAAATAAATGGTATTTGTTTTTACCGTTTGCGGTTATAGTAATGGGACTTAATCCGATAACTTCGAAATTAGAGCTTGAAATGCCAGAATGGTATCTTTGCGGAATACATCAGTCAACTATGATTTTTATTCTGTCATATTTCGTTATTCGCGGAAAAGCTTTTAATAAAAGAGTCTGGATACTGGTAGCGGTATTTTTTGTTCTTGCAGTTTCGGGCGGTCTTGATGCGGTTCTTGACAGTTCTGTTGAGGACACAACCTATGTTAAGGATATGAATAATGTCAATGCGGATGACGGTACAAGTATTCCCAGAGTACTTGTTTCATCTGTTCCGTTTATTATGGCGCTATTTGCAAAAAATGAACTGAAAAAAGATTCAACTCCGGCAATAATCAGTCTTTCGGCAAACTGTTCTGCAGTTACTTCAATTCTTTATATTGCCAGCGCGTTCACAAGCGGAATATATGTCGGAAGACTTCCGATATATACGGAAATGTATAACCTTATTCTTGTGCCGTGGCTTATAAATCATGTTTATAAAGAAAATAAAAGAATGATAATAGGTGTTATGATTGTTTTTTATACAGTGTATTTTTATTATCAGTTTAATGTTGCATGGGCTAACTGTGAATATGTAAGTGAAATAATTAATATTGGTTTAAAGTAGTTTATTGGAAGGAAAAGCTATGAAGATTTTTTTAAGAAAATGGCAGACTGCATACAGACGCAAGCCGACGGGAAGTATTTTTACAGATAAAAAGAAAACACCGTTTATTATTATTCCCGATAAAAAGGGCTATACGGCAGCGGATCCTTTCCTGTTTACCGATAACGGTAAAACATATCTGTTTGCCGAGCTGTATGAAGAAAAGTCATGTTTAGGCAGATTGGGATATTCTGTTTACGACGGTGAAAAATTTTCTGACTGGCATGTTGTTATTTCCGAAGATTATCATCTTTCCTATCCCAATATTTTCAGATATAAGGGTGAAATTTATATAATTCCGGAATCAAGCGCAAGTAATACACTTTATGCGTACAGAGCTGTCAGCTTTCCCGATAAATGGGAGAAGCTTTCTCCTCCGATTATTAATGACAGAATGCTTGTTGATACAACTTTTCTTGAATACGACGGTAAGCATCTTATGTTTACATATGATATTAAAGATTATGAAAACGCAAAGCTTTATCTGTATTCTGTTGATGAGAACGGACGGACCGGAGAATATGCTGAAGGATATATTTCCGACGATGCAGCTTCTGCGCGGCCCGGCGGAAATTTCTTTGAGTATAACGGAGATATAATCCGTGTATCTCAGGATTGCACAGGGGACTACGGTGCTGCAGTGGTTTTCAGCAAAATTGAAAAGTGTTCTCCAAACGGATATTCGGAAAAAAAGATATGCCGTATTTCACCGGACGATGTTATAATAAATAAAAAATTCATTTCGGGTATTCATACTTATAATGCAAACGATGAACTGGAGGTAATTGACTTCCATGTGATTGATTTTAATCCGATGGTACAGGTAAGGCGTATAATAAGAAAACTGGGGTTGAAAAAATGACAAAACCTTTGATAAGTATTATTGTTCCCGTTTATAATCTCGAAAAATATATTGAAAAGACATTAAACAGCATATTTGCACAGACATATGAAAATATTGAGGTTATAGCGGTAAACGACGGCTCAAAGGATTCAACGGCGAAAATTCTTGATGAATACGCGGAAAAAGAGTCCCGGTTAAAAGTTATTCACAAAGAAAACGGGGGAGTAAACAGAGCAAGACTGACCGGAATCAGGGCGGCAAACGGAGAGTATATCGGTTTTGTTGACGGTGATGACCTTATTGACTCCGATATGTACGAAAGGCTGTACGGCAATGCCGTTAAATATAACGCAGATATATCTCATTGCGGATACAGAATGATTCGTCCTGATAAAACTGTAAAATATTACTACAATAAGAATTTTACAAAGATGCAGAATAATAAAGAAGGCGTTGAAGATTTATTGAAAGGAGAATTTATTGAACCGGGGCTAGTGAACAAGTTGTATAAAACGGAGCTGTTTTCGAAAATTCTCTCTGGAAATACACTTTTTGATGACAGTTTAATTATAAACGAAGATTTGTTAATGAATTATTTTCTTTTCAAAGCTTCAAAATTTAGCGTTTATGAGGATTTCTGTCCGTATCAGTATATTAAGAGGGAAAACTCTGCTTCACAGAGCGAAGCAAGACTGTGCGATTATGAACATCCCATAAAGGTTAGGCAGATAATTTATAAAGATTGTTTTAATACGGAATTCTCAAGATTAGCAAAAAAAATTTATTTATCAAAAGTAATTCATTATTTGATCAAAGTTCCTTGTAAAGGCATCTTTGAAAATTTCGAAAAAGATTTATGTGAAATCGTTATAAAGAATAAAGACGGAATGTCGTTATTATCTTTTAAGCAGAAATTTATATCGTTCTGTGTTATATATTTACCTTTTATATTTAAGCTAATGAAATCATTTATCAATAAATTCAGGAGATGAGAATTGATGAAAAAAATATTTATTGTTGGTGATGACGGTATAAATTCCCTTGGAGTATTAAGAAGTTTAGGGGAAGAAAATTTGTTTCCTTATCTTATTATTACTGAAACTGAAAATAATAATCCAAAAATATTAAAATCAAGATATTTAAAAAAAGATAGATATGTTATAATAAAAAAAGAAAACGAATCCTTATTAAATGCTTTTAAACGATTTGCTTCGAAAGAAGAAAAAGGAGTAATTATTCCTACAAGTGATTTTGTTCTTAAGTTTTTAAGTGATTACAGTACTGAATTATCAGAATATTTTATTTTTCCAACTGTTTCTGATAAAATTGGAACTCTTTATGATATTATGAGTAAAGAAACGATGGCTGAATATGCTGAAAAGGCAGGATTCTCTATACCTGAAATGATTAAATGCTCTGTTAACGAAAAAACAGTGGAAGATTCTGAAATTTATATGAAATTTGAAAATAAATATCCTCTGATATTAAAATCGGAAAATTTGTTTATACCAGGGTGTGACTTTTCTATTGTCAAAAATGAATTTGAATTAAAAAATATAATTGGTACTTTATTAGGAAGTACTGTTATAATACAGCAGTTTATAGAAGATGCAGAAGAAATTGCAGTTCAGGGTGTTGCTTTCGGAAAGAAAAGCAAACCGATTGCTTTTGGAGCAGTTCATAAAATAAGAACCTCATTGTTTGCAATGGGAACTACGACATATGCTGAATTAAGGCCTTTTGAGGATGAATATTTAAAGGTAATCTCGGAGAGTTTTGCAGAGATTATAGGTTTTAGTGGGATATATGATCTTGATGTTTTAATTAAAGACGGTAAGTATTATTTTATTGAATGCAATTTTAGAAATGGTTCAAACGGTTACGCTTATAAAAGGGCAGGTGCTAATCTTCCACTTGTTTGGGTTAATGGTATTTCAGATATTTTGAATATTAATGTAAAAAAGAAGATTCACAATGTTTATTTTGTAAACGATATAGGCGATTTTGCTCATCTTTTAAAACATGATGTAAATATTTTTAAATGGATATGGCAATATATATCAGCTGACGCTCATCTAACCTATAATTTTTTAGACCCAGGACCTTTTTGGGCAGAAATAGAATTTTCAAAATTTATTAAATTAATAAAGAAGAGATAGTATATATGAAGTTTTTCTTGTGCAAATCAAAAACAAATTTTACTTACAATAATACGGTGTATTCTTTTTATAGAACAAGTAATATTGTTTTTCTTAAAAAAATTTGGAA
>JAZUDP010000081.1:0-29882 GCA_045639705.1 Acutalibacteraceae bacterium
GTTATCCGCCGTTGTCAGAAAGCCGTCCGTAACCGTCAGCGCCTTGCAACTCACAGGCGAAACCAAACAATTACATCCGTCATTCATCAGAATCTCCCCTTCCGGCGTGATTATAACATTAATCAAAGCATAAAAAACAGTCTCGAATTTTTTCTTGTTTGTGATATAATATTTATAAAGAGGAGTGCCTGAAGGCGTTATTTTTTTGTCGGTACTACCGTGACATTAAAAATGAAAAAACTTTGAAAAATTTCAGAAAAAGTGTTGTCAAAACAAAACGATTGTGATATATTAAGCAAGTCGTTGAGACGCTGGTGTAGCTCAGTTGGTAGAGCAGCTGATTTGTAATCAGCAGGTCGGGGGGTCGAGTCCGTCCACCAGCTCCATTTTAATATGGGAGAGTTCCCGAGTGGCCAAAGGGGACAGACTGTAAATCTGCTGGCAACGCCTTCGGTGGTTCGAATCCACCCTCTCCCACCAAAAGAGCAGTTATTTTAGCTGCTCTTTTCTTATTTACCATATACTTTCAATACGCAGAGGGTACAATTAATTCCTGTACCCTCTTTTTATATCTGTTGTATTATTTAAAGCCGCAAATCCCGGAATTCTCAAAGCTGCCGTTTCCGCAGAGACAGCATTCCGGCGAGCGGCTCATGTTTTCCGTTTATATGTGCAGCTTTGAAAGTCAAGTTATAATTGACAGTAACGGTATTTTACAATATAATAACCTCACATAATGTATGGAGGAATTGTATGAAAAAATTCGTGTCGTGTTTGCTGACAATCCTTATGGTTTCAGGCATGTTCTCATGCCTTGCTGTAACTTCCTTTGCGGCAGGCTCATATTATTTTGATTCAGTGAACGGAAATGACAGCGTGCTGATTAACTCGCAGTCAAAACCGTACAAATCACTTAGCAAGCTCAACTCAAAATCGTTCTCGTCGGGTTCAACGGTATATATCAAGCGCGGCAGCGTTTACCGCGGTCAGCTTGTCACACAGTCGGGCGTAACCTACACAGCCTACGGCGAAGGCAATGCGCCGCTGTTTCTCGGCTCCGACGATGCACATAACACAAGCTGGCAGACAACAGACTACGCTGATGTGTGGGTGTATAACAAGGCAATCTCAAACGATATAGGCAACATCATTTTCAATGACGGTGAGTGCTGGGGATACAAGCAGGTTGTCGGCGTTAAGAACTTCACAGGCTCGATTTCCGAGCTTGATTCAGACCTTGAGTTTTATCACAACACCGACGGAAGGGTTTACCTTTACAGCAAAACAAATCCTTACGAACGTTTTAATTCCATCGAGCTTGCAAAAAAAGTAACCTCGTCAAGCAACAGCAATGTTCAGCATCTTATTGTACTCAAAACGGGCGTTACAATTGACGGCCTTTGCCTTAAGTACTGCGGCAATCACGCCGTTCAGGGCAACCTCGTCAACAATGTTACTGTAAAGAACTGCGAAATCGGCTGGATCGGCGGCTCGATTCTGAGCGGTACAACACGCTACGGAAATGCAATTGAGTTCTGGGACGATTGCGACAATATCAAAATCCTCAATAACCGCATTTATCAGATTTACGATACGGGTATTACCCTCCAGTGTACGGAGGCAAAGACCTTTTCCAACTTCACAGTCACGGGAAACACTGTTGATTACTGCACTTTTTCATTTGAATATTTCCTGCCTGCGGGCGGAAAATTTCAGAGCATAAATGTTTCGGGCAATACTTTTAACTATGCAGGCTACGGCTGGGGTGACCAGCGCTCCGACAATGAGTATGCGGGTCACATCAATTCATGGTTTCAGTATGCGAACCCGTCAACGGACTTCAATATTGCAAACAACACCTTCAACGGCTCCGCGCAGAATCTTTTTATCACGGGAAGCAGCACGCAGAACACTGTCAGACTCTCGGGCAACAGATATAATCAGTGTGATTTCGGCGATGACAACTGGGCAAGCCCGCAGCTTCTCACCTGGTACAACGGACACAAATATCAGTTCAACACAGCGGAATCAACAGAGATTATGAAATCTCTTGACAGCACGGCTCAGTTCGGTTACTGCCCGCTTCCGTATGACGCGGATAAAATCACCGGGCTTACGGAAGCTGTTTTCGGCACTGCTGAGCCGACCGAGGCAAATCTTGCACACCTTTATCAGGGTACGGACTACGCCACGCTCTACAGGCTCATGGGCATGGGCGAGAATGTCGGTATAATTGATTTCTGCAGCGCAATCAGAGAAAAACGTTCGGCAAACTGGAGCTATGCCGCTGAATTTATCAGTCAGAATGAAAACGCAATAAAATCTGCCGCAGCTTCGGCAATCACTGTAACGGCGGTTGATAACGGAATAAAAACCACGCTGAAATATGCGCAGGGCGACAGGTACGATAACGCGGTGACACAGCTGCCGGCAAATGCGATTCCGGGCAGCACGGTTTCAGGCTGGAATACATCGGCAGGCACGGAAATCAGCGGAAATTCAACCGTCATCAGCACACCGCATACAATAACCGCAAACAGAACGGGCAACGTTTATTCCGTATCCTTCGACGCAAACGGCGGAGCGATTTCCTCAACGGCTTCAGCGTCGGTTTCATACGGTGCCGAATACAGCAATCTTCCCGAGGGCGAATGTGAAAACGGAGTTGCGGATTCGTGGGCGGTTAAGACAAACCCGACGGCAAGCGCAAAAATAATGTCAGATGCAGGCTACGGAAGAATCGGCGACATCGGTGTTCCTGCATACTTCGATATCACCGCGCGCAGCTGCGACTATGTCAGCAAAGCCTCAATGCGATATGCTCCCGAACCCCGTTATACTCCGATAACGGTCATGGACAACGCTGATGCACCGGAAATTTATCTCATTGCATCAAAGGGAGTTTATTCGGATCTTTCCGAGCTTCCGTTTGATTTTTACATTGACGGCAGCCGACTTAATTATCATAATCTACAGGTGACGCACTGCAGCACAAGCGATTCAAGATTCAGCCTTTCGGGCTGCGGTGATTTCATCGAAGGTACAGCTCCTGCGGCAATGAACAGCACGCTGAATCCTGTGGCATATAAGCTCTGCGGCGCTGTCCCCGACGAAAACTGCAGCTTCTATGTTTCAATCGGTGTGACATCGTATCATCCTACATGGGACGATTCCGCGAGCGAATTCGGCATAAAATTCTTCACCGTATTTCTCAAATTCAAGGTTAATATTATTGTTCCGGACGATGTTGAAAACGGAGACACCGTGCAGGTTTTTTCGGACCATACGCTTGTTGCAAACTGGGACGAGGGTTATGATGTTCTGTTCAATAATGAATTTAATTTTGATGCGTATAACTGGGACGGAGTATGGTCGGCAGAGCGCGAAGTTAATTACATTGAAAACAGCTTTACCTTGAAAAACCTTACGGGTGACGCACAGAACAATACATACAACGGCGATTACTGCGGCGGACAGGTGCGCGGAGTTATGCAGCTCATACCGGGTCATACCTACCGTGTTTCGTATAAATATAAAAACAACACCGCTCTTGACGGCGTTAACGGCGCACTCAGACTTTTCGGCTTTGATAATCCCGAATGCACCGGCAGTATGTACACAATAAATCCGACTGACGGCAGCAATCCCGTATGGACGGCTTCGGCAAATCAGAGCGGAACAGCTGTCTATGAGGTCAGAATCCCCGAAAAATTCAACTATATAACAGTCAGATGCAACGCAGCCGTAAACGGTGCAAGCGTAACCTTCTCGGATATTTATATCTGTGACATCACAAACGGTCTTCCTGTGCCGCAGACACAGAAAAAGCTTGTCAGAAAGGACAGTGCGGCAGGAGCTTTGCCGCAGCCCTCGTCAGATAAGTTCAATTTCCTCGGCTGGTATACCGACAGAGACTCCGACGGCAACGGAACAGGTACGGAAATCAGGTCGGATACAGTGATTTCAGCAGATACAAAGACATTTTCAAAATGGGAGCTTAAGAGCTTTACCGTATCGGTCAATCCCGACGGCGGAGCTTGTGAGGGAGTAACTTACTTCAAAGCAGAGCCGGGTAAAATAACTGCGCAGAAAATTACAGACGGCACAATCGGAAACAGCTCGGATATCAGAATTGAAGCTTCAACAAAGCTCATTCTGCCGGCACCGGCAAAGGCCGGATATGTTTTTGTCGGCTGGGAATGTGACAGTAACATTCTTCCGCAGGACGGTTACGGCAGAACCGAAATCACCGTCAGCGCAGATAAGATAATAACTGCGGTCTGGGAAAACGAGGAAGAGCTTGTTTACAATCTTTATGCAGGCATTACGGCTTCGGAGTTTATCGGCCGGTATGTTGACGCGGCAAAGTGTTCTGTTTCGTACAATACATCAAAAGTCGGCACGGACACGGTTTTCACTGTTACAGACAAAAACACGGGAAAGCTTGTGAAAAAGTACAGAATTGTTATTTTCGGCGATGTCAACGGCGACGGCTGGTACGACGGCACGGACGCGATGATTGTTTCCTGCCTTGCAGACGGAATGCTTACAGAGGAGCAGGTCGGCGAAGCTGTTTATATGGCGTCCGACTGCAATCACGACGGTGTGACAGATGAGTTCGATGTTGACCTTCTTCAGCAGGCAGGCGTTCTCCTCGCAGATATTGACCAGTCAAAGAGCGAAGAAGAACTGCTTGAAACAAGCTCTGTTTATGTTGAGTATCTTAATCTTATCGACCAGAGCCCGACAATCGATGAACCGGCTGATGAACCGGCTGCCGGAACAAGCTTCTTACGCCTGCTCATAAACATCATCTTGAAGATTTTCAACTGCTTTAAGATGTGCTTTGCAATTTAAATTGATCTGAAAAGGAGCAGAGGTTTTTATACCTCTGCTCTTTCATATTCCGCTCCGCAAGCTTTTCCGCAGCTATCTTTTACAATAAAAAGTTATGTATATCAATACTTTCAAAACACACGGACGCGGATTGATTTTATTTATATTAATGAAAAATATATTATCAATTAAAGGCTTATTTTGCTTGAACATCAATAAACATTATGCTATAATACTCGAAAATATTTATGAGGGGTCTTAAAGTTGGATAGCAAAAATTCGGAAGCGGTAAAAGAGGAAACAGCGGAAGAAGCGTCAGATTATACGGAGGAGATTTCGAAGAAAAAAAGCAAAAAACAGCTTAAGGCTGTTATTGCTGTTGTCTGCGTTGCGGCTGCACTCATTACAGCCTTCGTCGGTTATAAGCATTATAACAATTATCTTTCTCCCGGCTGGCACAAGTATGAAGAGGGTACAAAATTCAGAATTCCCAAAGAAAACAGATTTGCTTCGGGAATGATTGATATTAACGGAAACAGATATTTCTTTAATCCGGACGGATATATGGAAACCGGATGGATTGAGAATGACGGAAACAAATATTACGCTGACAAAGGCGGTAAATTAGTTAAAGGCGAGACGAACATAGAGGGAAAGGATTACTCCTTTGACCCCGAGAACTATATGCTTCTTTTCGGATGGGTTAAAGCCGACGGAAAAATATACTATTTCTTTGAGGATTTAACCAAAGCCGTCGGATATCAGACAGTTGAGGATAAGTTCTACAAATTTAACGAAGACGGTTCATTATATACAGGCTTTGAAAAGACAGACAAGGGTACATATCTCTTCCTTGCCGACGGTGCTGCTGACGGATTGTATTCGTACAACGGCAGTACATACTATTTTGAAAAATATTTAATGAAAACCGGTCTTATAAAAAATCCGGACGGAAAGACCCGGTATTTCAACGGCGAAGGAAAAATGCAGACAGGATGGCAGAATCTTGAAAAAGGAACCTGCTATTTTACAGACGACGGCAGCGCTGTGAGCGGCTGGTATGATATTGACGGTAAAAAATACTATTTTACAAGTTCGTTTTTTGCCGCAAACGGAATAACAGAGGTTTCAGGCAAAATATATTATTTCAAAAACGGTATTTATCAGGACGGCTGGCAGACGGTAAATTCTTCAAAATATTACTTCGACGAAAACCACTCGGCGGTTACAGGCTGGCAGACGGTTGACAATACGAAATACTATTTCAGGTCAAACGGCACTATTGCCAACGGCATTGAAACCGTGAGCGGTAAAAAATATTATTTCAAAAACGGCGTTTTCCAGACGGGCTGGATAACCTCGGGAGACAAAAAATATTATTTCGGCACTGAAGGTACGGCCGCAACAGGATGGCAGACGATTGACGGAACAAAATATTACTTCGGCTCCGACGGTGTCATCGCTAACGGAATCACATCGGTCAGCGGCAAAAAATACTATTTCAAAAACGGCGTTTTCCAAACAGGCTGGATAACCTCGGGCGGCAAAAAATACTATTTCGGCTCTGACGGCACAGCCGTAACGGGCTGGCAGACTGTTGACGGCGTAAAGCGCTATTTTGACTCTGAGGGCGTATCAGTCAACGGTATCACCTCTGTGGGAGGCAAGAAATACTATTTCAAGGACGGCGTTCCTCAGTCAGACTGGGTTACATCCGGCGGAAAGAAATACTACTATCTCTCCACGGGCGGTTATTATACAGGCACTCATACAATCGGTTCAAGGTCTTACTTCTTCCTCAGCGACGGTTCCCTTGCCGAGGGTTGGGTAACGCTTGACGGCAAAAAGTATTATTTCCGTGACAACACCAAGGTTACGGGTAAAAATACAATCGGCGGAAAGACATACTATTTTGATGAAAGCGGCGTTCTGAATACAGGCTGGAAAACCCAAAACGGTCATAAGTATTACTACGCCTCTAACGGTGCCTATGTTACCGGCTGGCAAAAAATCAGCGGAAACCGCTATTACTTCAGTTCCGACGGCATAATGCAGACAAATCAGGATATCGGCGTATATCACCTTAATTCAAACGGCGTTGCCGTAAGAGCAAAATGTACAACAGAAAACCTGAACGCGTTCCTCGACGAGCTTCTCAGCGAGTACGGCAGAGACCCGAAGGGCATCTTCAACGCTATACGCGGTACTTTGAAATATAAGTATACGGACGAAGGCGCAAGCTATGAAAGCATGGCAGTATACGCAATCAATAACGGCAAGGGCGCCTGCTGGCATTTTTCATCTCTGGGTTACCTGCTTTATAAACGCGCGGGATACGATGTATACTTCATTTCCGGCAAAAGCGGCAGAGGCGTTGAACACAGATGGCTTTATGTTAAGCTCAGCGACGGATGGTATTACATGGACCCCGTTAACGCAAGCGGTTATAAGCTTACGGAAAAACAGGTACTGGATAAAGGTTATAAATGGGATGCATCAATTTTGCCCCAGAACAGCTAAGGTGATATAAATGGTTTTCAGCTCCGCAACATTTTTGTTTCTGTTCCTTCCGGCAGTATATATTCTTTATTTCATTGTTCCGGGAATAAAAGCAAAAAATGTTCTTCTTGTTATCGCCAGCCTTGTATTTTATGCATGGGGAGAACAGCTGTATGTTTTTCTTATGATCGGTTCGGTTTTTCTGAACTGGATTTTCGGTCTGACAATTGACAGGTTTTATTCAAAGAAAAAAATAATAGCGGCAATAGCAGTCTTTATCAATCTGGGTATGCTGTTTCTGTTCAAATATCTCGGCTTTTTTGTCTCTCTTGTTTCTGACGCGGCCGGGCTCGGACTTCCCGAAATAAGCATACATCTTCCGATAGGCATCTCATTCTTTACGTTTCAGATTCTTTCCTATGTTATTGACGCATGCAGGAACAGAAAAAATGTACAGAAAAACTTTTTTCTGCTTTTGCTCTATATTTCGCTTTTCCCGCAGCTTATAGCAGGTCCTATCGTAAAATATCACGATGTCTCGGCACAGCTTGTCAGCAGAAAGCCTGACATTGACCATATTTCGGACGGACTCAGAAGATTTATTATCGGTCTGTCAAAGAAGCTGCTCATTGCCGATGTTATGGCAAAATGTGTTGACGAAATATATTCCTGCAATCCGTCATCAATTTCGGGAATCTGTGCGTGGACGGGCGCAATATTCTACATAATGCAGATTTACTACGATTTCAGCGGATACAGCGATATGGCAATCGGTCTCGGCAGAATGTTCGGATTTGAATTCAGAGAAAATTTCAGATATCCGTTCTTTTCGCTCAGCATCAGAGAATTCTGGAGAAGATGGCATATTTCCCTTTCCACATGGTTTAAGGAATATCTGTATATTCCGCTTGGCGGAAGCCGAAAAGGAAAAGCAAGAACGTACCTTAATCTTCTCATCGTTTTCCTTTTTACCGGTCTCTGGCACGGTGCAAACATAACCTTTGTGGCCTGGGGTCTGTATAACGGCATACTTATCGTACTTGAAAGAGCGGGAATTATTCCCGTTGATAAAATCAGGTTCAGACCGATAAAACGGATTTATACCCTTCTTGCGGTCATAATCGGTTTTGTTCTGTTCAGGTCGGACTCAATCACATTTGCGGCGCAGTTTATTAAAACGATGTTCAGCCCCTCGGCGTTCGCGCTCGGCTTTGCGGACGCTTCGGCATATTTCAATCCGTATATACTTACGGTATTTGCCGCGGCCTGCATCGGAAGCTTCCCGCTGATAGAAAAAATCAAAAAATACGCATCCGGAAAAAGTGAAAAAACAGCTTCGGTTATCTTCGCTTCGGGATATGCAGTTACATGCGTAATGCTTATATGCTGCATACTGATTCTTTCTTCAAATTCCTACAGCCCGTTTATTTATTTCAGGTTCTGATATAAAGGATAGAAAAATGAAAATAAAAATAAAGTTTGCTTTTGTTGTTATTACTATTTTAATATTTATATTTCCTGTTTTTTCAATGCCTCTTTTTTCCGAGAATGAATCGGCTGAAAAAAGAGAGCTGTCACAGATTCCCGTTCTGTACAGCGAAGAGGACGGCTTCAACAGCGACTACACCTCTGAACTGAATACATATTTTTCAGAGCATTTTTCGTTCAGGTCAGAGCTTGTTACGGCCTGCAATTTTGTTCTTGCAAAATGCTTCGGCGTTTCAAATCAGGATAAAATAGTTGTCGGCTCCGACGACTGGCTTTACTTTGCGGATACGCTTCCCGATTATACCGGGTCGGGCCGCCTTACCGACGAGGAAATAAGCTCAGCGGTAAAGGTCCTTGAACTGATGAACGAAGGCGTGAAGGCGCAGGGATGCGATTTTGTTTTTGTCGTTGCTCCGAACAAGAATACTGTTTATCCCGAAAACATGCCCTATTATATTACAAAAACAAATCTGCCGACTAATTACGAAAGGCTGAATTCGCTTCTTAAAGACAGCGATTATTATGTGGATGTATCGGAAAGCTTTAAATCGGACAGTACTCAGCTGTATCACAAGAGGGATTCGCACTGGAATAATATCGGAGCGGAAAAATGTTTTTCCGATATTATGCGCAGGCTTGGAAAACCGTGCAGAGACTATTCCTCCTCAGGCTACAGAATTGAAAAAAGCTGGCGCGGGGACCTTGACGATATGATATTCCCGAAGCTCAGCTACCTTGATGAGCAGGCGGTTTTCAATTATCAGCCTCAGTTTGAATACGTTTCAAATTACAGAACACCCGAGGATATGAAAATAAAAACATACTGCGGCGCGGGAAAAGGCAGCCTTCTGATGTTCAGGGATTCATTTACGAATGCGCTTCTCCCCTTTTTATCCGAAGAATTTGAGAACGCGGAATATACAAGGATTCTTCCGTGCAGGCTTAACGCGCTTGAAAAGGGCATATATGATACCGTAATTCTTGAGCTTGCGGAAAGAAATATTCCCGAGCTGATAAAAAGCAGTCCCGTTATGGAGGCTCCCGAAAGAAAAAATGTTTCCGCAGAGGAAACCGAAGCTCAGATATTTTCGGCAGAAGCAGGAGAATATCTCCATATTTACGGAACTCTTGAAAATTATTCAAACGAAATTTACATAAAAGCTTCAGACGGCACTTCGGATACATATTACGAAGCTTTTCCGATTCTGGAGTCTGAACTGCTTGAATCGGAAAAAACCGATTTGAAAGAAAACATGTACGGCTTTTCAGCATATATTCCGATTGCGGAAGCTGAAAGCAATATAAACATTTTAACAGGGGGACAAAAATGATGAAGAAAAAGATTCTGATAATCTCACTCGCATCAGCTATGCTGATGATGTACGGCTGCGGAAATTCGGCAGAATACGATGTAAAGGAAATTACCGGCAGCGCATTAACCGTTGAAGAAGGACAGGCTGTCTCATTTGCGGCAGAAGACAGTAACGCCCCGGAAGCGGAAACCGAAGCCTCCGGCGGGAATGTTTCAGACAAAACGGAAAAAGCTGCAGCTTCGGACGGCGATAAAAAAACCGAAAAGGAAACCGAGGCAAATCCGAAAAACGAGTCTGAGAATAAGGCAGAGACAAAGCCTGCTTCAATCTCCAAAATAGACAGCGGACATCTCAGAATCAACGACAAAGCTATGAAAATAGGAATGATTATCACCGACAGCTTTATATCCTCACTCGGTATTCCCGACGATATTCAGAACGCTCCCAGCTGTCATTATGACGGCAGCGATACAATTTATTGCTATGACGGCTATTCGCTTTACACATACGCAAACGGCTCCAAGAATTATCTCTATCTTGTTGAAATAGACGGCTCGGGCATTTCAACAGAACTCGGAATACATGTAGGTTCATCTGTTAACGATGTAAAAGCCGCATACGGCAATCCTTCTTCCGAAACCGGAACCTCTCTGGTATACAGCCTCAGCAGCTGTACACTTCGCTTCAATAAATCCGGCAGCACCGTTACGGGAATAAACTATGAGGAAAAGTAAAAAACTCAACGCTTTCAAAGCACAAAGGGTACAGAAATCAATCTGTACCCTTCTTTTTGTATTATTCAGTTGTCTTTTTTAAGACATTACGCCTGTTATTACACAGTCGGTAAAAATATCGCCGTTATTTCCGCTGACAACGAATACCGTTTCGCTGTCGCCATAGGCAAGGTGTACGGGATTCAGTACGGTTTCATCATATTTCAGTGTATTTAAATCCGTAAACTCAGGTACCGTGTTTTCCCAGCCGCTGTTAAGAAGCTCTTTAACCTCAGTCTGACCTAAAACCATTTTCTGACCTGCAATTTCAACCTCTGCCGTTTTACCGTCCGCAACCTGTAATTCGGTTACCTCCTTATCGCTTAAGGTCTCACCGTCCACAGCCGTAACCTGAAGCTGAACCGTGCTTTCGTTTTTAGTGAAATCATACCATCTGACCTCATAATCGCCTATACCGGCTTCTGTCGCTTCCGCGTCTGCTTCAACCTTCTGAATTTCGTTAATGTCAACCTCGGTTTTCCAGCCCATATCAGTCATTTCCCGAACGGTAACCGCTTTAAAGTCTTTGTCTCCGAAGCCGCCGACTATTCTGTCACCCTCAACAGTAATGTCAAACGGGATATTGCAGCATGTCGGTTCATCGGATAAAGCATTATTTCTGTTTTTATTGACCGCAGTAAATGCAGTTACTCCTGCCGCTGCAACCGCGAGAGCTGCTGCTATTGCAATAACGACCTTTTTTCCTGTTTTCTTTTCCATGATTGATTTCTCCTTATTATTTATATTATCATCTTTTTCCGATTGCGAAATGCAAACGAACCAGATGCAAAAAGCGTGTTTTATCTGACTTCGCATTCCGGACGGCCTGTCGCCGTTCCGCTTACAGTTTGATTATATTCCGCCTCCCGCCTTTTCTGTGTTTTTCATTTTACGGCGCATAAACGCCGCCCTGCCGGGGCAATGCCCGGACAGATAAATATACAGTTTTATTCCGCGCGTACACACAGCGATAAAAGCAGACGGCATTAAACGGTTTTATATGTAAAACACGATTCACGGAAAAACAGAACGGCTGATGTATAATAAAAATACAGATAAGGCTTCAACGGCAGATTCAGCAGAAACTATCGGTACGGACTTTGCCGTCCGGCGCTTATTGAACAGTTTTTGCCCGTTCCCGTCTTGACAATGGCATATGTATAAAATTATAATTACAAAGGTGATAAAATGAGCTGTTTAACGTTTTCCGCCGTATGTGACAAGGGAAAGGTCAGAGGCGAAAATCAGGACGCGATATTCATACAGGGCTTTGATAAAAGCTGTATTTCCGAATCCGTCAGACTTTCCGACTCTGTTGAGCTGAATAATCCCGAAAAATTAGCTGTTTTTGACGGGATAGGCGGTGAAGAAAACGGAGAAATCGCATCAGAAATTGCCAGAAATATTTTTTCCCGAAGCTGCGGCACCGATATATCTCTTGAGGACATCTGTCTGATGATTAACTGGAAAATATGCGATTATACGGAAGAAAGCGGTTCCTTCAGAATGGGTTCAACCGCAGCGATGGTTGAAATAGACGGTAAAGTACAGTACTGCAATATCGGAGACAGTAAAATATATAAAATATCGGATTCGGGAATCGAGCAGCTGTCTGTTGACCACATTGCCGTTATCGGAAAATACAACAGGCGAAGGGTACTCACCCAGCATCTCGGTATCCCGGAAAAGGAAATACTGATAGAGCCGTATTCGGGTGAAACAGCATACGGCGACAATGATATATTCATTATCTGCAGCGACGGGCTGACAGATATGGTGGACGAATCGGAAATACTCGGCATTTCTCTGAACAGCGATATTGAAAATCTCGCGGAACGCTTATTTGACGAAGCGATGAGACTTGGCGGCAGGGATAATATAAGTATTATAGCCTTCAGAATAACGGGGTGAACATAATATGATGATGACAATCGAAAGCATCTGGCCTGAATGGAAGCAGGAAAAGGTTATAGGCAAAGGCTCTTACGGTACAGTATATAAATGCTGCCGTGAGGTAAACGGGGAAAAGGAATACTCCGCAATTAAAGTGATTTCCATTCCGCAGGATGAACTGGAGCTTGCGGAGCTTTCAACCGAGGGAATGACCGCTGAACAGACACGGGAGTATTACAGGGACATTGTCAGCGAATTCATGAGTGAAATAAGCATACTTGAATCTCTCAGAGGCGAAAAAAACATAGTAAACATTCAGGAATATGCCGTAAAGGAAAACGAAAACGGTATAGGCTGGAATATTTTTATCCGGATGGAGCTGCTGTCGGACTTCAACACATATTCATGCGATAAAGCTTTCACCGAAAAGGATGTCATGAAGCTGGCGCAGGACCTCTGCAGCGCTCTTCTTGTTTGCGAGAAGCATAAAATTATTCACAGGGACATAAAGCCGGAGAACATATTCGCCGACAGGGACGGAAACTTCAAGCTCGGAGATTTCGGCGTTGCAAGACAGCTTGAAAAAACGAACGCGTCAATGTCCATGAAGGGCACATATAACTATATGGCGCCCGAGGTATACAAATCAAAGAAATACGATTCGAGAGCGGATATTTATTCTCTCGGACTTGTTATGTACAGGCTGCTGAACAATAACAGGATGCCCTTTATCGACCCCGACAGGCAGCTGATAAAATACAGTGAACGGCAGGCCGCATTTGAAAGAAGGCTGAGCGGTGAAAAAATACCGCCGATAGAAAATATCAGCGATAAAATGAATCAGGTTATTCTTAAGGCGTGCGCGTTCGACCCCGAGGACAGATATAAGACCGTTGAGGAATTTTCCGAAGCGTTAAGGTCTCTGATGTCAGCAGAAAAAGGCAAAGCAAGAACGGTAAAAAGCAACAGGCTCAAAGGCATGATTGCCGCTCTGATTGCCGCAGCCGTTATCATTCCGTGCGCCGTCGGATTTGCGCTTCACAGCAAATCGGATGCAGACATTCCATCCTCTGAGGAAGCGTACAGCGATTCCGCAACCGAAGACGGACAGCAGGACATGACGGAAGATTTCATCCCCTCCTCTGCCGCGGAAGAAGTGCTGTCCGAAGCCGATATCGGGAATGTCACGGACATCACTGCCTCAGAAACTGCCGTAACTGACAGACAGCTTTCCGAGAAAGAAAAAATCTATAACGCATACCTCGATGTTCTTGAAAATGTAAAAAAAGACTATTTTGAGGATTATTATGTTTATGATATCGATTGCAACGGCGTACCCGAGCTTATCGTAAACGGAGTGGAAGAAAGCCACCGCTGCTGGTATGTTTTCACATATGACGGAGGAATAATAAAGACCGGATTTTTTGAAAATCAGTTTTCGGGCATATATATTCCGAAGGAATCCGAGACACTTATATTAGACTGCTCAAAGCGTGAAACAACCTGTCTGAGCGAAATATATATCAGGCTGAATTATCTTAAGGAAAGCGATGACTTCTTTATGAGAAAGAATAATGAATTAACCGACGAAGACCTCGAGTTTATTTCTTCAACTTTATCGGGGTACGCACTTAAACCCGGAAGCAGCGTTGACGGTAAATTCACCATGCTCAGAGAGGTCGTTTTAAACGGCAGCACTTCGGTCAACATTGAAAAAAGAGATTTCATTTATTAATTCCGACGCATAAAAATATTCTTTCAACTTCAGGGAGCAAGCTATGAACGACGAGAAAACAATAAATTTCACAATTCATTCCGAGGATGATTTCTACGATACGGTTGACTCGGAAATGTTCGCGGATAAAGACGCCGATTTCATATATGAGCATCTTCAGAAAAAAATGAAGCTGATTCCGTTCGGCGATTATCTTAAGCGCTATATCTATGTCAAGGCGGGCTTTGAGGAACCGTTTGACGAGGTGGATATAAAAGAATATCAGTATCTGATTGTCAGCTCCTTCGCCGAAAACGGAACGCCGAAATCATTTTCCGAAACATCGTCAAAGCTGAGCGCACTTGCAAAGAACTGGCTCACTCAGACCTCCGTGACAAGAAACGTTGTTTTTCTTCTGGGGTTCGGACTTAATATGAACGCAGAGGATGTTTCAAGATTTTTAATGTACGCCCAGCGCGAGAGTGATTTTAATTTTAAGGACCCGTTTGAAATCATCTGCTGGTACTGCTATAAGAACAGATTCAGATTTTCAAAATTCAGCCAGCTTACGGAAACTTATCTGAGCCTGCCCGTAAACAGCACATATATCGGCTCCGACGCTACCGTGGGATATCGCGACATTTTCTTCAGCATAGAAAACGAGGACGACCTCATCCGCAGACTTTCGGAAATAAAAACCGAAAACAACGGCAAAGCCTTCAGCGTAACGGCAAGCAGGCACTTTGACGCACTGTATCGGGAAACCAAAAATATTATCGCAAGGCAGTATACGCAGGA
Organism: Acutalibacteraceae bacterium; assembly: GCA_045639705.1. GTDB lineage: Bacteria > Bacillota > Clostridia > Oscillospirales > Acutalibacteraceae > CAG-488. The sequence goes on from JAZUDP010000081.1 coordinate 15,315, forward strand.
CGCTGCTGACGAAGCAGAAGAAAAGGCGAGAGAATATCTTGAAAAATCGGAAAACTCCGCAATTTCGGTTGAGGACAGAAAAGAAAGATTTCAGAGCATCAGAAATTCAGGCAGGGTGTATACCGCGGATGACATCGGCGAAGCCGTTGTTGAAAAATATTTATGCTGCGGCATACCCTTTGACGGCAAGGGAAATCTGCAGAAATTTTCAAAATCAACTCTTGCAAAGCATTTCAGCAGCAAGCGCATGAGCCGCAAGCACCTCGGCGAAATTCTTACAAAGAAAACCGCCGTTGACCGGTTCGACCTTATTACCCTCTGCTTCTTTATACACGCAATGGATGAAAGCACCGTAAACAATAAGAAGCGGTATTCCGATTTCCTCAATCACATAAATCCGATACTTGAAGAATGCTATATGGGCGAGCTGTACATAGCCAATCCGTATGAATGCTTTCTTCTGATGTGTCTGCTGTCCGACTGTCCCATGGGCGCTTATTCCGATGTTCTCGAGCGCTCTTTTGAAGAATAAATACAACAGCAGCCTGCGCTGAAAAACGAACCGCATTCCGCAAAAAAACGGGATGCGGTTCGTTTTTTGTAAAAGCATATAAACAAAAAATCATACAGATACGCACGGGCATATTCTCGGTATCCGTGACTTTTTCTTTCTTCACGCTGCACAGACAAACAGTACTTGACTGTACGGAGCTTTTTGTGTTACATTACTTGTTAAAGGATGTTGAATTAATTAAACAATACAATATTTTAAAATGAATAAAAAACGAGGTGCTGTTATGAAAAAATGGTTATCCGTTCTGCTCTGTCTGACAATTATGCTGCAGCTGCTGTCTGTACTCAGCCCGGGCATAGCTCTGAAGGCCGCTGCGGCGGGCTCGGATGTGCTTTATGTTTCTCCGGACGGAAATGACGGCTGGAGCGGAACAATAGATAAGCCTCTTAAGACATTGAACGCGGCAAAAAATATTGTCAGCCGTGACGGTCTGACAAACGCGACAATATATCTGAGAGAGGGTACATATTATTTAGACAGTACCCTCAGCTTAACCCCGGCCGACAACAACATTACATTCAGCGCATATAACAACGAAAATGTAGTTTTAAGCGGCGCTTATGTAATCAGCAACTGGAAAGTCGAATATCTTGACGGCAGGGCTGTCTGGACCTCCGATATTGATGCCTCGGGAATCAGCGGAGATTTCAATACGCTTTACGGTCAGGGCGGTCTGCTGTCCAATTCGCGTCTGCCCGAAACCGGTTACTATTACGCTTCGGCAGGTGCCGACCCTCAGAACCCTACCAACGCGACCTTCGCAGTAAACAAAGCGTTTATTTACCGGAACAGCGATATATCCGATTTTTACGATTACACCCATATTCATGTCCGCCTTTTCCATTACTGGGTTGACGAATACCTTAACATAGCGGATATTGATACGGCAAACAAAAAAGTAAGCCTTGACAGAGGCAGCGGATGCACAATAGGCGCGGATGACGCATATTATCTTGAAAATGTCCGCGAGGCCTTTGACAAGCCCGGCGAATGGTATATGGACTACGGCGCATACAAGCTGTATTACATTCCGTATGAAAACGAAACTATCACCAGCACCTCAGTGCGTGCCGGCGGCCTTGAAAAGCTGATGAGCATTACAGGCTGCTCCGGAATTACATTCAACGGGATTACATTTGCGGATACAAACTGGAGCGATTCGGGCGCAACAAGCGCTCAGGCGGACAATAACGAAAAGCCGTGCATCGAACTCAGAGACTCAAGCGGCATCAGCTTTAACGGCTGTAAATTCAAAAACATCGGAGAAACATGTCTGAGAATTTCCGACGGCTGCTCATACTGCACTGTTAACGGCTGTGAATTTACAGACATCGGAGCGCACGCAGTTTACATAAGCGGTCCGAACAGCGAGACAAACGTTACAAACCACATAACCGTCACCGATAACTATATTTACAATTACGGTCTTATGAGACCCATGTCCGTTGCAGTTTTCCAGACCTACGCGCGTTATTCCGACATTTCTCACAATGAAATTCATCACGGCGCATATACCGCGATTTCCGTCGGCTGGACCTGGGGCTATACCTATACGGCAAACAATTACAATACAGTCTCCGATAATCTGATTTACGATATAGGTCACGCCGCTCTGTCGGATATGGGCGGTATATATCTGCTCGGAGTCACGGACTGGACCGAGGTTTCAGGCAATGTCGTAAGCGATGTTGCGGCAGGAAAGGACGCAAGCACCTACGGAGGATGGGGCATCTATCTTGACGAAGGCTCAAAAAATGTCACAGTTAAAAACAATCTTGTATATGACTGCGATTCTCAGGGCTTCCATCAGCACTACGGTCAGGTGAATACCGTTCAGAACAATATATTCGCGTTCAACAAGGACGCTCAGGTCAGAAGCTCAAGAACAACCACTGCGGCCGAACTGGGTTCAACTCCCGTAACAGAGCTGTATCTGAAAAATAACATTCTTGCCGGCGACGGACAGATGATGTATCAGAAGGTCTCCAAAGGCAGATTTACCGACAGTCAGAACCTTTACTATGACTATCTGTACAGCAAAAATCAGAACGGCGAGGTATACAGCAGCATCGAGGACGCAAATGATACCAAAAAAGCAAAGTCGGATATCGCATCGCTCGGATATTATAAAAACGGTGTGTTTGCCGACCCGTGTTTCCTCGACCCCGAAAACAGAAACTTTAATTTCACAGGCACATCCGGCACAGGTCAGATAGGCTTTACGCCTTACGATTTCAGCAATGTCGGCTCACAGACCTTCGGCAGCAGATACCTTGTAAACAATCTCAGCCACAAAAAGGACTGGTATGATACCGGAAAATGGAACGAATATGAGCTGGCAAAGAAAAACGCAGTTTCAGACAGAAACACCGAAACAAAGGCAAAGCTTGAACAGGCGTACAGTTCGCTTCAGAACAGTCAGCAGGCATCCGCGTCGGCTTATACCGTAACCAATACGGCTGACTGGATAATGACGGGCGAATGCAAAAAAAGCCTTCTCGCAACCTATAAAAGCGGCACATACGCAGCCGCAAGAACAAATCTGTTTGTTTCGAGCGTAAGCAGCGGAAACAGCATTTCAGATGCATCAGGCTCGGCTCTGACATCGGCTTATCCCACGGAAAGCATTAACAGCGAGTTCGATGTTGATTCAAGAAGCAAAAGCGCAGCGGCCACGGCAACGATGTATATTGATGTTTCGCAATACGGCGATATGTCGGAAACCGATTTAAGAATCGGCGGAAATATAGAAAGCGCCTCCGGTCAGACGATGAGATATTACTGTTCGTTAGCCGCGCCGGGAACAACATCTCCCGTATTCGGCGGAAGCGGAAGCTATACCTCGGGTACAAAAACCTATTCACTCAGTCACGGACTTTCCGATACTCCGTTTGTCGGCAAGCCGGGAGACGCCGATGTATCCGTATCGTCCGAATATTTAAACAAAACAGTAACAGGAAAGCTTTACGGAGCCGTTCCCGATAAGGGAGAAGCCGTAAGCATGAGAATTGCGGGTATAGTGCTTATTCAGAGAACATCGGACTGCTCGAAATATTCAAGAAATCCGGGAAGTCATTATTACTACTGCGTAAACAGCTATATCGACCTTACGCTTGTCGGAGTTGACAAATCCGTTCTCCGAACAGCCTGCAGAAGCGCTGTCGCAGACGGCAGAAGCGATTCCGCCGTTACAAATGCGCTGGCTGTCCTCAACAGCGGCAATAAAACACAGGCCGAAATTGACGCAGCGGTAAACTCACTGCGTACAACCGCCGCGGCCGATAAAACAGCCCTGAAAAACGCAATTGACCTTGTTCCCGCTTATTATCACCCTGAATATACCGCGGAATCGTGGAACGCATATTATACCGCGCTCGAAAACGGCAGAAACATTTATAATGACCCGTTTGCGGTTCAGAGTGATGTTGACCGGGCCGCATCGGCTATCACCGCGGCATACGGCGGACTTACCGACTGCCGGAAGCTGATAAATAAAATGTCTTCTCTGACATCCCTGCATGAGGAGGATTATTCAACCTATGCATGGCTTGAATTCGGCAGCGCCCTTGAGGAATTCTGCTCGGGTCTTATCGACAGCACGCCCGACAGTCAGGACGGTCTGATTTCCGAATTTGAAAGCAGATATAATTCACTGCTGTCACATTCAGCCGATAAACAGACTGTATATTATAAAATCACACAGCACAAGCCGAACGAAGCAATGTCGACCTCGACCTTCTACGCTTCGGGTGTGGCGGGCGGAACAAGCCATACCGAGCCTGAGCTTAATTTTGACAACAAAAATTACGATAACGCTGTCAATTACGACCAGTTCGGTCTTATTGTTGCCGCACGCAGCAGCAGCGCCGCGGCGAATATGTATGTTGACCGTTCGCTTTACGGCAATCTTTCCGAAACTCTTCTCAGAGTCGGTGTCAACTTTGATTATATCACCGCAGGTTCAATGAGAGTTTATCTCATGTTCGCCGACGGATATACACCGACAATTACAAACCGCGACTCCAAAACGGTAAACGGAAAGACATATACATTAGAGGTCGGCACATACAATAATCCTGTATTAGGCGCGGCAAACGGCGGAAACACCATAATATCCCCTCCCCTTGAGAATGTAAAAGGAAAAGCGGGCGTTATTAACGGTCCCGTTCCCGAGGCGGGAGAAACCGTCAGCTTCAGACTTGCGGCATGCACATTCACTCAGAATTTCAGCCTTACCGCATATTACTGCACAAACAGCTTTATTGATTTCAATATTTACGGCGTTGATAAGGCTCAGCTTCGTGAGCTGGCGCTTGACGAATATGCATCGGCTCCCGACGGCTGCAATACAGCCTCCGCCGAATATGCCGAGTATACGGCTGCGCTTTCGGAAGCCAGAACAATAATCTATAACGACACATATGCACAGAACGCAATTGATTCCTCGGTTCAGAGACTTGAGCATGCGTATAACGCTCTTAAGAAAAATCCGACCGTTACTGTTGATTTCGGCGGCGCAGAAGCATCGCCCAATCTGGTTGTATGGAACACACTTTCGTTCAATCCCGCAGACTGCGGTTATCCCTCGTTCACAGGCCACAAGTGCAGCTACACCGTAAGCGGCACAACAGTGACATTTACACCTGACAGCACAGAACAGGGATATGCATATCTTCCGCTTACGCTCAATGTCGAAGCGGGAAAAACATATAACCTTTCGCTTAAATCAACATCCGACCGTGTTTCCTTCCTTGCGTATAATCCGGAATTCAGCGGAGGCTGGAATCTGTTCCCGAAATTCTATCAGTTTACGGAACAGAGCTTTACACAGCAGAGCGACGGAACATATCTGTTCACGGCAAAGCTCACCATAGCCGATTCTGAAACAGCCGACAGCGCATATCTTCGCGTGGAGGAACAGAATCACACCGATACCGCCGTCATAAGCGACATTCAGCTTACCGGGCAGAACGCCGTAACGGGGTACACAGGCACTTACAGTGAGGGCGATATCATTACGCTGCCGGAAGTAAAGAAATACGGCTTTGACCCGGCAGGCTGGCAGCTTTCCGACGGAACAATCCTCAGTTCGGACGAATACACAGTCGGCGATTCAGACGAAACCGTTACCGCCTTGTGGACCGAAAGAATTCTTTATTCCGATAACGCCGCGGTTGACTATGAGCGCAATATTATTTACGGCATTGAGCCTGCTCTTGACAGTCTTTCGGCTTATCTGAATTTCAGAGAACCGGGCTGCAGTGCCGTTTATGAAAAAGCGTTCGCAAAAATCGGAACCGGTACTCTTGTAAAGGTTTACGATAAGGACAGCGTGCTTAAAGAAACCTACACGGTTGTACTGTTCGGCGATGTCAACGGCGACGGCTGGTATGACGGGCAGGATGCCACGATTGTATCCTGCATAGCAAACGGCATGCTTTCGGAAGCCGACGCGGGAGAAGCAGTTTATATGGCTGCCGACTGCAGCCATGACGGCGTTATTGACGGGCTTGATGTCGAAACACTTCAGCAGGCAGGCGTGCTTCTTGCGGATGTTGACCAGAGCAGAATTTCTGACGGGCAGCTTTACACAAGCTCAGCTTATTCGGAATATCTGAGCCTCATAGACCAGACAGCTGAAGCTGAAAACACAGACGCCGAAGCACCCGCTCAGGCAAGCCTGTTTGAAATAATTCTTTCGTGCCTGCGCACATTAATTGAATTCATTTACAGCCTTTTTACATTTTAATCAGCAGTTATTTAAAGGGAGCAGAGCTTTAAATGTCTCTGCTCCTTTTTCTGTGTATATTGCGCCTGCCCCCTCTTCTGCCGACGCAGTGAAAACAAACGCCTTAATCAATAAGAAAATTCAAATAATTATTCGGTAAAATTCTTGACAAAACACGATGTTTGTAGTAATATCAGAAAGTTGCATATCCAACAATTAACTGAAACTAATCGATTGGAGAAAAATTATGAATCACAGTCATTCGCACGAAAGCAAAAGCAGCGCATCTGAAATGTTTGCGTCAGGCTCAATTCCCGCGGTTGTAATCAAGAACAGCATTCCCGCGCTCATCGCCATGGTGATGGTCATGGTTTATAACCTTGCCGATACATTTTTTATCGGCATGACACATAACGACCTGCAGGTCGCATCCGTTTCGCTTGCTACCCCCGTATTTATGATATTCATGTCGCTCGGCACTCTGTTCGGAGTAGGCGGAACATCGGTAATTTCAAGAGCCCTCGGTGCAGGTAAAACCGGGTACGCCAAAAAAGTAAGCTCATTCTGCATGTGGTCATGCGTGGCAATCGGTCTGACCTTTATGGCTATTCTCTGGGTTTTTTCAGAAAAAATCGCAGTTATGCTCGGCGCAAGCAGGGACACAATGGATTTTACGCTCAGCTATCTGAGAATAACAGTGGGCTGCGGTGTTTTCTCGATGATTTCAAACTGTTTTTCGAATATAATCAGAACTGAAGGCGAGCCGATGAAGGCAATGACGGGTACGGTAATCGGCAACCTTCTCAATGTTATCCTTGACCCGATTATGATTCTCGCTTTCGGATGGGGAATAACAGGAGCGGCTGTTGCAACAGTTATCGGCAACGCCGTAAGCGCAGGCTATTACCTCATTTATTTTTTCAGAGGAAAATCCAACCTCAGCATAAATATAAAGCATTTTTCCATGAAGGACGGTATATTCACGGGCGTTATTTCCGTCGGTATCTCGGCATCGCTTGCAAACCTTCTTGTAAGCCTTTCGTCTATTGTTGTAAACGGTCAGCTTGCCAGATACGGCGACATGTATGTTGCGGGCTACGGTGTTACCTCGAAGATAATTATGATTGTAACGCTTATAGGAATTGGAATCGGAAGCGGAGTTCAGCCGTTTTTCGGTTACTGCTTCGGCGCAAAAAACAGGGAAAGACTGACGGGCGGTATACGGTTCTCGGCAATATTCGGACTTGCTGCCTGTCTTGCAGTATCGGCTCTCTGCTTTATTTTTGCCGAGCCGATTGTAAAAATCTTTCTTACAAACGGAGAAGCTCTCAGCTGCGGAGTTCACTTTACGAGAATCCTCATGAGTACATCATGGCTGATAGGAGCTTTCGCAATCTGTCAGAATACCCTGCAGGCAATGGGTGCGGCAACTCCCGCCCTGCTTGCTTCCGTCTTCCGCCAGGGCGTAATTTTTATTCCCGCGGTATTTATTATGAAGGCAGTTATCGGTCTGGACGGTCTTATCTGGGCACAGCCGGCCGCGGATGTGCTTTCACTCATACTTGTGGTAATCATGCTTGCTGTTAAAATAAAAAAGACGGATTTTAATAAACACGCATAAACAAAAGCCTCTGCGACAATATTCAGAATAAAGCAGCGAACCGATTCCGGAGTCAGTTCGCTGCTTAAAGTTTTTTACACATGAAATCTATAATGTAGTGCTTAATCTAAGGCTGATTTATTGACATTTTTTTCCTGCAATGATAAAATAAAATGATTAATTATAAATTGGGGGAAGATTTGATGAAAAAAAGAATCAGTAAAATTCTGAGTATCATTCTTGCGGCTGCACTCATCCTGCAGATACTTCCGCTTTCGGTCTTTGCCGGGGATGCTCAGTACCTCACCTTTACCGCACTTGAAGCAGATTCAACGGTAACGGTAAAAAGTACACTCGCACTAAGCGATGACCCTGACCTTTTCTACAGCACGGACAGTTCAACGTGGACCGCTGTAGACTGGACAAAAAACATCTCAATTCCGCTTGCAAATGTCGGCGATAAGATATACTTCAAAGGCACAAGCGGTACTTTCAGTACAGAGGAAGATTACTATATCCGTTTCGTCGGAACAGGAAAATATGAGGTAAGCGGTGATGTTACAACGCTTCTTGACGGAACGGGAAATATCAAAAAGCTGACAGAGGATTATGTTTTTGTTGGACTGTTCCTTGATAACAAGGCACTGGTATCAGTCAAAAACCTTATTCTTCCCTCAAAAACTCTTTCCAAAGCATGTTATCGCTCCATGTTTTACGAATGCAGCAATCTGACGGCGGTACCGGAGCTTCCCGCAACTGAGCTTGCAGAAGAATGCTATACCTGTATGTTTGATACATGCACAAGCCTTGAAGAAGGACCGGCAGAGCTTCCGGCTGAAAAGCTTGAGTACGGCAGCTACGCAGGAATGTTCATGGAATGCAGCAGCCTGAAAAAGTCCCCTGATTTTTCTCCTTCGGTTGTCTCCGAGGGAAGCTGCAACAGCATGTTTGTTCACTGCACATCTCTTGAAACAGTTCCGGCAGAGCTTCCGGCAGCTGAGCTTGCGGAAGGCTGCTATGCCGCTATGTTTGGAGGCTGTTCAAGCCTTAAGGCAGCTCCCGCGCTTCCGGCAACAACACTTGCAACAAACTGCTATTACGCCATGTTTTCAGGGTGTACAAGCCTTGAAACCGCACCCGCTCTTCCCGCAACAACTCTTGCGGAAAACTGCTATGAATATATGTTCGGCGAGTGTACAAGCCTTAAAGAAGTCCCCGATTTCCCGGCAGCAGAGCTTGCGAAGGAATGCTGTGTAAATATGTTCTCAGGCTGTGAAAGTCTGACGGAAGCACCTGCTCTTCCCTCGACAGAGCTTGCGGAAATGTGCTATGCCGCTATGTTTTCCGGCTGTACAAATCTTAAAAAAGCTCCGTATCTTCCTGCCGAAACGCTTGTAAGCGGCTGCTATGCGGGAATGTTTATGGATTGCCCCAAGCTTAATTATATTGAAGTCGGCTTTACTGACTGGTGTGAGGACGGAGAAGATGAAGACTTTATCCCCGCAACAGAAGACTGGGTTGACGGTGTTGCCGCGGCAGGTACATTCGTATGTCCCGAAGAACTTGACAAAACCGCATTTGACGAAAGTCACATTCCGACAGGTTGGGATGCACTTTCGGCAAACTACCTCACCTTTACCGCACTTGAAGCAGATTCAACGATAACCGTTGAACATACAAACGGTACTGACTGGCTGCCCGACCTGCTCTACAGCACAGACGGCAAAACGTGGGCAGCTGTTGACTGGACTACTACAGGATATACCGATTATAGAGTCAAGGCTCAGACAATCACCCTCGAAAATGTCGGTGACAAGGTGTATTTCAAAAACACAAGCGGTACTTTCGGCTGTGAAAATCCGGGTCATAATACTAATTCAATCACATTCGGCGGCAGCGGAAAATATGATGTCAGCGGTGATGTTACAACGCTTCTTGACGGAACGGGAAATATCAAAAAGCTGACAGAGGATTATGTTTTTGACGGATTGTTCTATGAAAACAAGGCAATTGCTTCTGCTGAAAACCTTATTCTTCCCTCGGAAACGCTTTCGAAATGCTGCTATTTATCCATGTTTTCAGACTGCGAAAATCTTACAGCCGCGCCGGAACTGCCCGCAACCGAGCTTGCTGAAGGCTGCTACGCTGCTATGTTTACAGGCTGTTCAAGCCTTAAGACAGCACCTGCGCTTCCCGCAGAAACGCTTTTTGAGTACTGTTATTCCGATATGTTTTGCTGCTGTGCAAATTTGAAAGAGGCGCCGGCTCTTCCTGCAACTGAACTTGCAAAAGAATGCTATTATACCATGTTTGCGGGCTGTACGGCTCTTGAAGAAGCACCTGCTCTTCCCGCAACAACGCTTGCGGAACTGTGCTACGGAGAAATGTTTGTATCATGTAAAAACCTGACAAAAGCACCTGTTCTTCCCGCAACTGAGCTTGCTATGGCCTGTTATGGTTCTATGTTTCTTGACTGTTCAAGCCTTGAAACGGCACCTGCTCTTCCCGCAACAAAACTTGCCGTAAGCTGTTATTTCGGAATGTTCGGCAAGTCGGGACTTACCGAGGCACCTGCCCTTCCCGCAACTGAGCTTGCGAAGAGCTGTTACGAAAATATGTTTTTCGACTGCGAAAACCTTACAGCCGCGCCTGAGCTTCCGGCAACAGAGCTTGTAAGCGGCTGCTATAGCGGAATGTTTTACAACTGCCCAAAGCTTAATTATATTGAAGTCTGCTTCACAGACTGGTGCGAGGACGGAGAAGATGAAGAATTTGTTCCCGCAACAGAATACTGGGTTAACGGCGTTGCCGCAACAGGCACATTCATCGGACCCGATGAGCTTGACAAGACAATATTCGACACATACCACGTTCCCGTCGGCTGGACTGCTGAAAATCCCGCAGAACCGAATTACCTCACATTTACAGCACTTGAGGATAATACGGAAGTAACGGTTCATTATTGCAGCAATAACGGACCCGGACTTTATTACAGCTCAAACGGAGAAGACTGGAACCTTCTTGAACCGGATGATTATTATGCAGGATTTAACCTCAGCAAGGCCGGCAGTAAACTGTATTTCAAGGGTACGGAAGGTACCGGATATGTCAAAAACTTCGACGGAACTGGAAAATATGAGGTAAGCGGCGATATCACAACTCTTCTCAACGGAACCGGAAACGTTAAAACGCTTACAGATGAGTATGTTTTCACCACACTGTTCATGGGAGATGACGCACTGGTATCAGCTGAAAATCTGATTCTTCCTTCAAAAACGCTTTCTCCCTACTGCTACAGCGCGATGTTCAGCGACTGTGAAAATCTTCAGAAAGCACCTGAACTCCCGGCGACAACACTCGCCAAGGGCTGCTACAGCGACATGTTCTTCAATTGTCCAAGCCTGATATCAGCTCCCTCGGTTATACCCGCGGAAAAAATGGCAGAAAAAGCCTGTGAAGAAATGTTTTATGAATGCTCTTCTCTTAAATCCGCGCCCGAGCTTCCCGCAGTTGAACTTGCAAAAGCATGCTACTATAGCATGTTTGCAGGCTGTACGGCTCTTGAAGCAACGCCCGAGCTTCCCGCAACAAAGCTTGCGGAAGAATGCTACTGCATGATGTTTTACGAATGTCCGGCTCTTAAATCCGCATCGGAGCTTCCTGCAACCGAGCTTGCAGATTTCTGCTATGAAGAAATGTTTTATGAATGTTCATCGCTTGAAGCAGCACCCGAGCTACCTGCAACAACGATGGCGGTATGCTGTTATGCTCTTATGTTCGTAGGCTGTGCAAGTCTTACAGAAGCACCTGAGCTGCCCGCAACTGAGCTTGCTATGGGCTGCTATGCCGAAATGTTCGAACGCTGCACCGCGCTTGAAAAGGCGCCGGAGCTGCCCGCAACAGAGCTTGCAGAAATGTGCTATTCTTATATGTTTGCACTTTCAGCAATATCGGAAGCACCCGAGCTTCCTGCAACAACACTTGCAACAAGCTGCTATGAATATATGTTCTACGAATGCGAAAATCTTGAAGCAGCACCTGAGCTGCCCGCAACTGAGCTTGCAGATTCCTGCTGTTACTGCATGTTTGGGGAATGTACAAATCTTAAAGAAGTACCCGAGCTGCTTCCCGCAACAACGCTTGCACCGTTCTGCTATTACGGAATGTTCGGATTTACTCCGATTACCGAAGCTCCTGAGCTTCCCGCAACAACGCTTGCCGAAGAATGCTATGAATACATGTTCTACAGCTGCGAAAATCTTGAAGCAGCACCCGAGCTTCCCGCAACAACAATGGCCAAAGAATGCTATTACTGTATGTTTGAAGACTGCACAAGTCTTACAGAAGCACCCGAACTCCCGGCAACAGAGCTTGCTATGGGCTGCTATGGCGAAATGTTTAAAGGCTGCGAGAACCTTGAAAAAGCACCTGAACTTCCCGCAACAGAACTCTTTGTGGGATGTTACACCGGTATGTTTACGGATTGCATAAATCTCAAAAAGGCTCCCGTTCTTCCGGCAGAAGAGCTTGCAGAAGGCTGCTATGCGGGAATGTTTGAAGGCTGCTCAAAGCTGAATTATATTGAGGTTGGCTTTAAAGACTGGTGTGAGGACGGAGAAGATGAAGACTTTATCCCCGCAACAGAAGGCTGGGTTGACGGTGTTGCCGCAGCAGGCACATTCGTCGGTCCGAAAGAGCTTGACAAGACAATCTTCGATGCTGACCACGTTCCCTTCGGCTGGACTGCTGAAAATCCCGCAGAACCGAATTACCTCACCTTTACAGCACTTGAGGATAATACAACGGTAACGGTTGGACATACAAGCGGCACTGACTGGCTGCCAGATTTATTCTACAGCACAGACGGTGAAACATGGACGGCTGTTGTCTGGACCGCTACAGGAAAAAATGACAGAAGGACAGTTACTCAGGTTATCACTCTTGCAAATGCCGGCGACAAGGTATACTTCAAGGGTACAAGCGGCACCTTCAGCGAATATATCGAAAAATATGAAAATCATTTAATAAGCTTCGGCGGAAGCGGAAAATATGAAGTCAGCGGTGATGCCACGACGCTTCTTGACGGAAAAGGAAATGTAAAAGCGCTGACAACAAACTGTACTTTCTACTGCCTGTTTTCTGAAAATAAGGCGCTTGTTTCAGCTGAAAACCTTATTCTTCCTTCGGAAACGCTTTCAAATGAATGTTATGCATTTATGTTTGATAACTGCGAAAATATGACAGCTGCTCCTGCGCTTCCCGCAACAGAGATTGCTCCTTATTGTTATGCGTATATGTTTACAGGCTGCACTGCGCTTGAAGAAGCACCTGAGCTTCCCGCAACGGAGCTTGCCGAAAGTTGCTATGCGTATATGTTTGCAGGCTGTACTTCGCTTGAAGAAGCACCTGAACTTCCTGCGACTGTTCTTGCAGAATCCTGCTATTGGGCAATGTTCGGAATGACTGCAATTACTGAAGCACCTGCGCTTCCTGCCACAACGCTTGCATTAGAATGCTATGCATACATGTTCACAGGCTGTACTTTGCTTGAAAAGGCTTCTGAGCTTCCTGCAACAACGCTTGCAGAGAGCTGCTATGAAGAAATGTTTGCAGGCTGTACAAGTCTTAAAGAAGCACCCGAGCTTCCTGCAACAACGCTTGCAGAAGAATGTTATTACGAAATGTTCGAAGGTTGTACAAGTCTTGAAACAGCGCCTATGCTTCCTGCAATGAAGCTTGCCGAAGAATGCTATTACTGTATGTTTGATGGCTGTACAAGTCTTAAGGCGGCACCCGAGCTTCCCGCAACAGAACTTGCTGAAAGCTGTTATCAGGGTATGTTTATGGATTGCGCAAGTCTTGAATCGGCACCCGAACTCCCCGCAACGGAGCTTGCTCCTTTTTGCTATGTCGGTATGTTCTGTGACTGCACAAGTCTTGCAGAAGCACCCGAACTCCCGGCGACAAATCTTAATTATTACTGTTATAACGAAATGTTCATGGGCTGTACTGCGCTTGAAACAGCTCCTGAGCTTCCGGCAACAGAGCTTGCAATTTACTGCTATGCATATATGTTCTATGACTGCACAAGCCTTGAAAAAGCTCCGTATCTTCCCGCAATTGAGCTTGTCGGCGGCTGCTATGCAGGAATGTTTGAGGGTTGTTCAAAGCTGAATTACATCGAAGTCGGTTTCACAGACTGGTGCGAATCGGGAGAGGATGAAGACTTTTTCCCTGCAACAGAAGGCTGGGTTGACGGCGTTGCCGCAACAGGCACATTCGTCGGACCTGACGGACTTGATGTTTCTCTTGTTGATGTTAACCACGTTCCCCTCGGCTGGGGTTCACCTGTTAAATACGACATTCAGGTAACCGGCGGCGCGACTGTATCACAGAAGCTTGTTGAAGAAAAGTCTGAAAAATACTACATCGCAACCGTTAAAATCAAGGAAGCAGACGGCATCAGAGCAAACGGCGACTGGTACGTTTACTGGGTAGACGAAAACGGAGAAATCGTCAGCTCCTACTCAACCTACAGCTTCTTCACGGTTAAGGATACAACCCTCACTCCCGTTTATGTAACTCCCGGCTCATATCCCGATTATAAGGCATACTACGCGGAAAGAGCCAAGGCAGTTGCCGTTACAAGAATGAACGAGTGCAAGG